>JAHDVH010000002.1:631252-946878 GCA_023382385.1 bacterium | reverse complement strand
CCCGGGGTCCCTTCAAACACCCCGCCCACATGGCACTGCTGACAGGATGTCTGGACATGTGCACCCGTCAACGGGAAGTTTGTCGTCTGATGATCAAACCCCATGTCCCACGACTCCGTCGTGTGACACGCCAGACAGGCTGTCGAGATCCCGACCGCTTCGTGATCCGGTTCACTCGTGCTGTTGTAATCCGCAAGGTGGCAATCAATACACTGACCGGAAGTCCCTTCAAACACCCCGCCCACATGGCACTGCTGACACGATGTCTGGATATGCGCACCCGTCAACGGGAAGTTTGTATTACTGTGATTAAAAGTCGAGTTCCAGTTGCTCGTCGAGTGACAGGTCTGACAGGTGGTCGGGAACTGCGCCGCTGCATGATCCGGTTCCGTCGTGCCGTTGTAATCCGCAAGGTGACAATCAATACACTGACCCGGGGTCCCTTCAAACACCCCGCCCACATGGCACTGCTGACAGGATGTCTGGACATGCGCACCCGTCAACGGGAAGTTTGTCGTCTGATGATCAAACCCCATGTCCCACGACTCTGTCGTGTGACACGCCAGACAGGCTGTCGAGATCCCGACCGCTGCATGATCCGGATCCGTCGTGCCGTTGTAATCCGCAAGGTGACAATCAATACACTGACCGGGGGTCCCTTCAAACACCCCGCCCACATGACACTGCTGACAGGATGTCTGGACATGTGCACCCGTCAACGGGAACTGCGTGTTGTTATGGTTGAACGTCGAGTTCCAGTTGCTCGTTGTATGGCACTCCAGACAGGCTGTGGACATCTGTGCTGCTTCGTGATCCGGATCCGTCGTGCCGTTGTAATCCGCAAGGTGACAATCAATACACTGACCGGGGGTCCCTTCAAACACCCCGCCCACATGACACTGCTGACAGGATGTCTGGACATGCGCACCCGTCAACGGGAAGTTTGTCGTCTGATGATCAAACCCCATGTCCCACGACTCCGTCGTGTGACACGCCAGACAGGCTGTGGACATCTGTGCTGCTGCGTGATCCGGTTCCGTCGTGCCGTTGTAATCCGCAAGGTGGCAATCAATACACTGACCGGGGGTTCCTTCAAACACCCCGCCCACGTGGCACTGCTGACAGGATGTCTGGACATGCGCTCCTGTCAACGGGAAGTTTGTCGTCTGATGATCAAACCCCATGTCCCACGACTCTGTCGTGTGACACGCCAGACAGGCTGTCGAGATCCCGACCGCTGCATGATCCGGATCCGTCGTGCCGTTGTAATCCGCAAGGTGGCAATCAATACACTGACCCGGGGTCCCTTCAAACACCCCGCCCACATGACACTGCTGACAGGATGTCTGGACATGCGCACCCGTCAACGGGAAGTTTGTCGTCTGATGATCAAACCCCATGTCCCACGACTCTGTCGTGTGACACGCCAGACAGGCTGTCGAGATCCCGACCGCTGCATGATCCGGATCCGTCGTGCCGTTGTAATCCGCAAGGTGACAATCAATACACTGACCGGGGGTCCCTTCAAACACCCCGCCCACATGACACTGCTGACAGGATGTCTGGACATGCGCACCCGTCAACGGGAACTGCGTGTTGTTATGGTTAAACGTTGCATCCCAGTTACTGGTCGTGTGGCACTCCAGACAGTTCTCTGGATATCCATTTGCATGATGGTTCGGACTCACCACTCCCTCATAGTCATCGCGATGGCATGCAATACAGGCAGTCTCGGTTGTTGCGTAAGCCGCGTCTGAATGACATGATACGCAGCGAAGTCCGCTGTGGCCCGCCGTTAGCGGAAACTCATCTCCATGTACAAATCCCGGTGCAGCCCAGTCTGTGATCTGTGCACTGTGACATGATTCGCAGGCAAGTGAGAACCCGGCAGCGATGTGGCTGGGATCCATCGTTCCTTCATAATCGTCAACGTGGCACGATGCACAGGCTGTTTCGAGACCTCTGAGTTGTCCGTTCCAGTGACATGCTTGGCAGTCGGCCAACGCATGCCGGCCAGTTAACGGAAATCGAGTTTCTGAGTGTCTGTGCTGCATGCTTAGCCGCTCATCCCACCCAGTTGCCGAATGACATTGCTCGCAGCTATTGCCGAACTGTCCGCTATGCACATCGGAATGACAAGAAACGCATTCTGTCGAAGCATCAGCGAAGACAAGTGATGTGTGACAGCCCAAACACGAAACGCCCGCATGTCTGCCGACAAGCGGGAACTGGGTCGAATCGTGGTTAAAGGCAAGTGGAGAGAGGAGCGGAGTCCACCCTGACACCGCATGACAAAGGTTGCACTCTTGCAACATCAGGCCATGCGGATTACCCGTATCGCCGAAAACAACGGCAACGACGGACAGGCAGAGTGCCCAGACGAGGGAATTACTATGCAAGAAATTGCGGATCACAGAATCCTGACTCAAGAGTTGGCGCTCTTCATAGTCACCTATTACATCTTTTAATCAATGATTGTCCATCAAATCAAAGTGGATCTGCGGGGTCTGATTAGGAAGTGGCAAGGGCAATGCCACTCGCCATCAGACGAGACGTCGCTGCAGATCCAGCAGCTTATTCACTTCCGTAAAATACTACATGTCAATCCATAAAGCAATAATCATGGAACAACTCTATGAATTCCGTGTGGCTTGCTTGCTCTCTTACAAAGTAATGCAAGACTGTGTTCACAGAACTGATCGGCAGGAGTTCGCAGCTTGGATGGGACTCGCTGGCTTGCGAGGTTGGCAGTGGAGACGTTGTTCGTCTGGCAACCAATTCCCGCATTACAGAATTGTGGAGGGCGTTGCTGCACGTTGATGTGTTAAGAAGGTGGAGTTGAATAGCCTCGAATTGCAGTGCAGCCGCAATTGTTATCCTACAACTGGCACAGAACATGGGGGCAGACCACGGATCGTAGAACGAATGGGGTGGCAACTGAAGCAGCCCAAACTGTGCAACCTGTGGTCAGATTGTACACACAGGATTAGCACAAAATTAGCACACTCTCCGAAAAAGTCGATTTCGAGTAACGCAAAGCCCCTGTTAACATTAATGTTAGCAGGGGCTTTCTTGTGGAGACGGCGGGAATCGAATCCGCCGTCAAATCACGAGCTATCTACCGGAAATCCAATGTTTACCTATTGTAATAGCAGAATTTTGGATTCTCAGGCTTAGCTTCTGTTCATCTGTTTTTGCCCCGTTCGTGCCAAATGATGGTGACAATTTGGTGACAGGGGCATGCGAGTGAAACAATGAATTTTGGTGAAATCGCCTTGCCCGATTGTTGGGATCGGTCGGGTGGCCGGAAATCTCGCCCAAGACTGGCCGTAACTTGATATTCTGCTCTATTTGGCTATATTTATAGCCATCTACACGAAAGGACCGGTCAGACCAATCATGAATAAGCCCAAGAAATCCCAGGAATCGCTACGGTCCGGGCGTTTGATTCACGTCCGACTGCCCGAAGATGTCCACCGGCGGCTCAAGACTAAAGTTGCCGAACAGGACACGACCATCCAAAACTGGGTCGAGTTGCTGGTCTCGCGCGAGCTCGATTCCCACTCCCGGAAGCATTCCAAGGACTAAGCAGGACGTATGAATAATTTCTCCGAGAAAGCTAACTTCATTTGGACAGTGGCCGAACTGCTCCGCGGCCCGTACCGTCCTAACCAATACAAAGATGTGATGCTGCCTATGACCGTGCTCCGGCGCTTGGATTGCGTGCTGGAACCGACCAAGGAAAAGGTCCTGGCCAAGGCCAAGGAGCTGAAAGGCGGCAGGGTGACCAATCTTGAGCCGATCCTCAACCGCGTGGCCGGGCAGCCGTTTCACAATACCAGCAAGTTCACGTTCGAGAAACTGAAGGGCGATCCGGCGAACGTTGCGGCCAACCTTGTGCACTACATCAAGGGCTTTTCCAGCCGCGCGCGGGATATCATTGACCACTTCGGCTTTGAAGAACACATTGCCAAGTTGGACAAGGCCGACCGGCTATTCCTGGTCGTTCAACGCTTCTGCGAAATTGACTTGCATCCGGGCAAGGTTTCGAATCTGGAAATGGGCTACATCTTTGAAGAGCTGATCCGGCGCTTCAATGAAGCTTCCAATGAAGAGGCCGGTGATCACTTTACACCGCGCGAAGTCATTCGCCTGATGGTGAATTTGATCTTTGCTCCGGACAACGATATTCTAACCACCAAGGGTATTGTCAAGAGCTTGTACGACCCGGCAGCCGGAACCGGCGGTATGCTATCCGTTTCGGAAGAGTACCTGCGCGAACTGAATCCGGATGCCAAACTTGAGCTGTTCGGTCAGGACTACAACGATCAGTCCTACGCCATCTGTGGTTCGGACATGATGATCAAGGGTCAAAGTCTGGACAACATCTACTGCGGCGATAGTTTCACCGACGATCACTTCCCGTCTGGCCGATTTGATTACATGCTGGCCAATCCGCCGTTCGGCGTGGAATGGAAGCCGCAACAGAAAGTAATTGAACGCGAGTCCGAAGAGCAGGGCTTCGGCGGGCGGTTTGGAGCCGGATTACCGCGGATCAGTGACGGCGCTTTGCTCTTCTTGCAGCACATGATCAGTAAGATGAAGCCTGCGAAGGAGGGCGGAACACGGCTGGCGATTGTCTTCAACGGTTCGCCGCTGTTCACAGGCTCGGCGGGATCAGGTGAGTCGGAGGTTCGCAAATGGATTATTGAGAACGACTGGCTGGAAGCGATTGTCGCGATGCCGGATCAGCTTTTCTACAATACGGGGATCTCGACCTATCTTTGGATTGTGACCAATCGCAAGGAGAAGCGGCGCAAGGGAAGGATTCAGCTCATCAATGCCACAGAGTTTTTCCAGAAGATGCGCAAGAGCCTCGGCAACAAGCGCCACGAGATCAGCATTGAGCAGATTGCCGAGATTACTCGCCTGCACGGAGAGTTCAAGGCCGGGGAGTTCGTCAAGATTTTCGATAACGAAGACTTCGGCTATTCGCGGATCACGGTAGAGCGTCCACTACGCTTGAATTTTACAGTAACCGAAGAGCGGCTCGCCAAGTTGCTCGATGCGTCCGCTTTTGCCAATCTCGCCGAAAGCAAGAAGCGTAAAGACACTAAAGCCGCTCAGGAAGAGATTGCTGAGGGCAAGCGCTTGCAGGAAGCGATCATCGCTGCCCTGAAGACGCTCCAAGGCAAAGGCGTAATTAAGAATCGCGAGCAGTTTGCCGAGCTTGTTTCCGGCGCGTTTAAGAAAGCCAAGCTTGCCGTTCCAACGCCGGTTATGAAAGCCGTGATGAGTAGCCTGCCCGAGCGTGACGAGACCGCGGACGTCTGCATAGATAGCAAAGGCAATCCCGAGCCGGATTCCGAACTGCGCGATAACGAGAACGTACCGTTGAAGGAAAACATTCAAACCTACTTCGAGCGCGAGGTGCTGCCTCATGTGCCGGATGCCTGGATCGACCACAGCAAGACCAAGGTTGGCTACGAGGTTAACTTCAATCGCTATTTCTACAAGTATGTTCCACCGCGTCCGCTGGAAGAGATTGATGCAGACTTAGAGCGGATCGAGGCCGAAATCGCTCGGATGCTGAAAGGGACCGGGCATGATTGAACCGCAGAGAGCACAGAGGAACGCAGAGGAAGATAAGAAGAGGCTCAACGAGATAAGCGGACAGATTGTGGATGCGGCGCTTTGCGTGCATAGGGAGCTTGGGCCGGGGCTTCTTGAAAGCGCCTACGAAGCCTGTTTGAAGTATGAATTAGGCAAGCGTGGAATCCCAGTGCGGGCACAAGTTGAGCTTCCGGTGGTTTACGACGGAGTGAGAATTGACGCCGGATATCGGCTTGACATGTTGGTTGCCGAAGCCGTGGTTGTCGAGTTGAAGGTGGTTGAAAGATTCGCGCCGATTCATGAGGCGCAATTGCTCTCGTATCTCAAGCTTGGTGGATTCAGAATCGGTCTGCTCATTAACTTCAATGTTCTTTTGCTGAAGGATGGTATCAAGCGCATGGTGAACGGGTTATGAGAAGGAACTTTGAACCGCGAAGAACGCAAAGTTACGCAGAGAAGAAATCTAATTGGCTTGCTCTGCGTTCATCTGCGCTCTCTGCGGTAGGAGTCTTCTTATGAAGTTCAAGCCCTATCACAAATACAAAGACTCCGGCATTGAATGGCTCGGTAACGTGCCGGAAGGGTGGGATGCAAAGCGACTTAAGTATTGCGCATCTATCAACGATGAAGCACTTCCGGAAACGACAGACCCTAACACGGAAATAGTATACGTTGACATAAGCAGCGTCGATAGCACCGACGGAATCGTGAACAAGGAGGCATACGTCTTCTCGGCGGCACCGTCTCGTGCCAGAAGGATTGTGCGCGAGGGTGATGTTATAGTCTCAACGGTTCGGACATATTTGCGAGCCATTTCGCCAATTAACAATCCCGAATCCAACTTGATTGTATCAACAGGCTTTGCAGTTATCCGCTCCAGAGACGGGCTTGGCAGCAAGTTTGCTGCCCATGCACTACGCGCACCTTACTTTGTTGATGACGTTGTTGCCAGATCGGTTGGAGTTAGTTATCCGGCAATAAATGCGAGCGAGATTGGGGCTTTGGCTATTGCCCTACCCCCTCTTCCCGAGCAACGCGCCATTGCAGCCTTCCTTGACCGCGAGACGTGGCGGATTGACGAGCTGATCCGGAAGAAGGAGCGGCAGATTGAACTCTTGCAGGAGAAACGGCGGGCCCTCATCAGCCACGCCGTCACCAAAGGCCTCGACCCCAATGCCAAGCTGAAAGACTCAGGCATCGAGTGGCTCGGCATAGTGCCGGAACATTGGGGAGTGAAAAAGATAAAATGGCTTACTCCGGTCAAGCGTGGAGCGTCACCCAGACCTATTGATGATGCAAAGTACTTCGATGAGGAAGGAGAGCGAGCTTGGGTTAGAATAGCAGATGTGACGGCGAGTGATCGTTATCTTCTTGAGACGACACAGCGTTTGTCAGCATTGGGCGCAAGTTTGAGTGTGCCTATAGACCCCGGTTCCATTTTCCTGAGTATTGCTGGCACCGTGGGTAAACCCATCATCACGAAAATCAAATGTTGTATTCATGACGGCTTTGTTTACTTTCCTACGTTCAAAGAAAATATTGAGTTTCTCTATTACATTCTTGCGAGCGGCCAACCTTACTTTGGTCTTGGGAAGTGGGGTACACAGCTCAACCTAAACACTGACACGGTTGGAGATATCTCGATTCCAGTTCCTTCTCGTGAGGAACAGGAAGGTATAGTATCCTATCTTGATCACGAGACAAGCCGTCTCGATGAGCTGGCCGCCAAGATTCGCGCGTCCATCGAGACGCTGCGCGAGTACCGCACCGCCTTGATTTCTGCTGCGGTGACGGGGAAGATTGATGTCAGAGGAGAAGTGTAATGGACTATTCTGAATTGCTGAAGAATCTTGCTGCCATGCCTCGCGAGACCGAATGGGCCGAGTTCAAAGTCAATAATGATCGACCGGAAACCATAGCTGAGAACATCTCGGCCATCGCCAACTCCACAGCCTTGCTTGGAAGAGAATGGGGTTATGTCGTTTGGGGCGTAGACAACGAAACACATGCTTTGGTCGGAACTTCCTTTCGCCCACATGGAGAGAAAGTCGGAAATGAGGCTCTTGAGAACTGGCTGTTGCGTCTGGTCTTTCCACAGCCAGCGGTTGTCTTTCGTGAGTTTGATCATGACGGAAAGCACTTTGTGGTTCTTGAGATTCGAGCGGCCAAGCACACGCCGGTTCGATTCAAGTCCGAAGATTTCATCAGAGTTGGCAGCTACACAAAGAAGCTTAAGGATCACCCAGAGAAGGAACGCGAGCTTTGGCGAAAGCTCGGCCAGTATGAGTATGAATCCGAGGTGGCGAGTGAAGGAGTGAGTCGTACCGAGGTTGAGCGGTTGCTCTCGTTTGAAACCTACTTCAAGTTGCTCGGCCAGCCTGTCCCAAGCATAGAGAGAATGATAGAACTGTTCTTGAAAGAAGACGTAATTCGCTGGCGGCTTGATAATACTTACGATATCACTAACCTTGGAGCCATTTTATTCGCACATGATCTTGGGGCATTCGGTCAACTTGCCAGAAAAGCTATCCGCGTGATTGAATACAAAGGCACAGGGCGAACTGAAACCAAGCAGGAAAGTGAAGACTCCCGCGGATACGCTGTGTCCTTCGTGAATTTGATTACACGACTTAGGCTGCAATTGCCATCCAATGAAGTGATCGAAAACGCGCTTCGCAAGCAAGTACCGATCTATCCGGAGATTGCTCTTCGCGAATTGGTCGCCAATGAGCTGATCCATCAGGACTTTTCGGTCCGCGGCTCTGGTCCGATGATTGAAATCTTCAGCGACCGGATTGAGTTTACGAATCCAGGCGAATCACTTGTTGATCCGATCCGGATTATTGATGCACCACCTCAGTCTCGAAATGACAGACTCGCATCACTCATGCGTCGCCTCAATGTGTGCGAAGAACGCGGCAGCGGCATCGACAAGGTTATCACGAGCGTTGAACTTTTTCAGTTGCCTGCTCCCAAATTTGAGAAGGTAAACGGTTTTACCCGCTCAACGCTTTACGCCCCAATTCCCTTCAAGAGCATGGACAAGAGCGACCGGATTCGAGCGTGCTATCAGCACGCCTGTTTGATGTACGTTACGAATCAGAAGACTACTAATGCTTCTGTACGGCAGCGCTTCGGACTCGATGATGGTGGAGTCAGCACAGCGACACGTATCATCGGAGACACTTACGAGGCAAACCTGATCAAACCCAAAACCGATGATGCGGGCGGCGTCTCCCGCCGGTACGCTGAGTACCTTCCCTTCTGGGCTTAGTTCATTTTCTTCTATTCGTCAACCCGGGCTGTTCTGGTCATGCGGACCTTACGTATAGTCAATAAAAACAAACAGAAAACGAATTGGGGTCCTTTTCTCACTATTTTTCACTGTTTCTCTCGCATACCCCGCTTTATTTGAAGCCTGAGGGTCAAGAGCCGATTTTGGGATAGGTAGTATCTCATATAATATTGTTTATTAAAGAGATGATTTTGCGGACTTTGTTTGACGGTTATTTGACTTTCGGCTCGGCAAGGGTCCAAAACCCCAGGCAAGCCGGTGGCTGAATATCACCTGACAGGCTGTCAAGCTGAACATAGCTGCCGGAGACCAGCTGACCACCTTACGGAAAGGAGCGTAGCCATGCGCTACACGGTTCATTGTTTCATCGCCATTGTTGCCTGCCTCAGCGTGTCAACTGCAAGGGCTGAAGACAAGATCGCCGGTTTCCTAAACGGCTTTGCCGACAATGATCGCGTATTCAGGGAGTATGTGCTCACTAAGGACCGCTCCTTAGTTCCTCCCGTCTTCGCGCTCCGCAAAGGCACCCTCGTTCGCTATCAGGTGACAGACTCCGACATATATTCACAAATGACCGATCAGGCATGGAAGAATGCCCAGATGAGCATTGCCTATTTCCAGGCGAAGACAATTCTGAAATGTCTTCAAGATTTTCCTGTCTCGAAAGGGCGCAGCTCATACGAACGCTTTTGGTTTGTAACTCGCGCCGGAGAGCAATGCTTCATGGTTATGTTGGGCTACGACTCACTGAAGGCAATGGTGAATAAAGTCACCGAAAGCGCCACCAACAAAGACGAAGAAACGATTCTTTCGCTATGGGGTATCGTAAACTACGCTGTCACAAAGGACAAGGATGTCGGAGATACAATTGGCTTGCTTCGGCAGGCGCTTGATCAGAATTAGCGTCCAATGTAGCTCACATTCTTGAATAATTGCCACTCGATAGGCGTGTCGTTCCTGCTTAAAGCACTTGAAAGGAAGCCACCCGATGCAAAGGTCCACTCCTAATTCGGTGAACGTCGTATTCGTAGGCGTTCTCGCGGTGACGCTTGTCTTGACGTTCACGAACTCCGCGCGAGCAGATGAGCGCCAGACATTATACATGAGATGGGCAGCTGATTTTGCCCAGCGCTTGGAGACAGTTGCACAGCGCGCGGAATTCCTTGTGTTTGATCACTCGGGCTATTGGGCGTACAATGGCGGAGTACCTGCCCTTTGTGCTTTCGCCGAGAGCAATCTTGCTGACGCTAATTATCTGCTTACTGAGTGGCGGGAGATAAAGCACCCTCGCCCGTTTGATGGCACTGACATCGCTCTTGGTAATGCTGCGAAGGCAGCTATTGTGGCGGCTGAAGGTGCACGTGATTACACGTCAATTGTATCCGGAACAAACAAAGACTATGATTTCATGAGAAACTTGGAGGCCGAGTTCCCGCGCTCGTTACGCGCGTTTCAAAGCGCCTTGGACGATGTATCTACACTTTTTGACGCAGAAAGCAGGATGATCTATCGCGAAGGATTATCACGATAGCGTTCGCTTGCGTGCCCTTAGAATCAGCAAGGCGATTATGTCGAGTCAATATACATCCGACTACGCAGTAGCGTTTCTTGACCTTCTCGGATTCAAGAGTTTTGTTGAAGAGGACAGGCAGGCGGCGCTACAGTTGCTGCTGGACATCCAACAGATTGCCGCGACTGCTGTTTCAGATGCAGAGAATCATCCGCCATCAAGCTATGACAACGTTGAATTAGCCCGCATGGCAGGCGACAATCAGATAAGCAGCTTCGAGGTCTTCCTTCCCATAAGTGATTCGATTATCATCCTAAGCCATGATCCGAATCTGATGGTGCGACAATTATCGAACTATCTTAGCAACTGCTTTGGACTGACATCGCACGTTTATGCGCAGGCCAAAGAAGGAACTGATCCGTCGGTGATTAGCTTTCCCACGTCTCGGCGAGTAGAAGTCGACAAGGTTGACGTAGTAGATGAAGGACGGACGCACTGGTACCCTAAACTCTTTCGCGGCGGATTGTCATACGGTTCCATAACTCGAATCCCATCACCTGTCTACACCGCGAACAAACAACGTGACTTCTTCAACCTTGCGGGCATGGCCTATGTTAGAGCGACACAGCTCGAAAAGTACGAAGAAAAGGGCCCCAGACTGTTTTGCGCCAAGTCTTTCTTCGACCAGCTTGACGAGAGGACCAGGCGATTCGTGGTTCCTACACGCAGTGACGGCATATTTGAAGTCCTCTGGCCAGCATTTCAGTTTAATGAAAACAGTGATCCGGAGATGGAGAAGCATCAATTCGTAGAGTTATACAAGCCTGTCAAAGCCTTATCACACTTCTACGCAAAAAGCAGGGTAGCCAAGCACTATCATCAATATGAAGTGCTTTTAGCACGCAGCACGATACAATATTTCGCCGTAGTCGGAAGGGAGCAATTAGGAATGTCCTTGGTCGCTTCGAACTTCAGCAAGCGCGTCATTGAAGACATTTACGAAAAAGGAGTGCGGTGGCATGTTAAAAGACTCGGGGCGAAAGCTCGCAAGTTCCTATGCGGGCAGTGACAATATTCGCGAACCGAACGCAAAACTCCTCAACGCGGAGATGACTTCTCCTGGCACTGGTGCCAGATGAAGAGTTGTGTACATGAACCCTTTGGAATATTATGAGTCCTTCACACACTGAGCACGCCTTCGAAACAGCCATAGAGCAGCATCTACTTGACCATGGCTATGGCTCCGGCAATCCGGAGGCGTTTGACCGTGTTCGCGGACTATTCCCGAAAGATGTGCTGGACTTCATTCAGTCCACGCAGCCAAGGGAGTGGGAATACGTCAAGCAGTTGGCCGGAACTCAGACGGAGCAGACAGTCATTGATGACCTTTGCCGATCTCTAAATTCTGAGCACGATGGCTGTCTCTCGGTCTTGCGTCACGGGTTCAAGTGTATGGGCAAGCTCTTACGGGTTGCCTATTTCGCACCGGCCAGCGGGATGAACCCTGAGATTCAAACACTGTATGCACTGAATCGTTTGTCTTTGACAAGGCAATTGAAGTACAGTGAGAAGAACGAGAACGCGCTGGACCTGTGCATCAGTCTAAACGGGATTCCGGTGATCACGGCGGAACTCAAGAATCCGATGACAGGTCAGACTTGGCGGAGCGCCATTCATCAGTACCAACATGACCGGGATTCGAAGGAACTCCTCTTCCAGTTCAAGAAACGTGCACTCGTGCACTTCGCCGTAGACCCGGACGAGGTGTACATGACAACTCAACTCAAGGGACCTTCCACTTACTTTCTGCCCTTGAACAAGGGACTCAACAAAGGCGCGGGCAATCCGGATAATCCTCAAGGCCATAAGACCGCATATCTTTGGGAACAAATCTGGCAGCGGGACAGTCTTCTTGACCTCTTGGCACGTTACATTCACCTTCAAGTAGAAGAGAAGAAAGTTGACGGTCGGAAGATTCGCAAGGAAACGATGATCTTCCCGCGTTATCATCAACTTGATGCCGTTCGCAAAATGGTTGCTGATGCACGGGCAGCAGGAGTGGGCAAGAACTACTTGGTTGAACACTCCGCAGGCAGCGGGAAAAGCAATACAATCGGCTGGCTGGCACACCAACTCGCAAGTCTTCACAACGCGAAGGACGAAAAGGTCTTTGACTGTGTGATTGTAATTACTGACCGTATTGTACTCGATCAACAGTTGCAGAATACGATTTACCAGTTTGAGCACAAGTCGGGTGTCGTGCAAAAGATTGACCTTGATTCGACACAACTGGCCAATGCACTCTCGGCAGCCGTACCGATTGTCATTACAACTCTCCAGAAGTTTCCCTTTGTTACCGAGAAGATAGGTGACATTCCGAGGCGCAAATATGCAGTGATCATTGATGAGGCACACAGTTCACAAGGCGGTGAATCCGCAACTGAACTGAAGGGCGTGCTTGCAGGCGCTGCCATCAAGGAGGAAGCACGAGCCAAAGCAGAGGAGGAAGGCTTACCGGACTACGAGGAAGAGGTGCTTCGCACAATGGCCAAACGTGGTCACCAACCGAACATTAGCTTCTTCGCTTTTACAGCCACCCCCAAGTACAAGACACTCGAAGTTTTTGGTACGCCCGGATTAGACGATAAGCCGGTTCCGTTTCATCTTTACAGCATGCGACAGGCTATCGAAGAAGGATTCATCCTGGATGTCCTGAAGTACTACACAACCTATAAGACCTACTATCGGCTTGTGAAGTCGACTGAAGATGATCCGGATGTAGACAAGAAGAAGGCGGCCAGGGCATTAGCGCGCTTCATGAGCTTCCACCCGCACAACCTTGCCCAGAAGACTGAGGTCATGGTGGAACATTTCCGTACTTTCGTTCGACATAAGATTGGCGGCAGGGCAAAGGCAATGGTCGTAACTGACTCGCGCCTTCACGCAGTACGATACAAGCAGGCGTTTGACAAGTACCTGAATGAGAATCACTACGCTGACATCAAAGCTCTGGTGGCCTTTTCGGGCACCGTGGAAGACCCGGATTTCCCTGGCAAGGAATACACGGAAGTTGGAATGAACAAAGGAATTCGGGAAAAGGAACTTCCAGAGCGGTTTGCAACAGACGAGTATCGACTCCTCCTTGTAGCGGAAAAGTACCAGACTGGATTCGATCAGCCGCTCCTTCACACAATGTACGTCGACAAGCGGCTTTCGGGAGTACAGGCTGTCCAAACCTTGTCGAGACTGAATCGAATTCATCCCGGCAAGGAAGACACATTCGTGCTCGACTTTGTAAATGAGGGCGACGAAATCAGGGCCGCCTTTCAACCATACTACGAAGAAACTACAGTCTCAGAGCAAGCCGAAGTGTCCCAGCTTTATGAAATCAAGTCAAAGCTTGATGGTTACCAAGTCTACTATTGGGAAGAGGTTCAGGAATTCGCTCGCGTGTTCTATCGTCCCAAAGAGAAGCAGACACCCTCTGACCACGCACGCATGAATGCCTGTCTCGACCCAGCGGTAAACCGATTTGCGGCAATAGAAGAAGACGAGCGCGAAGTTTTTCGTAAGACGCTGGTCGCATACCGGAATCTGTATTCATTCATGTCTCAGGTCATACCGTTTCAAGACTCGGACCTTGAGAAGCTCTATTCGTACATCAGATTCCTGCTTCGAAAGCTACCTCGAAAGCAAGAAGGACCCGCTTACGAATTCCAAGATGAAGTTGCCTTGAAGTATTACAGACTCCAGAAGATTAGCGAGGGAACCATCGCCTTGGAGCCAGGAATCGTTGGAACTGTGACCGGCCCAACCGAAGTCGGTTCTGGAGTCACCCACGAAGCACAGGTCAAACTCTCGGAATTGATCGATGTATTGAATGAACGATTTGGTACCGATTTCAAGCCAGCGGACGAACTTTTCTTTGAGTCGATAAGAGAGGATGCCTTGGCGAGTGATGACCTTCGACAATCAGCACTGGCCAATACAATGGAGAACTTCGGTTTCGTTTTCAAGAAACGACTTGAGGACCTGTTCATCGATAGAATGGAACAGAACGAGGAAATCACAGCTCGATTCATGAACGAGGATGAGTTTAAGAAGCTGGTCAGTGAGCACTTGCTGAAGCGCGTCTACGATCAGTTCCGGTCAGACAGTCAGTCACCGTCAGCAGAATAACAATGCGAATCCCGTAAGACTGTACGTATTGAATCAGATGAGAGGCGCCACCACGGCGCCTCTCGAGCGTTACAGGAATGCCATTCGGTGCTTCTACCGTTCTGCTTCCATAGTGTCATTTACCTCCCGTTGAATCGCAGCAGCCAACGTCCCCTGCAAGATGTCCGCCTTTGACTTATCCAATAGCTTCAGTGTCTCGACGATCATCGTTACTTTTGGATCATCTTGCTCAGCTACGTACAGCAGCCCGAGCTCGAGCATCGCTTCTGTATGACCGGGGCTCTGTGAGATTGCTTTCTCGAAATACTCGATGGCTTTGTGTATGTCACCGATGGCTGCGCAAACGTTTCCCAATTCGAAATAGGCGTTTGGGAAGAATGGTTGCTGCCTGATGACATCGTTGAGAACACAAATTGCCTCATCCCAACGCTTCATCCGTCGATAGACAACACCAAGCCGGTAACCAGCATTCACCCAAGCCAATTCCTTCCACGCGAATTGTAGTGAATCAATTGCAGCTTCAGGTCTGCCAAGTTCGATCAGTATGAAGCCCAATCCCTCGTAAGCAATGGGCTCGTTGGGTGCGAGTTCGATGGCCTTTTGCATCCAGCCAAGGCCCTCTTCGCCTTTTCCAGTCTTGTGCAACGCATAGCCCAGCGCGGTATAGGCTGGAATGCAATCCGGATTGTATTCTGCAAGGTGTTCATAGAGCACGATAGCCTCGTCCGTCTTGCCTTGCTCGTCGAAGGCATAAGCCAACGTGAGTTGAGCTTCAGCAAAGCTCGGCTTCAATCTTAGAGCATCACGGAAACAGGTTTCGGCCAAGTCCGGTTCATGCAGCGCCAAATACTCATTACCTAACTCATAGTGAATTTCAGCTCTGTCCGGCTGATTCCGCACAGCATCTTCCAGCGCCTCCGCGGCCTCCTCGGGTTGACCAAGTCCGTGATACGCTCCGCCCAGATACCAGAATGCGTACGGATGCTCTGGGTCCTCTTCAGTTGCCTTAATGTATGCGTCTTTGGCCTGCACCCACAGTTTCTGCTTCTCGAACGAAAGACCAAGCCCGATGTACGCACGAATCAGCTCTGGTTCTGGCGACTGGGCTCGCGGATCGCGATCAAAGGTCCAGTTAAACCGTTCATGTAACCGCCGATCGATTGCTTCAGAAAATACGTCCTGCGCCCTGTAGAGTTGGCCAGCCTTAAGCAGGGCGCCGCCATACTGAAGCCGGTATTCCATGACAAACCGGTCAAGCTCGCACGCCTTCGCGTGGTACTTCAGAGCTACATGGATTTCACCAATTTCTTCCAGGGCAACTGCCAGCGTGTAGGCGGTAACGGCATTGAATGGATCAAGCTTAAAGGATTTCCGCAAGAGCGGAATTGCACTGGCGAAGTCCTTTTCGTTCATCTTCTGGCCAGCTTCCAACAACAACCGCTTTGCATCCCGTAGCTTCCCAGCAAATCTCTCTGGCCAAACCGTGGTCTCGCGGAGTATCCACCACGTGGGATCATCCACTCGGAAGGTGGTGAATACCATGCAGTCCGGGCAGTGGAGTACAATTGAAGGTTCTCCTGCGCCCTTAACCGGGCTTGCCCAGCCGATCGGGTACAGTGGCTCTCCGCACTTCTCACAGGTTGCATCGGCCACATACGGGACTTCTTCACGATCCTTCGTAGACACGAGGTATTGGTTCCATCGCAGCGCGTTCAGAAATCGAGCACTTGTTCGGACCTTTTCCCGGAATTCAGGATCAGCGTACGGGTTTGCCCGCTTGGGCTTGCGGGCGTTTGTCTTGGCCATGGCGGCCTCCTTGTCGGTTTGTTCTGGTTTCCTCTCTCCAGAAAGTTGTGTACCGATGAAGGGGCTGCCGTTCGCAGAGTTACTTATGCAAATGCCAGCGCCGGATTCCGTGCCAATAAGAGGTTATTCTTCAAATCTGGACTACCTTGCCTATGATCCTGAATTCGATTTTGACACTACCTTGCCCTACTTCAGATATTTGATACTCTGTATGCCTACACCAAGTGGGAAGTCCCAATACAGACTTTATAGAGTAGTTGACACGTCCAGACTCTGAAATCGACCGGATTCTGAGTAAGCATGAGCAATTCTGACAAAAGCAAACATAAGGGGCTTAGGAAATCATGTTGTCAATTTTTGAGCAACATGGACTTTTTGATTGATCTGGTCGCTCTGATCACTTTGCTTTTGCCAGATTTCTCTTCTACGACCAGTCCAAGGCGCTGCAAATTTCCAATGGTCGCGCGAATTGTATTCCGGCTCATCTTGAGCTCCTTCGTAAGGTCGTCCAAGCTGACTATTTGGTCGTTCAAGGCTATAGTTGTATAAACCCAGAAGTTGTTTGGGTTTCCACACTTACTCCGAAGCGTTGAAAGGCGGATTCGCGTGGGTTCTCGCCACGGTCCCGTGCAGTTGTGGCGACAGAGTCTTGAGTCGCACGGCCTTACAGCTGACTTGTGCATCATGTTGCTGAGGCATCTGACGCAGTTTCCATTGACTGAAAAGTCATAGTTACTGCCAGGAGGGCTTCGAAAGATCGTTCTTGCCGCTGACTCCACTTCAATGCGGCGCTGACGTGCCTTATTGGCTGGGCTTCGTGACCGGAGTGAATATCGATCTGCCCATGCTGTCACAATCTCCGTTGCTATGTCGAGCGGGTAACCCAGCCTCTTAAGATGGCTTAGCAGAAACATCTTGGGAAGATTGAACTTCGCGCCACTGTGCAACGGCAATCTGAACTTCCCGATTTCTTCGACACAGGGTGTTTCGTCCGCCACGTCATCCAATACTCTGTCGAGCAAACCTGACGTGCATCCGGATAATGCGGTTGATCGGTGCGTTGGACGTGGGGGACGGCGGACGAGTTCAACCAGTGCCGTGCAGTTCTTCTTTTCTTTGTGCCACTGAAAATCGTAGCTTCCCGGGAAGGTGTCTGACTTTGCTTCAACGAGAGCAACTAATTCCGGCGCTGACATTTTCAAATCGCCAGGTGACAAGGGTACTTTGCGAAGGGCAGAATCATGTTTGCTCCATGGCAATCTGATCAAGCCCTTCTTATTGTATATCCCCTGATCAATGTGTGATCCATCACACCATACTGGTGCAAGGTCCTGCTGGAAAGCCCGAATTGTCTGTTTCACGTTCTCCAAGAGACGGTCTACGGAGCGTATACTCTCCAATTTGAACGGCAGAAGCAGGTGAAAGCCACCATGGCCGCTGAAGTACACATCGATGTCCAGCGGATCAATAGAAAGCTTCGCAGATAGATACTCGAGTAAAGCCTTGCAGTTCGATAGCGAGGCTTCCACGTTCCGCAAAGTTGTTTGCTTGCCCTTGTTGTCAGCATCGATGTCAATCCAGAAATCGAAATCAACAGCGTTCATCATCTTCTCGTCCGAGTAGGTCATCAAGCCGACCGCTTTCCATGGGTATCCGGCGTCATTTGCCTGGTAGAAAATGCTCAAGTCGCCGATAGCAAGACACGGTCTCTGAGTCGAGGGTTCGTCTGATTTCACCAAGGCTTCTTTGTAGTAATCCATGGTTAGCTCCTTTCGTCTGCCGTAGCTTCGTTCTTGCTCTTCAATCGTCGTCGCTTGATGCCGGTTCTGGATATCGCTTTGATATCCTCGATAGGAAATCGCAGGCAGCCGCCGAACTTCATGCCTTTCAGCTGACCTTGGCTCGCCCAACGATAAACTGATTGTGCTGACACTTGCAGGTAGTATGCGACCTGATTGACGTCCCAATGCCCGTCGATGAGCTGCACTTGCTTCAACCGGGGTGTCCTTTTCCGTTTGCGTAGAATGGCATCTTGACCGGCGCTCGACCCGTTATGTGACGGAAACGGGTTTTCTCTTTCTTCGTTCACTTTCTTAACTCCTTGTTAGTTGTCTTTGTGTTTAGCATTGTCATGCCTTCAGTAGTTCCGTCACTACTGTTTAACTCCGTTTTGGTCCAAGCATTCCATTTGCACTCGAGATTTTTGAGCGCTATTGGTTTGTCGGAATGTCAACATCAACAAAAACAATCCCAAGATTTCCTTTCGCTAATGATCGAGAAAAAGAAAAAAGCCCCAGTTACCCTAAGGCTTTGGTTGACCGAAATCCTTCGAGGCGGAGCCGGTGGGTAGATTCGAAGTCGAAAAGTGTATCGGTAGGGTGATTACAATTCGAACGGGGCGCCCGTTCAGTCCGAGTTGATGCTTTTGACGTCAATATTTCAGAAATCGGACTTCACAAATCAAACGGGGCGCCCGTTATGACTTGGCCGTCGTCGGAGTGGAGCCTTGACGTACCCACGAGGCATGTGCTAATGTTTTTTTCAAAGCGTGCAAAGTGGCGAGTATACGCCTTAGAAGCTTTGGCCGGTATATGAAATCTGTTCTGGGTATCTCTTCTGTCGTAAAACAAGTCACGGGTGCCATTTGAAAACCGGTACTCCCGGCAATCCTGTCGCGGTCTTCTTTCGCTTAAATGAGTGGGTTCAACTTGTGTGCATTGGGGGTGCTTTTGGGCTATCAATAATCTTGAGCTTTGTGCCAGAAATGTGTTCCCGGGAAGCATCTCGCCCGTCAAATTGGGACTTTTTCATTGGGAAGCGTCTGGGCGACTCTTGGTCTCGGAGTTTCGGGCAGTGTCCGACCCAATTCAAGCGAAAGTGAGTCTGTTGGCTATCAGTCGAATGAAAAGAGCCCCGCGGTTGCGAGGCTCTTTTGGCAGGGGCAGTAGGGCCGCCGGTCAATCGAAACCGTGGCCACAATCGAACTGAAGGGGGTTAGCTTCGAGTCGTTGGCAGAATCCGTGCAGTAGGTACGAGTTGGCCAAAACTCACTTTCTTTATGGCAGCTGCCTTGTGGTCTTCCATCAGGTGTAGGTAACGCTCCGTCATCTTGACAGAAGTATGCCCGAGTATTTCCGAAACAGTCTTGATGTCAATGCCACAGGTTAGGCATGTAGTAGCAAACGTATGGCGAAAGGTGTGAATGCTGACTTGGCCGCGAAGGTCTACTCCTTCTTTGTCAAGGATGCGACCTAAGAGGTCAACCCATGGCTGCCGTGGCGGAACCCAACGCTTGCCCGTGGAAGTCGTGAACACGTATCGTCCGCGGCGCTCGCGTGTGCTCAGAAGTTCAAAAGCCTCCAAACCGACTGGTATTACTCGGCCACGTCCCGTTTTCGGTTTCCAATCCTGTTTGATCCGGACGTTTATCTGACGGCAATTCAAGTCAACATCATTCCATTCCAGATTACGGAGCTCTCCGTCCCGCAGACCAGTAAATAACAACATCTGATAGAATGGAAGCTGAGTCGGTGTCGCGTGTTTCCAGATCAGCCCTAACTCCTCCGGAGTGAAGGTCCGCACCGCTTTTGGGGCTTGCTTGTACCGGTCGATCTTGGCAGCTGGGTTTTTTGCCAAATACTCGCGATCGACGGCCCACTGAAAGAACCGTTTGATGATTGCCAGCTCTTCATTCAGCGTCTTGTCAGAAATCTGCTTTCTCCGCTCGCTAAGGAACTTCTCAATGTCCGATGCAGACAACTTCACGACGAGCTGATCGGGGCGCTCGAGCACCCAGGTCCGGAACGGCCTGAACAGCTGTTCCATTCGTTTCTGCCACGGCGGGGACTTCTTGTCTACGATTTCCGCCTGGAAGGACTCGAAGGCTTCCGCTGAGCTGCCCACGCGCTTGCCAAGCCCAAGGACCCCGCGTTCAATATTCAGCTCAATCTCGCCTTTTTTGAGTTCGGCAAGCCGCTTGGAATGGACGCCGAGGGACCGCTGGACCCGCTCTCCATTCTGCCGGTAATCAATGTACCAGGTCTTCCCGCGCTTGAAAATTGTTGCCATGAAAAAGCCCTCGAATGCAAATTGTGGTGACAACTTGGTGACAGTTATAATATACAAAACGAAAAACCCAATTTCAAGCACTGTAAAACAGATACTTAAAACTGGGTTTCTTGTGGAGACGGCGGGAATCGAACCCGCGTCCGAGAAGCGGACCACACCGGGCGCTACAGGCTTAGGAGTTGGATTCTTGTCTTGCTCTCGGGTCGTCCCAACCCCAAATCTATCGAGAGCCAGCCACTAAATCTCGCCCGCTTGCGTGGCAGTCCACGGGCCAGTCCGACTATAGTTTGATATCGCGGCCGGTATCGTCAGACAGTTCCCGGGGGCGACAGACTACCGTATTTTAATTAGGCAGCCAGAGCGTAAGTGTCATTGGCACTTAGTGTTTGGAGTCCTGATTAAGGAGGGCACCCCAGCCTCCGCCTGCTCCCAACGCCATCCATTCATCCCGTCGAAACCTTGGCGTCCCCGAAGCTTTACAATATACGAACGAATCTGCGGATCTCAAAGTTTCAATGCGGTTGTCGCTGCGGAGCGCCGAAATAGTATGGCAGAAACTACAAACAGCGCAGCAAAGAAACCATTCAACAACAATACCCCCACAACTCCCGGTGTTTCCTCAATGGTGAACTCGGACTTCCAAATCATTATCGCAACAACCGGAACCAAGAACTGTGCGAACGCGGTCGCAAAAAGAGCCCGCGACATACCGCGCGGTGCCAAGCCTGCAAGAGCGGCGCCGATGAGACCCACGATGAGCACTCCAAGATACAATGTGTTGGCGGGATTGTCTTCGCTTCCGATGAGCCCTACGGCAAGGTTCAACCAAATCAACAGTAGTCCGGTCGCGACTGCGACACCAACCGCTGCTCTATACATTGTGTTGCTCCCTCTTCTTGCGATCAGTTCATAGGTCAGGCCACTGCCGAACAAGAGAATTCCGGCAACTACAAAGTCGAGTAGCGTCCACTTCACTTCGTCAGTGAACTGCATGGCAATCAGTGGAATCAGAAGAATTAGTCCCGTCGCGATTGCGAAGCGGGAAATGTTATTGTTTTGCATTGCGGTATATTATGATGATCTTTCTTAATAAAGTTCTACGCTTGAGTCCTGAGCAAAGTTTCAGAAAACCGAAGAGCGCACCGGAATTTCCTTCGTTGGGTCATCAGCAATCACACGAGCAACATGCTGAAAAATCTAACGATTTGAAGAGTGTGAAGTTGATACGTATTGTCATATTAAGATTTTGTTTTTAAGACTCTTGACTTTCCCTCAAATTGAGTCTATGTTTCGTCATCTGGCGAAACATAGGAGTGAAATGAAAGACTTCCTCAAGATTACAGGAGCACTATCCGATGAAAATCGGGTGCGGCTACTCATGAGCCTTGCAGAAGGAGAACTTTGCGTTTGCAATCTGGTCGACCTCATCGGACTTGCAGACTCTACGGTTTCCAAACACATGTCTATTCTTCGCGAAGCCGGTTTGGTTGAGACACAAAAACGCGGCAGGTGGGTTTATTATCGTCTTGCAGCCACGAGTGACTCACTGCTCATTAGGGATGCGCTGAGACTGGCCCGGCAGCATCTTGAAATGGCGGAAGTCATCGCTGCTGATCGGTCTCGCCTATCGAAGATGATCATGAAAGACGCGAGTAAGAACTGCCAAGCCGCTCGCAAACCACTTCACCCAAAGCCCGATCCTCAGATTGACGAGCAAATTTATCTCGAAGCTTAAGTTGTAGAAGTTACCATATAGGTGTTACCGGAGTTATCTATGAGCAGAAAAGGCAAGTTTTCAATCGCAACATTATTGATAGTTGCCGCAGTCTTCACAGTTATGGGTGTAATCAACCTTTCCACCCATCAAACGGACAGCGCGTCTGCCAGTTTCGGCGTTGCCACTGCGCGCGCAGTCGAACCCATCGGCCACATTGGCAATGGTCCTGCCGCAGATGCCATTGAAAAAGCGGGGAGTCAAGATAAGTACGCTTTTGCACTCTTCTTTCGCGAGGATGACGACCAGCTGGAACATGCGCGCTCGCTGTTCAAATCTACGCGAAAGAAAATATCGCGAAAGGCTGAGTTAGTCGAAATCAATGTCGCAGACACGAATGACCAGGATGTTGTCAAGAAGTTCGGAGCAAGCCGTGCGCGACTTCCCCTCATGCTTGTGCTCGCTCCCAATGGTGCGATCATGGGAGGTTTTCCCACCGCGCAGTTGACCGATGACACAAAACTCGTGGAATCGGTAGGCTGCAAGGCTTCTGAGCAGACGCTGAAGGCGCTGCAGCAAAGAAATATGGTCGCTCTGTGCATGCAAAACAAGAAGACATCTGACAATGCCGCTGCGATGAGCGGAGTTGAGGAGTTCCTCAAGGATCCGAAATATGGACCGACGACCGCCGTCGTCATGGTGGATCCCTCGGATCCAGTTGCCGCAAAGTTCGTAACGCAACTTGGGCTTAACCCTGATGCTTCAATTGCGACGACCGCGCTGATAGCGCCTCCGGGAACAGTCATTGGAACATTTGAGGGTGCGACAACTTCATCGAAACTCACTAGCTCGGTGCTGACCGCCGCGCAGAGCCGCTCCGGCGGCTGCGGCCCGGGAGGATGCGGACCCGGTCAGAGCTGTGGCCCAACGGGCGGCACGGTTACCAACCAAAAAGTGCCGGCCCCGACGCAACAATTGAAAGCCCAGACTCCCGTGCAGGGCAACCAGGTCAAAGTAACGCAGGTTCCCACGACAAGCAGCAAGGCACAGTCTCTGGACAGCAAGGCAACCCCCGAGACCAAGGCAAAGAGCAAGTGATATGAAACTTCGAACCCTTGTCTGGCGCGAAATTTTCGAGCGAAAGAATCAACTTGCCACCAGTTTCATGGCTATTCTCTTGGGGATCACGGTCATCGTGTCCATCAAGAATATCACTTTCTACTCCGAGAAGGCGGTCGCCAGGGAACTTGATGCTCTGGGAGCAAACGTCCTTATCTTACCCAAGTCTGTCACTATGCAGGACTACTATTCTGCCGATTTGCAGACCGAAGAAATTCCCGAAGAGTATGTTGACATTCTGACCAGCTCTGACTTGGAGGGGCTGGACAACCTCTCTCCGAAACTCTCCGTGCCTGTCACATTGGCCGGGTCGAGAGCAACGCTTACCGGTATTCTCCCGAAAGAAGAGTTTGCGGCAAAGGCCGCTTGGGAAGGGGCAGGCATCTTCTCACGGCCCGAAAACTGCGGAACTGTCGCCATCATTCCGGGACTGACGCCGACATCGCCCAAAGAAACTCTCGTTCGCAATCGAGTTATCGAAACCCTCGCGGAGGACGAAGTACTGATCGGCTCCGATGTTGCCCGGAAAGTTGCTCTGCGCGAAGGGGACAAGTTGGCAATCATGGACCGCGAGTTTGTCGTTACGGCGATCCTGCCGGAAACCGGAACTGTGGATGATGCCAGAATATTCGCGCATCTGCATACCGTTCAGCAGATGACCGGACGCGGTTCCGTGGTCAGCGCAATTGAGGTCGTAGGCTGCTGCGACCAGATATCCCAAGGACTCGTGCAGAAGATCAACAAACTCCTGCCGGATGCAAAGGTGGTCACGATCACGCAGATTGTGGACACTCAATTGAGCACAAACCGCACGATGTCGCGACTGTCGACTGTCTTTCTGATTATTATCACATTGGTCGGTGGCGCGAGCATCGCAAACTACATGTATGCGAACGTATTCGAGCGCCGCAAGGAAATCGGGACTCTGATGGCGCTTGGCGCAAGCTCCTCGATGGTCGTGCAGATCTTCATGCTGAAAGCGATTCTGCTTGGTCTGGCCGCTGGAGTGGGAGGATATATCTTCGGAACAGCCCTTGCTGTTGTCTCCGGGCCAAAGCTCGCTGGTGTGCCCGTCCTGCCGATGGCCACGCTGCTCTTTCTTGCGTTAGGCATTTCACTCTCGTTGACCATGCTGGCAAGTCTACTGCCTGCATGGCGGGCGGCCCGATTGGATCCATGTACGACTCTGCAGGAGGTATAGACGATGCTCAAGGTTGAAGGCGCAAAGAAACACTATAAGCACCGCGGCAGCGTTGTTGTTGCGATGGATGATATGTGGTTGGATATTCCGCAAGGGGACTTTGTCTCATTGGTTGGCCCCAGCGGGAGCGGAAAGAGCACTCTGCTCCTCTGTTTGGGCGGAATGCTTTCTCCGACTGAAGGAAAAGTCTATTTGGAGAATCACTCGCTTTACGACTTGTCTCCGGATGATAGAGCGGAACTCCGGCGCAGAAGAATTGGATTCGTTTTCCAAACGTTTAACTTGATCCCCTACCTGACTGCGCAGGAGAATGTCCAGATTCCCCTGTTATTGGGTGGAATTCCCGGCAATCGGCAGGCGGAGCGGGCGTTGGAACTGCTGGAACGTGTCGGCCTGAAAGATCGACGTGATCACAAACCGTCCGAACTCAGCGTCGGGCAGCAGCAAAGAGTTGCGCTGGCGCGCATGCTCGCATCTGATCCGGCGGTCATTCTGGCTGACGAGCCAACCGGCAACTTGGATCCTGAGACCGGAGAACAAGTCATGGCCTTTTTGTCGGAAGTGAATCGTGAGGGGAAAACTGTGGTCATGGTTACGCACGACCCGAGCGCCGCCAAGAGAGCCAAACGGACTCTCCGGCTTGAAGCGGGACGTATTGTCATGAACGGGCGAGTCCCTAAAGAAGCCGAGGCATTGCTGGTTGCCTGATAATCTCTGATTTCTCCAAATGAAAAGAGGCTGACCGCAAGGTCGGCCTCTTTTGTCTATCATTGAGATATTCAGACCTCCCAGTCCGCCACCACGCGACCCGAGCGGACTTTGTTCAGCAATTCAATCACCCCCAGATGAAGCGGGTGCGTACGGTACGATTCGAGTGCTTCCCAATCACGAAAGTCACACATTAAGACAAGATCGAACGCCTGTTCGCCGGGAAGCTGATTGACGCCCACTTGAAGATATATCAAACCGTCAACCCTGCCGATCAGACTCTCGAGCGCGCTCTTCACACGGAGTGCGTTTTCAGCTTTGTTGTGCCCGTCTGCGAATTCGTGGAGTTTCCACATCACCACATGCCGAATCATGCTTTACTCTTTCGCCAAATCGCGCGACGGTTCGCGCAAAGAGATCAGATAATATACAAGAAATGCCCCCGCAATCGAGAACACATACGACCCGTCAAACGGTTGGATGTAGCTTCCCCACACCGACACCCCTAAGCCGACAATCAGTGCGGCCGTCGCCGCCAATGGGCCGCCCCGCCGAGAATACAGGGCGAAGAGCGAAATCACAAAGATTCCCGCGCTGCCTAAGCCTGAGGCCATTTCGACCATTTCATAAGTCGTCGTGCCATAAATCGCCAAAAAGTATGCGACAATTCCCAGCACAAGCACACCGCCGCGCGCAATCAAGAGACGATTGCGTTCGCTGATTTGCGGCCGACTGGCAAGAATCACATTGTGTTCGATTAACGCCGAGGCCGCCAGCAGCGCGCTGTCCACCGTCGAGAGAATTGCGGAGGCGAGCGCACCTGCATACATCACATAGAGCACGGTCGGCAGATACGTCAATGCAAGCTGCGGCATCAACTGTTCCGAGTCTTCAATTCCGGGCAACAGCGACACTCCCGCCAGTCCGATATAAACCGGAATCATCCCAATCAAAAGATAGATTGCCGTTGCCGCAAACGCCGATCGGCGCGCAACGGTTGCGGATCGCGCAGCGAGCACTCGCGAAATGAGCTCCTGCGCAACGATTGAACCAAAGATCGGCACCGCCCAGCCGTCCAGCGAGGACAACCAGCTTTCCGGCTCCGCATTGCCGCTGCCCGTCCAGATGTTCCTCAGCAGGTCATTGAATCTCGGCGTCTGCTCATGTGTGCCGATCACTACGGCGAGCACTGCTAAACCAAAGATGAGCGCAAATCCCTGAATCACGTCCGTGTAGGCATCCGCCCATAATCCGCCGCTCACGGTGTAGATCAGAACGATAACCGTCGCAATCAGGATCGCCGTTTCGAGTTGCAATTCGGACGACACCGAAAGCACGTGGCCGAAGGCGCGAATCTGCGCCGCCGCCCAAATCAAGGAGCTTGGCGCGATGATTATCGCCGCGAGCTTCTCAACTCCCGGTGAATAGCGGTCCTTGTAAAGATCAGCAAGCGTCGTGAGTTTCTTCTTCCACATCGGCCCGGCAAACAGCAGTGCCATCAGCAGCAGGCAAATCGTATAGCCGAATGGATCGGCGTTGCCGCCGGACAGCCCTCGATCATAGATTGCGGCAGAGGCTCCGACGCAAGTCTCAGCACCGAACCACGTCGCGAAAATCGAGAACGTCGCGAGCAGGTATCCGAGTTGTCGGCCCGCAATCAAGTAGTCGCTCTCGCTATGCACCTTGCGCGACACGACCAGTCCGATGATCAACGCGATACTGATGTAGATTAGTATTCCGATGAAGACCGGACTCAACGGGCTTCTCCCTTATCTCGATACACCTCGCGGCCGTCTTCCCGAATGATGCGTATCACTTTCCCTTCCCCGCGTACAGAGTTCCCGATACGCACTTCCTCAATTCTGTCTAAATCGTCGTAACGCACGATCTCTTCACGCGCGCGTCCGGAATGAATCTGCATGTCGCGCCAGACGCCCGGCAGCAAGCCGCAGGACAGACTTGGTGTGAGCCATTCCCCGCGCACTTTGAACATCACATTCGCAATCGTTCCCTCGGTGAACTCATCGCGCGTATTCAGAAACAGACATTCGTCCGCCCCGCGCGCTTTCGCCGACTCGCGGGCCGCGAGTTTTTCCGGGCGAAGCGTCGTCTTGTGATAGAGTCGCGGATCGTCCGGATCAAGCCGCGCTTCGGGGATCATCAAAACCACTCCCCGCTCCGGCCAGCCGAGCTCTTCGGGCATAAGCTGAAAACTCACCTGATCATGATCGACATTCAAGCGAACGCGGTTGTGCTCGTTCCCGAGCGTCGCCTTTAACTCGCGCAGAACGGCGAGAATCCGCCTTAGCGGAAACGGACGCGCGAAGTAATCGCACGAACGCTTCAGACGACGTAAGTGGCTGTGAAGATTGCGAAACCCAAGCTCCGGCTGCCAGCGAAAAGTTTCGTATAATGCGAACTCCTGTGGACGGCGTTCGGCGAACTTTGCCTTCAGCAGCACTTCCTCCCATTCGCGTTCCGCAACACTGTCCACAACAATTCCCGATCCGATGCCGAGCGTCGCCACGTTGCCTTGAATCTCCAGCGTGCGAATCGCCACGCTGCAGACGAAGTCTCCGCCCGGCATGAACAGCCCGATCGTTCCGCAGTACATCCCGCGCGGTGTATGCTCGAGATTCCTGATTATTTCCGTTGCGCGAATCTTCGGCGCGCCTGTCACGCTGCCCGGCGGAAATGTTGCGGCAATAATGTCAAAGAGCGAGGCGTCCTCAAGTTGTTCACCCGTCACGGTGCTGATCATCTGATGCACGGTCGGATAGCGTTCGACAACGCACAGTTCCGGGACACGAATCGTTCCCGCTTTGCAGACGCGGCCCAAGTCGTTGCGCATGAGATCCACGATCATCGTGTTCTCCGCACGGTCTTTTTCGCTGTGCTGCAGGGCGAGACGCGCGGCTTCGTCCACGTCCCACGACGGGCGGCGTGACGCCGTGCCTTTCATCGGTCGTGTGAGCAACGTGCCGCCGACCCGCTGGAGAAACAGTTCCGGTGAAAGGGAAACTATCTGCACGGCGCCTGTGTCTACGAACGCCGCATGCGGAACCGGAACGGCCCGCACGAGAGTATCAAACAAGCCTGCCGCGCTGCCATGAAACTCACAGTGCGCGCGAACAGTATAGTTCACTTGATACACGTCGCCCGCGCGGATATGTTCCAGTGCTCGGTGCACCGCCGCGACATATTCCGTTTCACTTGTCTGCACTTGCGGAGCGCCAAGCTGAAAGGGCCGCGCACATGGCTCATACTCACCGGGACGGTCAAATGCGGCAAACCAAGCCAGCGGAAGCGCACCCGGCTCGTGTGCGGCATGTGCAGAGTCAAAGGCTCGCGCCGCATCGTAGGTTACAACTGCAACAACGTATTTGCCGGCGCGTTGAAACTCTTCCGTCCGCGCCAGACACTGCCGCAGTTCGTCAGTGCGCGCAGCCATCCAGACCGCAGTCGGAGCGCCGAAAGAAACGTGCCTATAGCGAAACCGCTCTTGCGTTGGCAGAGTGAGGATAGCGGTCGGGGGGGCTTTCATAGCGGCAGAAGGTACGGATTTCCTCGGACTCTTTCAAATTGAAAGCCCGTCGTACGAAGCGACGGGCCGTTCACACTGAGGTGTTGGCGACTTCGCCCGCGCTAACTTCGGTTACGCACCTGCTCCTCTTGATTGACCAAAGGCATGGTCATCAGCAGCATTGTGCGTTCTCCGTCGTCCGTCAACTCAATTTCCCCTCCCATTCCGCGTACGACCTCACGGGCAAAAATCAAATCCCAACCCGATTGGCCGATGGACGGCGGCTGCCCTTCATGCCAGCCCGCCGGATAGCCCGCACTTCCGTTGTACGACAAAGAGAGACAAACGTCCTCATCTGCGCGAGACAGTGTGTAGCAAACCTGCGCATCCTCGCTTGCTTTGTCCCGCGCATGAGCGGATATCGCTTCAAGCACCATCTTGAGAGATCCCGTGTCGCCGTGCACAAGACACGCGTCGTCGCACAACACAAGCTGTGGAGAAACACCATAGAACTCGGGCGGCATCTTCTTAACGTACTGTTTGAGCATCTTTGCCAGATCGTTATCCTGCACGTGCTTGCCGCTGCCGCTCAGCGCGGCAAGTTTGCGCACCAGCTGTGCGGCTTCACGTGCCGTCTGCTCGATTGCGATGATGTCGCGGGAAGTATGTGAGTCCATCTCGGCTGCGGCCAGCGACGCATGTCCCAGCACGCCGGTCAGGAGATTACTGAACTCGTCTGCCAATTCGCGGGATAGTGCTCTCACCTGTGACGGTCCGGTCGCAGCGTGAGGGGCCGGTTGAATCAAGGGTTGAACTGCGGCCGCAGCGGTGCCGGCTTCAATTATGACGCTTTGCCAAGTCCCGTTGCTCCCGACCACCGCGCAGGCTCGCCACGAACTACCATCCGCCGCCGTCACATCGCAACAGGCGTCTGTCTGACTTTCCAGCCATGCTGCAAAGCGCGCAGCCTCGTTGTCACTTAACCAGTCAGCAAATGACTGACCCACACCCTGTTCCGGAACCGAACCCAATTCTTCCCAGAATGAACCGGTGGCACAAACAAGCTTGCCCTCAAGATCGAGAGAGCAGGCGGGCAGAGAAATCATTGTGAGCAGCTCGGCCGAACTTGTGTCCTGCACAGGCGGCGCAGCGACGACAACAGGGTTGCTTCGCAGTTCTTCAAGTGCCGCACGAAGTTCTGCGGTTTCTTTCCGACTCTGTTCGTTTTCCTGCAGGAGTTTCTGATATTCCTGCTCAAGCGAGTCTTTCATGCCTGTCATTTCGCCAAGCGTTGCCTGCAAGGCCGCAATTTCCTGCGCAGCGTTCGCGACACCTTCTGCTTGGCCGTTCTGACTCTCGCGGAGCATTTGCAATTCCTGCTCGAGCGTGGAACGCTGGGCTATTGACGTCTGCAGTTCCTGCTCAAGAGTGTCGCACTTGGCTTGCGCCGTTTCCAGCGCACGGGTCAGTCTCGTACACTCTGCCGACTGCTTCTCAAGCTCCTGCGCGGCCTGCGTGTTCTCACTCTGCTGTTTGCGCAGTTTGTCCAATTCGTGCTGGAGCCGCGCAGACTTTTCCACGGCTTTTTCCGAGTGCTCGAGAGCTTCCCGGGAACTTCTTTCCATGCGCATGGACTTTTCGGTCACTTTTTTGAGCTGAGCTTCGCGCTGCGCAATCTCTTCTGCGGACACACGCAGTTTCTCCTGCAGCTCGCGCGCCGAAGTTTCCGCTTTCTCCACAGCCTCTTTCAACGATTGAAACTCGCGGTCGCGCTCGATCAGCATTAACCGGTTGGTGTGTTCGCGTGTGATGTCGAGGCAATGCACGAAGTAGCCGGCAAACACCCCGTCCTGCCAAAGTCCCTGCACGTGAAGCTGCACATAGAAGGGCTTCTCCTTGGTGCCGAGGTCAACCACCTGATTGTGCACGCCGAGTTCGTCGGAGTGCATCGAGTGCAGCAGACTCTCAAACACGCGGCGTTGCTCGTCGTTGCGGAAGAACAGCAGAATTGAACTTCCCAGCAGAGCATTGCGGGCCAAATCACTGCGACCGGAGCGAGCCATAAACTCGTCCCACGAACGACCGACAACCGACAACTTCAGGTCTGCTGTGACGAGTCCCGCAGCTCCAAAAACGGCGTCCAGAGCCGCCTGAGGAACCTGTCGGAGGAGCGGAGTGGTCACTTCGTAGGCATTTTGCGACGGGTCCATGGGCCGTTTGTCACCTATAGCTTTTCGGATTACAATCATTTACAATTTACGTCATCCAAAAGATTGCAAAAAACTGGCCAGATTTTTCATCGCACCTGACTTGATTCTCGAGTCAGACTGCCTTATATTACCGTTCCTTAAGGTTGGTTTCTTACCACTTAAGCTCAATAAAATCCTGTTTTTGGGGAATCGTCTAATTGGCAGGACAACAGTCTCTGGATCTGTTAATCGGGGTTCGAGTCCCTGTTCCCCAGCCATCGGGGACTAAGGCCGTAAGTGGAGTCACTTACGGCCTTTTCCTTTCTTGCTTCTTCGTTTCTAATCGCTATAATATCAAAAGGCTTACGATAAACTGGCGAGATGATTCCGTCTTTATAAGTTGAGTTCGATAATACGATTTCTATAAGCCTTCTCTTCTCGGTATTATTTTGAGATTGATAGAGTTCGCCTGCTTGTTGGGCAAGTCGGATCAGACGGACTCCAAAATCGGCATAATCCGTGTCGGCACCTTGGTGCTGCTCGATTTTGCGAGTCAGCGTGGACTGCTCCCGGCGCCATTCTTGGGCCTTTCGCTCGAAATACTCGGCTGTGATAGCCCCGTCGAGCTTGTCCTCGTACATCGCGTCCAACCGCGCCTGAAGGTGCCTATGACGGCTCTGTAGGGCCTTCACGGCCTCTTCGTGGTGGCGTTTCTTGTCTGCATGGCCGTCGCGCAGAATCCTCACAATCGCAGGCACAAGGACATCTGGAATACGCGCTGCCTGCAGTATTTCTCCGAATTGGCGGGCAGCCTCGCCTTCCTTGATCCAGTCGCTCTTGCAGCCTCTCAAGTAGTTGGCACAGTGATAATAGATGTACTTTCCCTTCTTGATCTCAGCAATCATCGCATGGCCACAGTGCCCGCATTTCATTAACCCTTGAAATGCCCAAGTCCTCTTCTCTTTCGTTGTCTTGGTGCTTCCATTCAATGCCAGTTGGATCTGTACCTGCTCGAAAAGCTCTCTCGATATGATTGGTTCATGGCTACCTTGGTGAATGGCACCTTTCCAACGAAATTCGCCATGGTAGATCGGGTTCGTTAGAATCTTTTGAACGGTTGTCTTTCTGATTGGATTTCCAGTTTCGTTGTATTTCAACCCGAATTCATCCGACCGTTCGGCAAGGTCCTGCAACGAATATCGTCCGGTTACGTAAAGTTCAAAGAGCTTGGCGATTCCCGAAGCGAGATTCGGCTCGACTTCAATAACTCTTTTGCCGTTCCGCTCTACATGGCGGTAGCCCAACGGACGCTTCCCAGGATAGAGGCCTTGCCGGACTTTCTCGGCAAGGCCTTTCTTTACCTCTTCAGATAGGTTATCAATGTAGTTCTTTGCCATCAGTACCTTGATGCCGTGCATGAGCTTCTCAGACGAACGTGATTCATCGGACAACACGGTGCCATCCTTGACCAAGTGGATCTCAACATCCAAGTCGTCCAAGGTAACCCAGTCCTTCAGGTTCCGCAACAGCCGGTCTGTCTTCTCAACCAATATCGTTCTGCAGCGTTCGGTACCATTTCTGCTTTGTTGCTGCCTTCGGAGGAAGTTCACCATTTCGGTGAATGCGGTCCGTCCTGCCTGTTTTGCGGTTTCGATATCAACGTATTCCTGAGCAATCGCGAGATTCTGCCGAGTTGCGTAATCGCGGAGCAGGCCCAATTGGGCAGGAATGCTGAATCCTTCTTTCTCTTGTTCTTTTGAACTAACACGTGCGTAAACAAGAGCTCTTCGACGCGCTCCGTGCATACCCAATCCGAGACTCACGACTTGTCCTTCTCGCGCTCGAGTTCACGCATGACCAACTCTGTGAGCCACTTCTGAGCAGTGGTCTGGCGACGAGCAACAAAGATCCGCAACTGCCGATGCGCTTCGTCACTTACACGAATGTGGATCATGCGATTTAGTTCTTCTTTGTCCTGTTGTGGTTGCTTGGTCATCTGAGCTTACACTGCACTGATCTCTTAGCGTAACAATAACATGTACTTTTCGAAGTGTCAAGCTCAAGGTGGCTTCTTCTGTTAGGCAAGTGACCCGAAGGCGGCGGAAATTCGCCGATTTCATGCTGAATCATGAGAATTTGAACGAATGTCGATGAGGCAATCTCTGGGCAAAGGGGCTCCGATCGCCTTCTCCCAGGTTCCGCCAATTGTCGCTTCATCGACCGAGGTTGGTCGAAAGCTGCCGTAGTGTTGGCTTCTGTATGCTTCATGCACCTGTCCCAGTCATCAAGGATCTGAAAGTATGCGCGAAGGTTGGAGACGCTCTGTTGTTTCACAAGGGAGCTCGGGAATTCCGGATTCATTCCTTGTTAGCGTTTGCTTTCATGCGGCACATCGTGAATTCTTGAGAAATGCCTAAGCACTGCAAATCAATCCGGTGGCGTGTTGTTAAGCGACAAAGATTCACGCCCAGTTTCTCGTACACACTTTCGGAGATAACACTCGTCGTGATCTTCGACTATGAGAATATGTGTGACTATTTTGCTGTCTTCGGTTACGCCATTGCTTACCATAACATTGCCACTAACGTCCTCCGCCGAATACGCATCTTCATCATCGATGACCAGAGCGATTGAGCCTTTTTGCAATGGAAAGCCACCCTCCATTGAGGCTACAACGACTCTAATTGCTCTGATTCCCTCAAGAGTAATCGCGTCCCCGGAAGTCCGTTTTGTTTCTTGGTATCGGAACTTGCCTCCAACTCGCGACCTATTTGCGTAGTCCATGATATTACCGTTTTCCTGAAATAGAGATAGATACTCCTCGAGAATTAGGATATTTAGACATCGTCGCCCGCGATAAGTGTCAACGCTAAATACGATAAGACCTTTTGAATTCTGCATTGTCAGCCGTTCCCCGTCGACTTTAAATGTAATTGATGACTTCACTCGGAGTTGATCCGTCCAAACCGATTGGGTGCTAATGCGGATCCAGTTGTTCCAAACGAGCGACACGGCAGTATACTTGCTCGTCTTCATAGGTGCTTTGGTTGTCTTTCTCGTCGTGTTCTTTGCTTTCATTGTCAATCCTCCTTGTTCTGTATTTCCCTTACGATTCAATTCTCTAAGCTTCCACTTGTAGAAGTATCCTTAACGGCAGCTAATGGCTTCATCTCAAATACGCCGTGCTGTGCAATATGGGAAGCGCCAGCGACTGACCTTTTCAGTTCGCCCACACACTCCACACAGTATTCACTCTTTGGTTGGCTCATCGGGGTACTTGTCCAAGATCGAGACGGCATCAAGTAACAATGATCGCGCGTCTTGCCGTACGGAATTGGTTGGCTCCCTGTGTTTTTCAATCCACTCATCCAGTTCGGACTGCCGAAACCTATAGGAACCACCGATTCGGAAGCAAGGAAGGCCCTCGGTCTTGATGTAGCGGTAGAGGGTCGGCACACTTAACCCAAGTTGCTTCGCAGCATCGCGCGCACCGATAAACGCAGGAGGATTTACTTTTAGTTCTCTTTTGCTCATTCTCGATCTCCAAGTCAATGTAATAGTGCGAACTATGAATTCTAAGTGTTTCCATTCGCGCGACGCAACATTCAAAAAATGAAAAGTGTTGCCTCTATGTCCGTTTTTCAACAGAACCACAAAAACAACACTATTGCTACGCTGTGATAGGTACTTTACCGCGACTCACCGCTCAAACGAGCAAATGTGGCCGTGATGTAATGCAACCATAATCAATCGCGAGTAGTAAGTCAAGTTGCACGGCCAAGAAAAGCGATATTTGTGTTGAACCGATCGGAGATAGTCACAGACGAAAACACGGGCCAGTTCCATTTTATTGTTATGGTGCACGTAACATATAGATGTAAATCTCTTTTCAACATCGAACGAATTGAGAACGGGCGGACTCGTAAATTCTCAAGTTCGCGGCGAATTCGGAACAATTTTCTTAAATGGATTTGTGTTTTTCTCATGTGAAGATTACATTATGACATCGGCCACAACCACATTCGAGGGAGCCCACAACAAAGGAAGGTGACTGTGACACGTAGGATGTAGATCTATTTCTCCCGGAAAACAGATTCGCAAACATGGAAATACCCGCCAAGGGGTTCATTAGACCAGTAATACTATGTGTGCGACAATTGAAACTCGTTCAACACTAATTCAGTCATAAACACTGAATTACGAGAGACTATGAATAATCACGATGCGCAGTTTTTTGGACGTAGCCATGAGCTCCGATTTGTCAAGAAAGGACCACGCGGGAAAACCTTCGATGCGCGGGCAGCAGAGATTCTCTTTGGCTATCACACAATTAAGTTTACAATTGTAGTGCCACGATCGGCGCTCAAATGGAAGAAGCTGAGGCGAATCGGCATAATAACCGGAGATATGAAAACAGGGTTGAAAATCAGAGGGAAGGACTACTGGGCGAGACAAGATGTTAAGCAGGAGTTTTGCGGAAAAAACTCAGGGTGGACAGAGCCGAAAGTTGTGAGGCTTAGTTATCGGTACAACAGACTCATCATGACTTTTGAACCTTCAGGTGACTTCCCGTTCGAAGGTAGTGACCTCTTGCCAATTGAACAGTGGTCATCTGTTTGGCCTCGAATTGCAGAGTTGGTAGAGAACCACGTCGAGTGCCCATGCTTGTTCACCGGCTACCCTGTTTCTGTTAGCCGACTTGACTTAGGTTTCGACATCTTGTGCCCTGAAACAACAAAGTTGATTCGAAGCCTTGGGACACTTCCAGTAGACCAACGTAGTGGGCGTGTGAAATCACAAAGTCCTGTACATCTTAAGTTCAGCTCAAGATCTCGCAGGCCATCAAAAGAAGCAAGTACGTATGACCGAAAGAAGAAGTCGGGTGGCCATGAGATCGTGCGCCTTGAATTGCGATGCCAAAACCCGGCGGCGATACGTAGGGGATTAGGATTTGAGAAAGGTGAAACGCTTTCTTCATCGGACATTGGGGATCGCAGGAGGATGGCGGAGTATATCGAGAAGAGTCTACGAACATGCGGTATCTTTCCGGACTCTATGATTGTGCCGCTCTATGCCGCTAAGAAGTATGCCGAGAATGAGTCCTTATTGAAATGGCTGAAGGGGGTGAAGAGTGAGGCCGATCTACTCGGTGACAGGTATCGCATCAAACGGCTCCACCAGATTGAGGGGCTGACTATCGGCACTCTCGAAACAAAGGGTGTCTACTACGTCGAAGGGCTGCACGAAGCTCTTTTGGCAGCCCTTAGGCGGTCGTTTGGCCTTTAAGCCGGGATTAGCCAGAGTAGCCTCGACGGGATCATGAATACCGCTGGAGGGCCGAATTCCGTTTGTGTTTGGCGGAAATTGTGTTTCCGACTATGGCTTTCCCGCCAGCCACTCCGCCGTAAGGACCTCCACATATTTGTTCAAATCTACAACTCTAATTCTCCACTTCCGTGCCCCGATCTTGAAAGCGGAAAGTCTGCGTTCACGGATAGCGCGGCGAATAGCTCGAACGTCCGCATGCAGAACTTCCGCTGCCTCCCTTGGACTGAGTGTCTCGAGTTCGGGGATTTGCTTGATCTGTGCCGCTCTTTGCTGCGCCTTAGCGATGACCATGGCGCGATGAATGGTATTGATAGAAGGGATTTGATGTGACATGTTGATTTCGGTGTTGGTGTCGTTGTACCAAGTCATAGTCGAATGTGGCGCGGACACGCATAGACCATTTTCAGATTTTCTTGGAAACTCATTCGGCACACTGTCTATTACAACATTTGACAAATGTTTAGGTGCACTCGTCGACCGAATCCACCGCAAAGACTCGAAAAGGATGGACCATAACGTTCTAAACTGCAGCGAACCGCCTTTCCATTTCTTTTGAGATCATTTTCAAATTCGAAAACGATCGGGCAAATTGGCGACACTTCGCCCGTCATTTACGGAGGTCTACATGCATGGTGTCTCAAAACAGAATCGGCTCGGATAATCCGAGCCGTTCAGTTGGCAAGAGTGAACGTTTACCTTAACAAGATCATCCTTCTGGACATTGACGATTTGCCCGATGAGAGTTCGTAAAGGTAAACTCCCGATGACGCGTCCGACGCGTCGAACGTGACGGTTTGCTTACCCGTGGGTTGCCATCCCTCAAACAGCGTTGCCACCTCTTGGCCAAGTAGGTTGTAGACCTTGAGTGTTGCGAAGTTCGCATCCGGAATAGAGAATGTAATGTTAGTAGACGCGTTGAATGGGTTGGGAAAGTTCTGACCAAGCAAGTAGTCCGAGGCAACAGAAGGGTCAGGCAGCCGGGCTGATGCTGTTGCGAGTACATCAGTGTGCCCATCAAAGTCCGTGGAAGCCAAGGTGTACAGGTAAGTTTGTCCCGAGGCAACCGAATGATCGAGCCATGCGTACTCGTGCCCAAGAGCAGAGTTGAAGGCGCGGATTTGAGCCATATTAACGCCGTCCCGCGAGATTGCAAAGTATTCGAGATTGGATTCGGATGCGGTTGACCAACGAAGAATAACTTGTTGGTCACCGGGCAAGGCTTCAAAGTCCAGCAACTCCACAGGCAGGATTGAGTCATCTTGACCTAACCGGATCACATATACATCAGAGTTCCCACTTCCATACGAACTTGTGCTCCCAACTACAATGCATTCTCTATTAGGTAATTCCCTAATTTCTTCCGCGCGGTCATCATCGCTACCGCCATACGTTTGGTCCCAAAGCATATTCCCCTCAGAATCGGTCTTTACGAGCCACACGTCGCGCAGGCCGCTGCCAAACGACCAAGTATAGCCTGCGAGCATAGATCCGCTGTCTGTGCCCACAAAACCCCCGTAGCAATAGTCGTAGGAGCCTCCGCCATAATTGTGAGTCTCAATAGGGTCACCACTAAGGTCCGTCTTGAGTACCCAGTATTGTTCAGCTCCACAGGCGATCTTGGAGTAGCCAAAGAGTGAAAAACCAGCCTGAGTCTCTGCTACGCTGTGACATTGATCGCCGCAGTCGGCATAGGTTTGAGTCCAAAGAACATCCCCGTCAGGCGTGAACTTAAACATCCACATGTTTGCATCGCCGGGCCAACCGTTACCCCAATAGCCTGCCGCGACGTAGTTACCATCAGCAGTAGATGTGATTGTATGGATAGCGCCTCCGAGCGAAAGGGACCACAGGCTGTCGCCGTTTGCGTCGATCTTGAGAATAGACATAACTCCTTCCGTGCCGAGTAAGAATCCTCCTTCGGGTGTGGAAAGGATAACATTGCTGAGATCATTCCCTGCACGTCCATACGTTCTGCTCCACAGTGAATCTCCGTCGCTACTCACTTTAACAAGTAGAATGTCTTCGCCACCCACGCCGAAAGACGTTGTTGCGCCACAGAGTAGATATCCATCAGGCATAACGGCAAGGCCACTGCAGAATTCATTACCCTCTCCGCCAAATGTTCGGCTCCATAGACTATCGCCATTTGCGCTTAGCCGCAAGAGCCACATGTCTGTACCACCTGATCCGAATGAGTAAGTGAACCCACCAACAATAAAGGCACCATCTACCGTTTGTTCAATCGTTTTGCCTTCCTCAACCTCCGAGCCACCATAGGCTCGTTCCCATATAGTAGGTGGTTGAGCAATCGCCACCTGTGGCAACACTGCGAAAACAAAAAAACATCTCCACGCCTTCATAATTGCCTCCGCTGGGTAACAAAAAAAGCCACTGGGCGTTACGGCGATAGCCTGCCGGTCCTACCCGAGCAAAGCACACCACCAAGCACGCGCCAGAGGCCTGTGTCCCTAAGGAGGGAACAGGCTTCGCCGTTATTCTTGATTGTGTGTCTGAGCGCTGAGTTTCCCCGGCTTGCTCGGGTAGGATATCTAAATGTAAACCAAAAAGTTGCGGAAGGCAAGCGGCGGTGGGGGCAGATGGATTGCGAATTCTGGCCAGAAGACGAGACGGCATTGGGGCCGTCTCTTGTGTTTACAGGGATTTAGCGGTAGATTAAAGGGCACTTCGGCCCACCAAGACACCCTCAAACCTATGTCACGCGACGATAAAATCAGGAACATTCCTTGGACTCGCTACTGGCTGCCGTGGGGTGGCCAGCTATCCGTCTCGTTCAGCGGTTTCCCCGATGACCCAGAAGGCTCTGCGTCGAACCTGAAGAAATTCGAGGACCTCGACGCCTTTCAATGCCTAATCATGCTGGGCGATCCGGGTGTTGGGAAAAGCACCGAATGGAAAAGGTCAATTGCCATGAAGCAACCGGAGGGCGCAAGAGTCGTCCCCATAGACCTTGAAATCCACACGAGCGACGACGCTCTCTACGGCAAAGTATTTGGTCCTCGGGCGGAGTTAACTACGGCGAATGATCAACCAATTTACATGTTCTTTGATAGTGTTGACACTGCAAAGGATGGTGTTCTTCTATCGATCATTGAAGAGCTTCGGACGCGCGACCGAAGCAATATCAAGCTCCGCATAGCGTGCCGCTCCGCGAGATGGAATCCAGCATGGACAGAGCAACTTCAGAGTCTATTCGGCGAGAAAGCGACTGCGGTCATGGAGCTTTCAGCGCTGAATCGCCGCAGTGTCGCAATGGCTTGTGCGGCGTTCGGCGTCTCTTCGGATGACTTCATTCAGGTTGCTCTCAAGAAAGATCTGGTTCCCCTCGCAACTCGTCCGGTAACGCTGCTCAACTTCTTGCTACCGCTTTACAAGCGCTCAGGTGAATTTCCCAATTCTCTGGCCGAATTGTACCGCGATGGCTGCAAATTTCTATGCTCAAAAGAACATCATAACCTCACTGCGCCCGGATATGAGGCCGACGACCCCATTGAGTTGGTTCGAAGCGCTTCACGTATCGCAGCAGTGTCATTGCTAACAGATATCAGGACATTTCACCCTGGAAGCCATAAACCAAATTATGACGTAGTATGCTTAGGGCTTGACGACTTCATGGCTCAAGGCCTAACGAAAGGTTCATTTACCCAAGCTATAGACACGGGACTCTTTACGAAGGTCGGGGACTACACGGGGTGGGCGCACTCTACTTTTGCAGAGTATTTGGCCGCAGAGTTCTTGAAAGACCTGCCCGAAAACCAACTGCGTGACATCCTCCAGCATCCAGATGGCAAGCTAATACCTCAACTGCATGGTTTGGCAGCATGGCTCGTGAACTTGAAGCCCGAATTCTGTCGCTTCGTACTTGCCACGGAGCCGGTTGTTCTGATGCTTGCGGATCTTCCAATACTCGATCAGCAAACGCGCGAAAAACTCGTTGATGCGGTCTTGGACGGATATCGCAACCGGGACTTTCGACCGTACGGAAGTGAGGCCGACCAGCACGCGCATAAGCTCAATCACTCGAATATCGCCGGACAACTTGACCGGTACATTACTAATGAAGGGGAAGACGCTCGTGTCCGTATCGCCGCGATTCGCATGGCTCAGTCTTGCAAAGTCAAACAAATCGGCAAACCATTGGTGGCAGTGTCCCTAAACCAAAGTGAGCTGCATGAAATCCGTATTGCTGCCATAAACGCAGCAGTTGAATGCGCAGATAGCGAAGAACTAAGGACCTTGCTCCTCATTGCGCGAAGTGAGTCCGGCGAAGACCCATACGACGACCTGAAGGCCTCTGCGCTCGAGGCGATGTGGCCAACATGCCTCACAGCAAAAGAGCTATTCGAACTCCTGACGCCGGACAGATTCTCGAGTAGAATCGGACATTATCATCACTTTCTTTCTTGGACATTACCGCGCTCACTGAAAAGAGAACACCTGGTTCCAGCACTCAATTGGCTGGCTCGGCATCCCGGCCAATACGGTTCATTGGGGCACAATCGCTTGGCGCAGGGTGTCTTTGAACTTGCTTGGGAGAATGTTGAAGACGATAGTGTCGCCGAGGCCTTCGCCAATGCAGTGGCCGCGCGCTTTGAAAAACACCTGTCCATCTCGGAATGGAACGAGCCAGATAAGTTCAAGGATGCACTCCTTGCGAACGAGGCACACCGCAGGAAAGTAGTCCGACTCCTAATTCCGCTTTGTGCTGGTTCAGAGGCTCGTACCGGACGACTTGCACTGAGCTTCTTGGGCAACAATGATCCATGGCTCTTGAACTCGGACTTTGATTGGCTCTTATCTTTGGTTCAGGAAGACCGCCCGGAGGCGGAGCGAAGGCTTATTTCCATGTTAGTATGGCACACTGTTGACTTTGCCATTATCAATGAAGTCAGCAAGGTGATCGACGTATGTCAGAGGGTATCTGAACTGAACGATGAGTTCGGAAATCCAGTGAACGGCCTCGAGCTTAAGTCGGACGTAGCACAGCGCGCACGTGAGAGACAGGCCCGGAATCTGGAGCATGTCAGGGAAGAAGAAAAGAGAAAGGAGCAGCAAGCCGCGCGTGAATCCCAGATACCTTTTCTTGATGATATCCTCAATCGCACGGAAACTGAGGATGCCGGGTTCTGGTGGCTTGTACCGTATGCATTGGCGCACAAACACCCGCATCATTCAGGCATCCTATTCGACGTTCGGAATACCGACGGCTGGCGGGCAGCCGATATCGCCACGCGTGCTCGCGTTGTGGCCGCCGGGCTACTTTTTCTGAAAGAGAGTGATCCTCTGATTGATGAGTGGATTGAAACAAACTCCTTTCCGTCTTTAGCCCTATCTGGGCGTACCGCTCTCACTCTTCTTGCTCAAGAGCAGCCGGAGGAATTGAACAGATTCACCGACGCAATGCAATTGCGTTGGATTCCCGTAATCCTTGCCTTACCACCTCACATGGCATTCATGGACGGCACCGACGATCATGAGGCCTATAACAATCTGCTGGACTTTGCAAAGTCATCAAACCCAACATTGGTCGCTGACACGATTCTTCGTCTTGTACGAGCGGATGTTGTTCGATCGAAGGACGTCATTTATGTCGAACGTATCAAAGCCTGTTGGTCCGACCGCCTCGCAGACCACTTGCTTGGTCTACTGAAAGACAGTAAGACACCACCGCGTGCTGCTTCGAAGCTCCTTCACATCTTGATCTCGCACGGCCATGAATCGGCCACCTCTTGGGCCATTGGCGCAATTCAAGACAAACTCCCGAGAAGCCAAACCGGCAAGTTGCGGCTTATCGAATTGGTACTGACGTTGGCCGCTGACACGGATACCGTGACTTGGTCCTTCCTGCAAGAGTTGCTCAACCGCAGTAGGAAGTTTGCCAGAACTTTTGCGCTCGCGATAGGGCGTCGTTTTGAGAGGTCCGACGCCTTTACCCGTAACTGGCCACTGAGCGATATTGCCGAGCTCTATTTGTGGGTTACGAGGGAATTCCCACCAGAACAGGATCCAGAACATATTGGCGCGCACAGCGTAAGTAATTTGGACAATTTGGTGTCGTTCAGGAATGCCCTTGTAACTCAGATTGCCAATCGAGTATCGGAGGAATCTATCGTCACGCTCGAAAGGCTTCATGAACAATGCCCACGTCAGGATTGGATTCGGTATGTCATTGCGGACACCAAGGAACGCCTTCGAACGGCCACGTGGCGGCCCATGACTCCCCGCGAAGTCAGCAAGCTAATTGACAACGCATCTAATCGGTACGTTCAGTCTCCAAGGCAACTGCTCGACATCATGATCAAGGCGATGGGTGATATTCAGTCGGAAATTCAGCATCAAGAATATCCGTCAGTCAAGTCGCTTTGGAATCAACTTCCAGACAAGGCTTTGCGACCCAAGGACGAGGAAGATGTGTCGGATTACATCGCCAGAGAGCTCATAAAAAGGATTGTTGACAAGAGAATTGTTGTGAATCGTGAAGTACAGATTCGCAGGCGAATGGGAAGCGAGAGCGGGCAGAAGCCAGATATTCGCATTGAAGCTCTCTGTCAGCAAGATTTGGTTTCTGTTGAGCCGATGGTTATCTATTTAGAAGTTAAAGGATGTTGGAATCCCAAGCTTCTGAATTCAATGAAGACTCAGCTCTTCGATCGGTACATGGCTCAGAATAGAGTGCGTGCAGGACTGTACATTGTTGCGCACTTCTATTGCGATAGCTGGGACAATAGCGACGAGCGCAAGAAGTCTTCTGCGAAGAATGGCTCCTTTGAGAATATCGGTGCACAATTGCGTGCCCAGGCAGAGTCTCTCGCATCTACGCGGGACAGAGTCGAGCTCTTTCAGCTTAACCTTCGACTTCCGTAGGTGCGGCGGAGGCGGTCGTTCGAATTACTTTTCGTTGAACATGAGGGATCAATGAAGGATTCTTTGGGCGATCTGGAACCCTTTCAGAAGATCATGTACGTTATGGTTGCACTGGTCAATTTGAAGGAGGTCGTCGAATGGCGGCCTCCCTTTTCTTTCAGAAATCTGATTCAGAATGGACGCCCGGAGCCCCGCACAATTGAGGCCTCGCCTATACAGCAGCTTGTAAACCATTGAATTACCAACATTGCCCCGCAGTCCCGACGCCTTCAGCGGGCTGGTATTCCACAATCTCCGTACTGGATGCCTGTGAGAGTCTCGCAAATCGAGTCTAAACAAGTTCTTGAAATTTCTATTGCTAATGGTTATATTATATTGACTTGCTGGTATCGGCACCACTTGATATCCCCGCGGCTCTGTCCAGCCTGTCCTCACGACTTCTGTTAGGCTCCGCCTTGCCTCACTCAGGAGACCCTCTCCCTTTGCTTCACAGCTCCGAAATCCCAACTATGACTACTGTCCAGTCCCCCGAGATCGGTCAAGCTGTCCGAATTCGAAACCGCTTGGCGACGGTCCGATCTGTAAGCGCTCACGATAATCTCGACGGCAGCGGACGCACTCACATTATTGAGATTGAGTACCTCGATGATCGGCAGCAAGTAGAACGCGAGACTTTGTTGTGGGAGTTGGAGCCTTCAGCGATGGCACTCGGTACTTCGGCGCTGCCAACCATTGGCGAGCATGTTCCTGATCATCCGAGCGCACTTCGACCGTTTGTTAATGCGCATCGATGGGCTCGGCTGAATAGACTTGAGTCTGCTAACGATATCGATCATGAACCGTTGCTCGGAGTATGGAGTTCTGCGGTTCAGGTTCATCCGTATCAAATCGTTCCGGTGATTCGTGCGCTACAAATGCCGCGCGTCAGCCTGTTGTTGGCGGACGGAGTTGGGCTTGGCAAGACAATTCAAGCAGGTCTGGTTTTGCAAGAACTCTTGCTTCGCCGACGTGTTCGCCGCATTCTTATTTTGTGCCCGGCGCTACTGCAACGACAATGGAAGTCTGAACTGAAGCGGAAATTCAACATGGAGTTCGAGATTGTTGATAGCGATTCCACATTCGAAATCCGCAAGAGGTTCGGCATGGATACAAATCCATGGAAGGCGTTCCCACGGATCATCACTTCCATGGATTTTTTGCGTATGGCGGACATCCGGCAGCAGTTCCTTCAGGGCTCAGGTGAAGGACCGGATGCAGAGCGGGGAAACGGAAAGGATGTGCCCTATGCTCCGTGGGACCTGCTCATTGTGGATGAAGCGCACAACTTCGCTCCACAGAACAGCCGTCGGTCCAGTCAGCGTCATCAGATGCTCACAGAAATCCGTTTTCTATTCGAGCACCGAATCTTTCTCACCGCAACGCCGCACAACGGACGGACAGTCAGCTTCACCGGCCTTTTAGAACTCCTTGACCCGGTGCGCTTTCAAATTCGCCCACAGATGACAGATGTTGATCACGTCAATCTTGAGGACACGAAGATTCGACGGTTGAAGGATGATATCAAGCGTTGCACGCTACACGCTCCCTTTGCGGACTTCCTGCCTCCTGCTGAAATACCAATCAACTTGATCGACAAGGAAGCAGCTCTGTATGATTCAGTCCGAGAGTATCGCAAGGCAGGCGAGAAGCACCTTGAAGAATCCGGAACTGCTGCCGAGCGATGGATCGGTCATTTTGTGTTCAGTGTTCTGACGAAGCGCTTGCTCTCGTGTCCGTTTGCATTTGCCAGAACTTGGTGGCGACATGTCGAGAGAACTCCCGACGATGCACAGGAAGACCTTTTCAGTCTAACAAAGACAGCGTCGGAACGATCCGAAGACGTATCGGCGAACGATTCAGAGCGCTCTGTTGCAGAAGCAGACTTATCTCGCTACGGTGGCGCGTGGCTTCGTCAACGTCGCAACGCGTTCGAAGCCGCACAGGTAAAGGTTGGCGCTGCACTTGAAGCACTTGGGTACAGCAGATCGGCAATTGAAGTCGATGATGAGGATTTGAAGATTGCCGGTCTGATAGATTCGAAGACAGAAGCTCTGGTTCAGTGGGTGAAGAAGAATCTGTTCACCAATGGCAAGCAGCTCCGCAATGATGAGCGTCTCATTATCTTCACCGAGTATCGAGAGACTCTGGAATTTCTGCGGCAACGGTTCTTGAAAGAAGGCTTCAATGCGAATACGATGTCACTCCTGTTTGGAGGAATGGGAACTTCAGAATTCAAGTCTGTTCAGGAGGAGTTCGAGTCAGAAGAATCTGAAGTGAGATTGCTCTTGGCGACAGACGCAGCGTCGGAAGGTATCAACCTTCAGGATCAGTGCCGCTGGATTATTCACTTTGATATTCCTTGGTCACCGACCAAACTTCAACAGCGCAACGGTCGTGTTTGGCGACATGGCCAATTGCGAGATGTTCAGATTCACTACTTTCGTTGTGATCAGGATGAGGACTTGGACTTCTTGCTCAAAGTAGCCCAGAAGGTGGAGACGGTCCGCGAGGACCTGGGCAGCGTGGAGCAGGTGTTCGATCAGGCATTGCAGAATCACTTCCGTGGTCGCAAGACAGACTTGATTGTTCTTGATACGGAAATAGAAGAAGCGCGCAAACAGAGCTCTGAAAACGAAGATGTACCCGCGGAGGGGGAAGACAAAATTATCGCTGCCGATCAGCAGGCCAGTCGAATGCTCGAGCACACACAAACCGCGCTCGGTATCACACCCGCTGCATTGGAAGCGATACTGCGTACTGCTGTTACGGTGGAAGGCCAGGGTGAGCTTACGCCGATTTCGGGCAAGTCCGGTTTCTTCTACCTCGATCCGCCACCTTCATGGGAGTCACTGGTTAAGGAGCAATTGACGGTCGGCCGCGGACAGCACCGACCGCAACTCGTGTTCGACGAGAACTTGGTGACTGAGGAAATCAGTGGCAGGCGTCTCTTGCGGTTGAAAAAGCACCAGGTTCTGTTGCGGCTCGGGCATCCGGTCATGCAGCGAGCCATGTCGGTTCTAAAGCGTCAACTTCATGAGCCCTACGGTTTGAATCCAATCCGGCGCTGGACAGTCGCCGCGGTGCAGAAATCGAATTTTGAAGCACTGGCTGTTTTGCATTACACCATCACGGTGACGAATGAACTCCGCGAGCCGCTGCATGATGAAGTCTTCAGCGAAGTGTTTCGCGTTGAAGGGTCGCGGCTGCAAGTGGTTGATCCGGACTTCCGTAAGACAATGCTTGCGGAGCGTCCGCTGCCCATCAAATCGGAAGCGCGTCGTGATCAGTGGTGGCGCACACTTCGCCTAAAGTGGGACGATCATCGGGCCGAGCTTGATAAGTACATGCTCAAACGCCAATCGGAGCTTGCCACGCAGTTTGAGAAGGTTGCTGCCGAAGCTCTGAAGAAGAATCAGAAATCCACGAAGGAAGCCTACGATATCCGCCTGAAGGCGCTGGATGAAAGCAGACGCGGAAAAGAACTCGAGAAAGTCGCGCAGCAGATTACGGAAGCCGAAGTTGTTGCGTCGCAGCAGACGTTCTTTGAAGATATCAACGTCACTCGCGAGCGCCGCGTGATGGAGCTCAAAGAGATTCTCGAAGTCTTGCAGCTCAATGTTGAAGAGACCAAGCGACGCTTGGAACGCGAGCAGAAAATGCGTCTTGAGAAACTGCTGCCTGCACGCTTCACGATCCGTGATGTCCGCGTCTTACCGCTGGCCGTGGAGTATCTGATTCAGCCGACTGCGGAGGACCTGGCATGAAGCCCACAATCGATGCTCACGCGTGGTGGTCGCGGCTTCGTCATCAGGGACTGCTCTTGTCGCCCGCGGTCATGGTGGATCGCTTCAATCAGCCGGACAAGATTCGCTGGAATGACATAGACTACTTGCGGCAAGCGTACACGCGTTTTCAGGCGGCGATTCACTCTGGACCCAAAGACTCACTTGCGATCACGGAGAAAGCTGTCCTTCAGTTTGCAGACGCGCTGTTTGAAGGATTCCTCGGCTATTTCGCAGCGAATGTTCGCAAGCAGGGGCAGTTCCCAGAGTCGATGACCGCAGTCTTTCAGGTGGGCAGCCGTCGAGAAGCGGTGCGACCGCATAGAGCGGTGGAAGTCGGGGAGTCACGCTTGCTCATCATGGTGGATACGAATCCGCATGTCGGTCGTGGCCGCGGTCGCACGTCGTATGCGAGATTACTTGAGCTTCTGCGCGGCACAGGCAATCGGCTGGGTCTGCTCATCAACGGTTTGCAGGTGCGATTGGTTTACGCCGGACTCGATACCGAGTCGTGGTGCGAGTGGGAAGTGGAGCGTTGGTTCGATCAAGGCGAAGGCGAGCAGGAACTCGCGGGGCTGAAGCAGCTGCTCTCGTCGGGCACGCTTAATCCGCCGCGCTCCGATGATCCGAAGAAGACGCGTCCGCTCAGTCTGCTGGAAGCAGTTGAAGAGTCGCGCAAGCGGCAAGCAGATTTATCCAGCGTGCTCGGCGAGTCTGTCAGGCGCGCGGTGGAGCATTTGACGGATGCCTTATCCATCGAAGCGCGGCGTAAAACCGATTTGCTGGAGTGTATTTACACGGCGCCTGCGGGGAGTCGTTTAACCGATGCCGAGGTGCACGACGCGCTCTTGCAGGCCACGGTTCGCATCGTCATGCGCGCGGTCGTTTGTCTGTTCGCCGAGTCGCGCGGGCTGTTTCCGATCAGTGACGCGCTGTACACGGAGTCATACAGCATTAAGTCGCTGTTCGAAACGCTGGATGAAGAGCGCCAACGCGAAGGCGAGAACCGGCTGGTGGAATACAAATATGCCTGGCCGCGATTGGTGGCGCTGTTCCGGCTGGTGCACGAAGGTTCGCGTCACGCGAATTTCACGGCCACGCGTTACGGCGGCTTGCTTTTCCGCCCCGGCAATGCGAGTGATTCCGATCCTGTCTTGCGCGCGCTGTATGTGCTCGAACGCGAAGTTCCAATTAGCGACCACACGGTGTACAGCATTCTGCGCAGGCTCTTGCGCGGCAAGCTGCCGGTGATTGTCGGTCGCACGCGCCGCGAGGTGGAAGGCCCCGTGGATTACACGGCGCTGCGCACGGAGTTCATTGGCATCATCTACGAAGGTCTGCTCGACTACAAGCTGAAGCGCGCCACCGACAACGCGCAAGTGTTCCTGAACATCGGTCGCGAGCCTGTGCTGCCGCTCGAGCGATTGGAAGGGATGCTCACGGCTGATCCGAAAGGTCTCAAAGACCTGTTGACCAAACTTGGCAAAGAGAAAGCCACCGGCAAATCGTCAAGCGAGAGTGAGGAAGTTGAGGAGGAAGAAGAGGCCGAGGAAGTCGAGCCGGAACCCGCTCCGCTGTTTGAAGCAGAATCTGATTCTACTGTAGAAGCACAGCCCGTCGCGCCCGAGACTGACGAAACACCAGTTTTCTCAGCGGAGCATCTCGATGCCGATCAGCGAGCGCGGGCCTGGGCCAAGAAAGCTGTTGAGGTGGCCGGACTTGCGCCTAAGAAGCGTAGGAACGAATCCGACTACGCCTTTGACAAGCGTGTCGAAGAGGTTGCGAATACGCTCATTCGTCGCGTGGTCGGCGACGGTGAATTCTTCCTCGTGCGTGCGGGCAATGTGCGCAAGGGTTCGGGGACGTTCTACACCAAGCCGCAACTGGCTGTACCCACGGTGCACCGCACGCTTGAGCCGTTGTGCTACAAGGCGGACAAGACTCCCAAAACTCCCGAAGAAATTCTCAGCCTGAAAGTCTGTGATCCGGCGTGCGGCAGCGCGTCATTTCTTGTCGCGGCGCTGCACTATCTTACCGAAGCGCTGTACAAGTCGCTGGTGCATCACTGCAATCTGGAAGACGCGGTCGCGGCGGCCAAGCTCACGCTGCCCTTCGGCAAGCCGCGCGAGGGTGCGGACGGCGAGGAGCTGGTGCCGTTTCCGCCGGATGACGAGCAGCGCGGGCATCTGTTTGCCAAGCGCGTCAAGGCTCTGCTGCGGCGGCACGTGGTGGAGCGCTGCATTTACGGCGTGGATATCAATCCCTTGGCCGTGGAGTTTGCGCGCGTGTCGCTGTGGGTCGAAACCATGGACGAGAAACTGCCGTTCGGCTTTCTGGATCACAAGATCAAGGTCGGCAACGCGCTGGTGGGCTGCTGGCTGGACCGCGTGCTGGATTATCCCATCAAAGCATGGGAGCGCGAGGGCGGCGACGGCAAGGACGGCGAACGCACGAGCCGGATTGAAACCTTCCTGAAGGGTTCGTTTGAAGGCAAGCGGCGAACAGGCGACGGCATCATCAAGAAAGAGATGCGCTCGCTGATTGATACGAACTTCCGCGAGACGATTCCGCTCTTTCCCGCCGAAAAGCTGGAGCCGATTGACGTGGTGGCCGAAGCGCGCGCGGAATACGACCGGCTGCACAGCCTCAGCGCGTGGGAAGTGGAAGCGCGCGAAGCCGAGTACAATGCCTTGCAGAAAAATCCGCACGTGCAGCGGCTGAAGCGCGCCATGGATGAGTGGTGCGCCGTCTGGTTCTGGCCCATGGATGCCGAGTCGGCGAAACACGTGCCCACGCCGAAGACGTTTCATCAGACCCCCCCTAACCCCCCCGTAAACGGAGGGGAACAGAAACGCGATGAAATCATCACCCGCCTCGCCCACGATCTGCGCTTCTTCCACTGGGAATTGGAATTCCCCGATGTGTTCACGCCGACGCGCTCCGGTTACGACGCCATGCTGGGCAATCCACCGTGGGAGGTGATGAAGCCGAACTCGCATGAGTTCTTTTCCAACTACGATCCGCTCTACCGCACCTACGACAAACAGGAAGCGCTGCGGCAACAGAATGAACTGTTCAAGGAACTTCCTGAATGCGCGGAACGCTGGCTGGACTATTCAGCGCAGTTCAAGGCGATGTCTAATTGGGTGAGCGGAGTCTGTGCGTTTTTCGATGTTGCGCTTGCCAAAGGTGCGGCATCCAAAGGGTATCAGGAGTTGTGGCTCGACAGAATTAGGAAACGAATTGGATTTGCCGGACAGCCGCATCCGTTTTGCTATCAGGGCAGCGCGGATTTGAACTCGTACAAGATGTTTTTGGAAATCGCGCACACGCTGTTAGGCAAGAGCGGCAGGCTGGGCTTGATTGTACCGTCCGGACTTTACACCGATTCCGGCACGCAGGAGCTGCGCGAGCTGTTTCTGGATAAGTGCACATGGGATTGGCTGTTCAGCTTCGAGAACCGGAAGAAGATTTTTGATATTCACTCAAGCTTCAAGTTTGCGGCCGTGATTGTTCAGAAGTCCCCCCCTAACCCCCCCGTAAACGGAGGGGAACAGAAGTTGAAGGCCGCGTTCATGGTGCATGACGTGACGGAGTGGGAGCAGAGCGAGCCGCCGGTGTTTGAATTCGACCGCTCGCTGATTCCACTGTTCTCGCCGCGCTCGAAATCGCTGCCGGAAGTGCGCACGGCGCGCGACTTGGAAATTTCGCGCAAGATTTACGATCACTCCTTCCGCATCGGCGACAACAAGCCAGGCTGGGAAATCAAATACGCGACTGAATTCCATATGACTAACGACTCTAAGCTCTTTCCGCCGCGGGAGAAGTGGGAAGCGCAGGGTTACAAGCCGGATGTGTTTGGCCGGTGGATTGGACCGAAGGGGGACGTGGCGCTGCCGCTGTATGAAGGCCGGATGATTGGGCAGTTTGACCCGATGCAGAAGGGTTGGGTGAGCGGAAAGGGAAGAAGTGCAGAGTGGCGTGAGATTCCTTTTGATTCCAAGGCACTCGAGCCGCAATATTTGATTTCTAAAGACACCTACATTTCATCGGACAACAGGTGCCGAGGCTTCAAATTCGCACTTATGTCGACAGGTTCAGGGACTAATACACGCACTGCGATTGGATCAGCAATTGGCCCGGTTCCGTGCGGGAATAGTGCTTCGGTCCTGCTCGTTAATGAAGGAGACTTCTGGTCATGTCTGAAGTTCGCAGGTGTTGTTAGCTCTATGTTATTCGATGTTACGTTTAGGGCGAAGCTTGGTGGAATAAACGTGAATTGGTTCATTGTTGAAGAGGGACTCCTTCCTCATTCTGCTCTCCATCACGAGACTATCATCGCATTGTTGTCACGCTTGACCTTCATTCACCGCCGCTTTGCACCGGAGTGGCTGAAGCTGAAGCAGGAGTTGCCGGAGCTTGAACAGAAAGAGTGGAAGCAGTGGTGGGCGGTGACAGAGGCGGACCGGCTGCGGCTACGCGTGGAGATTGATGCGCTGTGCGCGGACCTGTACGGGCTCGATCCAGATGACTTCGATTGGATTGTGCGCGATGATCCCTCCGACCCCAAAGGTTTCTGGCGCGTGGACAAACAACTGCCCTACGCCGAACGCCTGACCGGACTTGCGGCCAACGCCTTCCGCAAACTGAAGGAAGGCAAGTGGTCCGCAGACTCCGCGGCCGAGCTTTCCAACGATGAGTTCTTCGAAATGCTCGGTATTCCGGAACTCACCAATGAGCAAGCCGCGAAAGCCAAAGGCTTGAATCAACCGCTGATCATGAAGCGCACCGGCTGCCACAGTTGGCGACCGGAACTTTTCGCCGAAGACGACCCCCGCCACGGCTGGACCTGGGACCACTGCAAGCAAGACGCAATTGCCCTGCTGGGCAGCGAAAAGGAACTCGACAAATATCTTAAAGACGAACCGGCTACTGCTCCAGTTGCGGCTACCACAGTTGATGCGGACGGAACTCGCCGGGACTTGCTCGGCAATCCGATACCGACAAATCTGTTTGGGGAAGAAGAATTCGGTCGCAGAAGGAAAAAGTAATTATGTCCATCAATCCCCTTGTCTTTGCCAATAACGTAGCCGAAGAGTTCCGGCGCTATTTGCTGTCGGCCTTTCCTATGGCCGATCCGGAACTTGCTGAGCAGGCACGTGCATTCTTGAGTTCCGCGACGCCGCTGGACATGCCACTCATCAAGGGTCCGTACGTGACCTTATCTGAGGCATTCGCGGCGGGTGATCCGATTGCGGACATGGCCAGCAAGGGTGTGCTGCATCCGGTCATGCCGGGACTTATCGGGTATCCTAAGATGTACCGGCACCAGCAGGAAGTATTCGAGGCGGTCAAGGCAAACAAGCACGTCCTGATCAGCACGGGTACCGGATCGGGCAAGACAGAGGCATTTCTCTATCCGATCATCGATGACTTACTGAGGCAGCGTGATCAAAGCGTGCTCAAAGGGCTGACTGCGATCTTAATTTACCCGATGAACGCTTTGGCGAACGATCAGCTTGAGCGCTTGCGCGTGATGCTCGCGGGTACCGGAATCACATTTGGACAATGGATCGGTTCGACACCAAGGAGCGGCCAGAGTCCGCTGGTGGACCGATTCGATGGATCATCGCGAACGGCCTATCTCGACGAACGGAAAAAGCGACTGGAAGAAGCACGTCAGAGGGATAAGGCAGCTCGTGCCTTGGCTCCGCACGAGGAGTGCCTTTCTGAAGAGGAAATCCGCGAACGAATGCCGCGGATTCTGATCACCAACTATCGCCAGCTCGAGATTCTGTTGACGCGCCTTCCAGATGTCAAGTTGTTTGCGAGCTCGCCACTCAAGTATTTGGTCTTCGATGAAGCTCATACCTACGACGGGGCTGCCGGTGCTGAGGTTGCATGTCTGATCAGGCGGCTCCGCTTGCTGGCAAACAAAGCCGCGGAAGAAGTCATCTGTATCGGAACTTCAGCGACGCTGACTGATCCGGACAAGAAAGATGATGGACAGGCTGCGATCCGGTTTGCCTCACGTTTCTTCGGCGTGGGTGAAAAGACCGTGAAGCTTGTCGGGGAGTCGTATGTACAACGTGAGTGGCCAAAGAACCGTTACAAGCCCGAGCCGCCTCAGGGTGTTGGAACGGAGCGCTTGAGCAGGCTGCTCACCGCGTTGAATGAACCGATTGATGTGTCTGCGTTAATAACCGAAGTAGAGTCGCTTACAGGAACATCTTTCAATCCCGGCGACGATTGGCGTGGTAGCTTGTTCGATCACCTTGTAAGTAATGAGTACGTTTTCCAGTGCGCGCAGATACTGAAGCGACCTCAAGAACTTGCAGAGGGAGCGTGGATAGTTTCCAATGCCGTGAAACATAATCGCTGCTTAGCCGGTGAGGCAACCACCGCCGAGTTGTTGGCTTACCTTACGTTGGGAGCGGCTGCCGGACGAGCGGGCGAGTCTCTGTTGCGACCCAAGGTGCATTTCTTCGTTCGAGGCCTGGACGAAATGGTTGTTGCCGCGGATGGTGACGGTGTAACCACAAGTCTACAGCTCTTCCCATCTCAATCTAAAGCGAAAGACACGCTGCCACTCGTTCATGATGACGGACTATTCCCTGTCGCAGTCTGTCGAGAATGTGGTCAACACTTCTTCGAGCGCAACTACGGAAAACTAAAGATTATTGAAGGCAGCGGACACAGAGTTTCCCTCACAAGCGGGAACTTGCAGGAAACAACTACCGGTGAATCGAGTGCCTGGTGGGCAGCTGACCCAAGCGGAACTCGCTTAGTGATGACAAACAGGCTGTTGGATGAAGTTGATGAGGATGAGGAAAGTACTGCCGCCAAGAAGTTCATGACAGCCTTCGTTTGTAGAGTTTGCGGTGCTTTACATGTCACTGGTGGGAGTCGGTGTCTGGCAGAGGGGTGTGGCCATGATAAGCCGCTGCTGCCAGTCTTGGTCCTTGGTGGCCAATTAAGCAGCTGTCCCACATGTGGAGCACTTAGCCGGAAGATCGGGGGACGGATGCTTGAACCTGCGCGAAAGGTTCGTGCAGTAGCCGTCGCCGATGTACATGTCCTGGCACAGGCAATGATTAATTCAGCTCCAAAAGGGCATCAGAAACTTGTGATTTTCGCGGACAGTCGACAAGACGCCGCGTTTCAAGCCGGTTGGATTCAAGATCATGGACGACGCATTCGATTGCGACACATGATGTATGAGATTATGAGGAGTGCCGATCGGTCGCTGTCGTTAGACGAATTGACTGATGAGCTACAGGCGTCGTTCAAGCGTCAGCGTCGGTTAGTTGAAGTACTGCTGCCGGAAATGGTGGAGGAGTTTGCCGATCAGACCTTTGAACAGCGGAACCTGTGGATTCGTGTTGGAAGAGCCCTTGAGTATATGGTCCTCCGTGAGTTCACCTCCGGATTGCGCAAACGTGAAATCCTTGAGGCCATGGGGTTAGCACGAGTGGATTATGAGGGATTGACTCCTGAACAGTCTGACGTTGTACAGTGGGCGAACATTGTCGGAATTACCCCAACGGAAGCGGTCCAAGGAGTGTCGCTAATTCTGGACACCTGGCGACGGGGGCGTATGTTGTATGTCGATCGCGATCCGGTATTTTCGCATTATCACAAAAAGGACGACCCTTGGGTCCAGGCAGGACTGCTACCGGTCCGCGAGTTCAAGCCAGAAGGAATGGTTCTCACTCCGCGGTCGCCAAATGGCCGAAGAGCGAAGTACTGGCGGAGCATGACGAATTCTCGGGGGAATTCGCTGGTACAATTGCTACTCAAGGCTTGGTCAAGCAACTCACAGTCACTTGACCTCAATCTGGCAACCGAATCATTATGGGAGCTATTGACGAACAAACTTGGGATTGTGGAAACAGTCGACATCCGAACCGCCAATGGCGACGTGATAGAACATGATGTAGGGCAGATCGATTCGAGCAAGGTTCGCATTGCTGTTCAGGAAGAACGTCATCGGTGCAAGAAGTGCCAGAGGATATCGACGCGCTCTGCACCGGGAAACGTGTGTATGCGAAGGTACTGCGGTGGAACCACCGTTCGTGAAGAACCGAGTTGGGAAGACTACAACACATCAGTCATGCGGCGTCCGTTCACGATGGTGAACGCCGAAGAGCACACTGCACAGGTGCCAAGCGAGGTGCGGAATAAGGTCGAACAGGACTTCAAGTCACCCCAGGGACGGACGAATTGCCTGGTTGCTACACCGACTCTGGAGTTAGGTGTTGACATTGGTGGCTTGGACATGGTCCTAATGAGAAATGTCCCTCCACAGCCAAACAATTATTGGCAACGGGCAGGACGCGCGGGTCGACAGGAGCGTATGGCTGTGATCACGACGCATTGCCGTCACGCGAACCACGATCGATATTTCTTTGAAGACCCATTAAGGCTTCTTGGCGGATCGATTGCTGCACCGGCTTTCAATCTTCGAAATCCACTTATGCTGGAGAAGCATGTCCGTGCTGCGGTGCTTTCCGAGCTCCTGCTACAATCTCAAGACGGAACTGATATTGCCGAGCATATTGAGAAGGTGCTCAACGAGGCATTTCCCTTGTTCATTCGCGAGTATCTGTTGGATGACGAAGATCACTTCCGTACAACAGTTCCGTCAATGGATAAATTGGGCGAATCGATTGACCGTCAGAAAAGCTCGCTCGTTGAGAAGATACACGGGCTTTTTCTGGCCCATTGGCCGAGAGACGAGGCCGCTTTGATCACTATGCAGAGCATTGAACAGGCTCTCGTGAGGCTGCCGGACGAACTTCAATTGGTATTGGAGCGTCTTCATGATCGACTTGGCTGGGCTCGAAAGACACGCGAGGAGATTCAGCGTCGACAGAGAATAGGGCTTATTGAAAAGGAAGAGGAGCAGTTGCTTCGACGATGCGATGACTTTATCAAGAGCGTCGTGAAACGGGACAACTCGACTTACACGCTGATCGTTCTAAGCTCGGAGGGATTTCTTCCGGGCTATGGAATTTACGAGGGCGGCATCGTTGCTTCAGCCTTGTCTGGCTTTGCACGCCGGTCCGGGCCGGTGCGATTTGAATTGTCTCGGCCGCGAGCTGTGGCCTTGCGTGAATTCGTGGCAGGCAACCGACTCTATGCAAATCGGGGGACTTTCTATGTTACGCGTTACCACTTCGCTCCAGAGGCCGAAGGCGGTATCACTACCCTTCACGTCGATCCGAAAAAACAATATGTCGCACGTGCCGGTGCGACGGTTGACTATGGGCAGTCTGGTCTCAAAGCTGTCAGCGCAATCCCAATCTCAGATTTGGACCTGGCACATGAGGGCCGGATTACAGAGGATGAGGTTCTTAGATTTGCAATGCCTGTTCTTATAGCAGGCCGATTACTTGATCATCATCGTGGTGGTCGAGCATTCAAGATTGGAAAGTACGAGGTCCATCATCTACGAGGCCAGGGAATCGAACTTGTCAACTTAGGTGAGGCGGGCAAGGCCGGTTCCGGCGAGCTCGGATTCCATATTTGCCCGATTTGTGGTGCCGCGAAGAGTCCGTATGTTGTGGACAAAGAGAAAGAGCGATTTGACGCGCACCACCAAGAAAGGTGCGGCCGCGAACCTATGCAACTGGCCCTAACCACTAAAACCGACGTCGATGCTCTGCTTTTCCATAAGCTGAGTGGCTTGCCAGAAGGTATCAATATTGGGGAGACGCTCCGGACAGCGGCTGCTCGCATTATGGATATGGGCCGCGGGGATTTGGAACTCTTGCCAATTCCAGATGAGCACGAGATGGTGAATTTCCTGATTTATGATCCGATGGTTGGTGGTTCGGGTATATTGGATCAAATGCTGAGCCGATGGGATGAGCTCATGACAGCCGCGGCTGACGTCTTAGACTGCAAAGCGAGCTGCGATCAAGCCTGCTACTCGTGTTTGTTGACCTATCGCAATCAAGTATACCATGAGCATCTCGACCGCACAGTGGCAAATGCCCTGCTTGAAGAGCTGAGAAACCAACCGGAACCATATAGGACAATCGACGCTATCTTTGAGGAGTCCGGTGCGGGCACGGGTACGCCGTCCAATAGACCTGAAGCTGAACTCGCCCAGATACTTCGCGAACATCATATTCCAGCAGGCAAATTACGGGAGACAGTACGACTCGCCGATGGCATGATTTCCATCCCGGACTGGTTATATGTTGATCCGAACAATTCGGACATAAAGGTAGCTGTCTATCTTGACGGGATGAGTCGATCGCTGCACGGTGATCCGCAGCAACAAATCAAAGATCAAGCCCTCCGCGGCCTTATGGAAGCCTTTGGCTACAAAGTCATTGTCGTCCAATCTCGCGACCTAACTGATCCGGAAATCATGCGGCAGCACATTGTGACTATTTCGAAGGCATTAGGCGATGCGAAGTAGTTCCCTTTTTCGAACCCCATAATTACGAGGAGACAGTCCGTGGCGAGTATGGCTCAAATACGTGGAATGCTCCTTGAGGAAGTCCTGCTGTTTCTTCTACGACAGTCTGGATATAGAACCGTTTTATCCGCGGGTAACGATGGAACACTTCAGAACGGCAAATCTGGATTGGAGGTTCGCGGGCGAGGAGAAGTTCATCAAATAGATGCAATTGCGGACTTCGATATTCAGCAGCCGTTTAGTCATCCACAAAGGTTGCTCGGAGAAGCAAAGTTCTTAACAGACAAAGTTGGACTGGAAATAGTAAGAAATGCGGTTGGTGTATTGAAGGACGTGGGTGAATGGTGGTGTCCACGCTCCGTACAACCTGCCGCTTCCTCTCGTCGATACCACTATCAGTATGCAATTTTCACAAATCTTGGATTCAGCAAACCCGCAGAGACTTACGCTTTTGCGCAAGATGGCAATTTAATCCCGCTTGCAAGATCGACGTTCATTAGACCACTACTGGAGAAGTTTCGAGAAGTCAGTTACCAACAACTTGGAGGGACTTCTGACAAGAGCGTTCCACTTGAACTGTCCGTTGCACGAAGGATGATTAGAGTGAAGCTAGGCGAGATGCGAGAAGATAACTTTGCGAATGGAGACGAGGAAAATGATGAAAACGTGATACGAGAATTCCGGAATGCAATTCGACCGATCGTAGACGAATGCAGACGAATAGGTGGGGCGCTTATGGCCGTGATTCGAGGTGGATTTCCATTATTTTTGGTTCCTTCCAGACCGGATGTGATTTCCAATCTCCGTACCATGGAGGATGTGACCATATACTATCGTGGAACAAATTGGTTCATGTATCGAGCCGAACAAGCAACAACGATTCATGGAGATGCCCTATTCTCATTTGATCTTCCTGATGGGCTATTTCGGCTATTCTATGGGTCAGGAGTTGCGGAAGAGGCCCAACGAGCCCTAATTTCAAACGGGATCACTTGGGCCACATACAGGCATTCGTGACCGATGGCGAGTATACGAAAGTCGTCAACTTTGTGCTTGACAGAGGATGGTTGGAGGATATGCTCCGACGGGTGAATCAAGAGTAGGTAACATCGGCAAGTCGAGTGATCTGCAAAGTAAGTCCATTGCTTGACACAGAGAGGAGTTTTTCTTGCCTGCACGTTCGCAATTTATTGGCGCTGCTGGACAGCACTATGTTGCATACTGTCTGGGCATCCGGGAGATTCACGCTGCCATTACGCTTGGGAACGTTCCAAGTGTAGACATTGTTGTGGCTGAACCCAATGGCTCAGCGTCGCTGTCAATTCAGGTTAAGACCTCAAGATGGGCACATCGACCGAAGAGATATGGCAAAGAGGTTTGTGAGTGGGATGTCGGTCCATCGGCGGTCGAGCGATGCAGCGAGAGTCTCTGGTATGCGTTTGTAGACTTACGGGAAAGTTCGGAACGAACATGGTCACCAAGGGTTTTTATCGTGCCGTCGGTGTGGGTAGGGAAGTTTGTTCAGGCAGGCTGGTCTCGAAAGATGTATAGGCTACCAGCTGAAGCATGGCCTCAATGTCTTGAAAGGTGGGATCGGTTTAGCCGCTATTTCGACCAGGACCCTGAAACGATGGACTGGTGTAGGTCAGCACCCGGAGAAGTTCGAGACTGATCATGGGAATGATACGCAGATTGGGCCACTGGAGCCTAAGGGTGGCTTATGAAGGAATCGTCGACTCACCGCGTCGAGCGGGCGAAGTTAAAGGGAAATAGTTCAGATTGCAGAAGCCACGCTGATGAGGCATGGTCAGAGTTTCACGCAGAAGTTGAACATCTTACCTTGACTTTGTAAAGTAAGCTTGACACCTTCTTGACCCAATCATATTAAGTTCAAGGAAGCCGATACCTATGGACGATTCCCCACTCTCATTTCGTGTCCGTACCTATTCCGACGACCTTCCCCTTTTCGAACAACTGGGGCTCCCTACCGTCGATTTGACCAGTCCGGTTCAGGACTATGAGGTCGGAACGGCGCTGCTTTCTGGTGGTTCAGCCGTGGTTCGCATAACACTCGATGCGCATCCGGCTCAGTTCTGGAAGTTCTACATCACGGACGCGGAGGGCCATAGCTCCGTCTACCGTTTAGGGTCAGGCACCCTGAGCAGCTTCTGGCCATCAATTCAATTGATCGCTGACAACTTGCTTGTATGCATCGAAACCTCTGATCGGCCCTGAACGACGCCACAGATACATTGTGATTGTTGTCTTTCAGGGTATTTCAGGGGTACTGTCTCGGTGCGGATGATTGTATCTATCTTCGCACAACTGTCGCGTCGTAGGCTTGAAGAATTAGTCGGTCGGAACACTCCAAATCTCTTATGCAGGCCGAAGACCATTTAAGCGGGCTCGCTAATCGGAAGCATACTTTGGCAAACATGCCGGACGATTGTTTTCCGTCCGCGCATCTGGATGCCGCTCGTTCAAGCCGCTTCTGCCCCCAGAAGAGCCCCAAGATCAGGCATATCAAGCCTTTCTGTGGTTGCCAAGCAGTGTCTAAATGAGTCCACGAAGGCCAGCCACCTTTGAAGGCCCGTGAAGTGATTCGCGGGCTTTTCCTTTTCTGTATGTCACTGGCGTTTTGCTGAACCTCACGATCCATGCCCTATTGATTGAAGACCCGCTTTCAGCCGCGGGTCTTCGTGTATCAGGCTATGCGTGCACCTTAGAGGGCAAAGCGCGCACCGCTCCTTTCTTCACGAGCGATTCGGTCAGGTAGACCGCGAACTTCTCCGCACTGCGTGTCCAATTGTAACGCGCAGCCTCTCTCTTCCCCGCCTCGCTTAGCCGCAGACAAGTTTGCCGGTCTGTCAGCAACCGGCCGGCAGCCGAAGTTAACTCTTCGACATGCTGCGGGTCCACATACAGCGCGGCTTCTCCGCAAGTTTCTTCCTGTGCCGGAGTCCGGCCCGCGACAACCGGTGTGCCCAGAGCAAGCGCATTCAGCAACTCCAGCGACAACCCGTCCATCAAACTTGGGCTAAGACAGCCAACAGCATTCTGATAGAGACGCGCCATGTCTGTATCGCTGACGTCGCGCGGCAGCACGAGCATTCCCGTATCGAGGCCGTCAAGTCGAGCAGCGTGTTTAATCTGTTCTGCGGCGGGCGGCGTGACGTTGCAAGCGAGAACAATCTTCAGATTACTATCCACCGTCTGCCGCAGTTCATTTACCGCGCGCAGTATCGTCCGCAGGTTCTTCACCGGAGACAATTCGCCCGCGTGCAGAAAGTAAAGACTTCCAGATTCCTGCATCCCGCGAAGTTCTGAGTTCTCGAAACTCGTTGAAGCCATTTCCGCTGTAAGCGTCGGTGCTCCGTGAATCGTCCGCAGTCTTGCGAGCTGCATGCCGAGCCGGATTTGCAGCTCCTGAACCGTAGCCTGCGTAGAGCAATAGAAGAGGTCACACTTTTCATTCAGCGCGCGCAGCGAAGCGACATACCGATCCCGCGCGAGCGGATCCTGCGTCAAATAGAGTTGCGGATAGGCCAGCGGAATGACATCATGCATCAGGCAGGCGACGGTCAATCCAAGCTCTCGCGCAAGTTGCACATATTCCGGTGTATCCTCGCCGGTCGGATGCGGCAGCAACAGGGCATCCGCCGCTCCACGACGCAGCTCCTTCCACCCCACCACCTCAAACGCGTGCGCAGCTCCCGCCTGTGTTAACCGTTCACGAAGATTATTCGCATGCGGGGTGACCAGCTTAAGAGTCCACTCGGGTCGCACGGCGCGCAGACTATTCAGCAGTTCAATGAAAAATCGTCCTGCGCCGCTTACGATTAGCGTATCGTCCGTCAGCAGCGAGGCATCCATCGCAAGCGTCACCGCCGGGCCGGGACTGACCTCAAAGTGAGGCAGCCGCTGCGCGCGCGGCAAGACTGTGACAGAGGGCTTGGTTGCCGTGCTGTCGATGTCGATTAAGTAGAAGTCGAGGTCGCTCGAGCAATCCAGTTCATAGTTTACCGCTCCCGCTTCCTTTAGCCACGCTTCCAGCAATTGTCGAGTCACCAGCCAGCGATGTTCAATGTTGTGCACGAGGTCCGGATTATAGTCCGGCTTGTCCGCGTTCGGAATGGTGACTAACACCCGTTTCCCGACGCGCATGCACTCTTTCAGTGCGATGACGGCCTGTTCCCATTCAACGTGCTCAAAAATCTCAGGAGACATCACCACGTCGAAACTCTTGTCTTTGTAGGGAAGTCCGCTGACGACGTTGCCATAGGTAAAGGTGATGCCGCCGCGCAAAGCACGGGCGACATCGAGCCGCTCGCGGTAGATGTCCACAGCCTCATGTCCTTTGCAGAACTCGACGACATAGCCGTTTGCGGGGCCGATTTCGAGGATGCGGCCGCTCGCTTTGCTTGCGAGCCAGCGAACGCGTTCACGCTGCAAAGGTTCGTTGTAGATTTCGTCGGGATGCGTGGCATAGTATTTCAGCAGGTCCGTCGTGCAGGCCGCTTCGCGAGTCAACACCCGCTCGTAGCTCGCCAAGTAGTTCTTCGCCGAATTCTCCCAGTTGATAGCCGTTGCGTAGGTTTTCACCGCGTCCTTCAGCGCGCGTGTCAGGAACGGATTGTTCAGCGCGCGCAGGATTGCGTGCTGCAAATCGAACTGTTCTGTGGTACGCAGAGTCACGGGTGCGGCCACGTCGAGTGCCGGAGCGTTTGACGTAACGACCGGGCGACCTGCTGCAAGAGCACGCGTCAGACAGGCGGAGCCTTCAAAGCGCTGACTCTGATAGTTCAATACGATGACATCGCACGCCTGCAGCGTGGCGGTCAGTTCCGCTTCGGGCATGAAGTCGGTCAGGAAGCGAATGTGGTCGTCCATACCTAATTCACGCACGCGATTCATGCACTGACTCAGATAGGCGCAGCTTGTTTCGCTGGCGGGATGCGGTGCGCCGATTATCAGCAGTTTGGCATCCGTCGTCCGCTGCAATGCAGGGAAGGCATTGATAAGTTCGAGAATCCCTTTGTGCGGGTCCACCATGCCGAACGTCGCTACGACTTTTTGTGCGGGGTTCCATTCGAGAGCGAGTTTGGCTTCCGCGAGGTCGGCGAAGTTCAGTGCGGGCAGAGGAATCGGCATTGCCTCGATGCGTTCGGGCGATGCGCCAAGCGCGACCAGTTCGACGATATTCTGCGGATGATGCACCCAGCAGGCGTCGCTGAAGCGTGCGATTTCCGCGAGACGCTCGTCCCGCGTTTCGGTCGAATGGAACGTTGTCACGACGCGAATGTTGTGCGCACGAGCCTGTTTCAACACATCGAGCAGCCAGCCGTCCAGCGCGAAGATGCCGCCGTGATTGACGTGCAGCACTTGAATCTTGTGTGTGAGCAGTTGCTGCAGGATTTCGCGGCCGCCGTCTTTGTCGCGTGACCAGCAACGAACGACATTCGGCAAATCCGCCGCCGTAAGTTCTGTGGTTTTTTCCGCAAGAATCAGCACCGTCTCGCCATTGTTTGTCAGAGCTTCGCAAAGCTGCTCGGCATAGATTGCCAAGCCGCAGCGTTGATGATAGGTGGTGAGCAGTGCGATGCGCGTGTCAGAGGCCATAGGTGAGGGGTCTTCCTGTTTGTCCAAAGGAACGATTCGGCCATCGCTCAGCCGCATGAAACCGTCTTCAAGATAGTAGTGGTCCGCGTCGGCAATCATCAGGTCCTGCCAGCGCGAGAGCAGCAGACGGTAGTTCGCGCCGTTCTTGTCGTGGCCGGAGACGGATTTGGATTCATGGTGATAGATGCGGCTCTGCGGGCAATACCAGACCTTGCGGCGGGTCTGCGTGACGCGCAAACACAGGTCGATGTCCTCGCATGAATTCTTGAAGCTTTCATCAAAGCCGCCGACTTCCATGAATAGCTGCCGCCAAATCATTAGACAGCTGCCGGCGATGAACTGAAACTCGCGCGGCTTCTGCACGACCGGATGGTCGGCCGGAAGCTGGTTGTTGTAGATGCTGTGCACGTGCTTGCGCTCGTCGCAGACGATACCCGCCTGTTGCACCAGTTTCGACTGCGGGAAGATTTGCAGATTGCCGACGATGCCGATGCTGCGATCCGCTGATATCGTCGTGACCATCGCGTCCAGCCAGTTCGGCAGAACTTCGGTGTCGTTATTGAGGAAGACAACAAGTTGTCCGACAGATGCGCGCGCTCCGTCATTGCACGAACGCGCGAATCCGTAATTGCGGTCGTGTGACACGACGCGAATCTTGTCCCCGAGCGTTGCCAGATAGTCCGCCGTGCCGTCGGTGGAGCCGTCGTCGACGACGATGATTTCGTGAGGCGTCCGCTCGGCTGTGTTGAACAGGGAGTCGAGGCAGGACTTCGTGTAGGGCAAATTGTTATACACGGGAATCACGACGGAGACTTCGGGTTTTGGTTTCGGCAGGACGGCGGCGTCGGGTTTGGCCACGAAGATGAATTGCTGTGCAGTCAATTCGTCCAAGTCCTGCGGAGAGACGTCGCGCAGCACAAGTCCGCCCATATCCAGAGTGCGCACTTCCTGAGCGGGGTTCTGCATTTGACGTTCGAACAACGGGTCGCGGACAACTTCGACGAGTTCCGCGCGCAGTCCGGCTTGAGCAAAGAGTCGCTGCATATCCTGTTTCGCGAAGAAGCGGAGGTGCGTGCTGTCGAGAATGCCGTACTCCTGATAGTTCCACGAGCCTTCAAGGAGTTTGGCAATCACACCGAGGTTGCGCACATTGGGCAGACTGGCGATGATGCAGCCCGTCGGTTTCAGGTGAACGAGCAGCTTTTTCAGCGCGTTCCAAGGATCAATCAGGTGCTCCAGCACGTCGCCGCAGAGAATGCAGTCGAACTGTCTGGGAGCAAACGGCAGCGGGTCGGCTTCAACGTCGAGCACATGCACATCATCGAGCACCTGCCGCGCGACTTGCGCGACTTCGGGATGAATTTCAATGCCGGTCACGCGGGCGCCGGTGAGTTGGGCAATCAGTTTTCCGGTCGCGCCGTTGCCGCAGCCGACGTCGAGCACATTGCGGGCGTCTTTCGGAACGCGTTCAGCAAGATTGCGGCGCGCGTTGGCGTAGTAGTAATCCGGTTTAAGCGTCTGCTTTTCCACCTTGCGGTTCCCCCGTATGATTGAATCCGGCCGGCCGTCCCACGGTGCGAGCGTCATGTGCGGCTGGTCGAGCAGATGTTCGTAATAGCCTTGCTTGGCGTGCGTAACATCTTTGCTTTTGTTCCACTGATATTTCCGCAAGCGGTCTTCAGGAAACATGTAGCCCAGGTGCTCAATTTTGATGTCGGCGCGGATGCGCTCTCCGGCGAGATTCTGCGGGACGCGTTCGCAGTGCAGATTTCCGGCGTGCGCGGTCGGTGCAAATTCAAGTTCGTCCCACGTTTGCGAAACCGGACGGAACAGACAGGGATGATAGATTCCCGTGTAGATGCCGTCGGTGCGATAGTGCTGGTGGTCGTTCCAGAGGTAGAGAAACTCGAAATCAATCTGCGACACGTTGGCGGGGCAGGTCTTGATTGCCTCGAAGATGCGGCGCGGTGCGGTCGGTTCGAGCAGTTCGTCGCCGTCAATGCAGAGCATCCAATCCGATTTCAGTTCGCAGGCCATCGCATACATGCGATTCTTATCGCGGGCCTTGTCGGTTTCGGTTTCTTCGCCGCGCTGATAGGCTACGACCGCAGGATGCGCTTTGCAGATGTCGGGTGTTTTGTCGGTCGAACCGTCGTCGTAGACGATGACTCCGTCGCAGACGCGTGCGGCATTGTCGAGCACGGCGCGCAGCCAGCGGTCTTCATTGCGGATGTTCATCATGGCGTAGATGACCGGGTGTTTGACCGACGTGCTATTGGCCGCGCAGGCGAGCAGCGTGCCGTCCTGTGTGGTAACGTCGTGCTCCTCAAAGAACGGGGAGAGCGCAGTCGAGAGCGAGTCGGCCGTCCACAACGTGACAAATTCCGAATGGTAGCCACTCAAGTTATCGGGGACGGCAATCAGGAACTGTCCGTTGCTATTCAGCAGACGCGAGCACTCTTTCAACAAGGGAGTGGGACTTCCAAGCTGACTCAACACGCCCGTCACGATGATGCTGTCAAATGACGCGTCGGTAAAAGGCAGACGACCGCACTCGATGAGCTTGGCGGAGACGAGTTCCGCTTCGGTGCGGGACAAGCTGCGGCGGACTTCTTCGGTGGTCGCAAGAGCCTGCGGTGAGCAGTCTGTGAGAGTGACACGGTGTCCGAGCTTCGCAAGGTCCGAAGCGAGTTGACATCTGCCGTTGCCGAGGATCAGCACGCGCGCATTGCGCTTGAGTTTGGACGTCGCAAGCTTGTGAAGTCCGGCAGGGGCTGCGTGGTCGTTTCCAAGGAAGGGCGATGCGCCTGCGCGCGAAGTGAACAGCCGTTCGCGGCGCTCTTTGAGAGTCTCGAAAGGCGATTTGCGGAATGAATATGCGGTGGCCATAGCCTAAAGTGTTAATGCAGTGGGGAATATCTGCATAACATTTAGCAAGGAGTATACCAGCAGAGGTTGTGATTTGGGTTATTGTTTTTATTGAATTTGTTGTTTGTTTTCCGAACATAGTGGGCACTTTCTGCCAGAGCCTTCGGCGCAATTGAGACACTATACTTAGAACGGATTGCGGCTTTTGATTTCGGGGGAATTGTGCTATCATGGAGTATTCATTTTCACCAACTTCTGCAGACCATGATTTACCTTCTTTCAATTCTGTTTGTGACGGGTGTTTGTCTGAGCCAGCCGAAAAGTGTTGCTCTGTTTGAGCGCACGGCTCTGCATTTTTCGCCCGACAGTTCGGGGAAGTTTCTGAAGCAGGGAGAAACGGCACTGGATAACGGACGGGTCGTCGAAAAGACTGTCACGCTGCCGACGATTTCTCAGCCTACGCGCATTCTGGCAAAACTATGGTTGCATCCGGTACCGGTGGATGAGCGGACGGTGGCGGATCGCTATGATCGCGGGGGGAATATCCGACTGGTGTTTGGTGACTCAGCGGAGCTTGAGGTGCTGAGATTCATCACGTCTTTCGGTGGCGAGACTTCGCACGAAGCGGACGTGACACAGCTTGCTCCGGTATTGCAGGGCAGGAGAACGCTGCGCGCATCGGTGGACACGTGGACGAGTCCCGGGTGGGAGCTTGACTTTGCGCTCGAATACATACCGGATACGACGGCACAGATGCCGGATTTTGTCGCGCCGATCTACTACGAGGATTCGTTCACGCAGGAGAAGATGCCCGACGGAGTCTCGGCGCGAGTGACGATCCCGGATTCATTCGCTTACGCGGTGATTTACTACACGTCCACAGGACACTGCACGGACGGTCGGGATGAGGATGAATTTGTGTCGAAGGCGAACGTGATTTCGGTGAACGATGTGGTCATCGAACGGTTTCGCCCGTGGCGGGAGGACTGCCGGAAGATGCGGGAGTTTAATCCGTACTGCGCGCGCTGGACGGATGGCTGGTGGTCATCGGATTTTTCGCGGAGCGGGTGGTGTCCGGGGGACATTGTGCTGCCGCATCAGATAGACGCGACGGACTACATGCAGAAGGGAGAGCAGACGGTCGGTATTCGAATTTTGAAGATGCGGCCCAAAGATGCGGACGGGCATTTCGGGGTTTGGAAGGTTTCGGCTTACGTGGCGGGCTGGCGCGAAGAGCCTAAATTATGGCAGAACTGGTAGGTTGGGGATTGGGGGGTTGTTTCAAAATCATGGTGCTAATATAATACAATATTTACGAAAAGTCAAGTGATTTTTGTAAAAATGTTGTAAACATTTGGGCAAATTGAGGTTAGGAGGTTGAAGGTAGGATTCCTGTCTCGATGGGGTGAGACGCAGGAAGAAGTGAGTTCAAGAGCCGCGTGAGAAGCGCGGCTTTTGTGTTTGGCTACGGGGAGTATTTTTCGAGGTAACTCTTGACGTTGAATTTACGGGCGGTGTTCTCGCTGCTCATGTAGCGCACCTGCCCGAAAACGGGGCGCTCGGGAAACCACGGGCGGTCATAACGGCCCAGACACCAAAGAATTCCAGAGTAGGAATTGGGGTCGCGGCCATCGAGCGCCCACTTGTCATTGAGTTCGATCATGACTTCGAGCGCAGCTTCGGGTGACGCGGACCATTCGAGAATCTTCTTGCCCCACAGCATGCGCAGATAGTTGTGAATGCGGCCCTCGGTCAGGAGTTGCCGCTGCGCGGCATTCCAGAGCGGATCGTGCGTGGCGGCCTGTTCAAATTGCTCTTTGGTGTAGGTCCACGTTCGTTTGTCTTTGCGATGCTCGTTCAGCGTCTTCAGCGCCCACGGGGGCAGCGACGAGAAGTCTTTGTAGTCGTCGCGCAAGTGATTGAAGTTGTAGCCGACTTCGCGCCACGTAACGAGCTCATCGAGAAAGCTCTCAGCATTGGCACTCATCCCCCACCAACCCTCCTTCTTACCGGCGACGTTGTCCGCGAGGTGGTTGCTGCTCCACCCTTCCTGTTTGGCAAGCTCGGAGAAGACCTGATGCACGGAGATGTGACCGAAGTGCAAGTAGGGGCTAAGGCCGCTGGACCAGTCCTCCCCGGGCTGGCTGCGCTCTGTCGCATAGCGGGAGAGCTTGTGTGACAGAAACTCGCGCAGGTTTTTTTCCGCTGTGGAAGTGCCGCCTGCAGTTGGAACGGGCGGGACATCGTGCAACAGCGGGAGGTCGCTCATCCAAGTATGATCGGCTAAGAGCTTCTGAGGATCGGCGGGCGGCCAAAGCGAGGTTATACGCGCGTCGAGCTTCAGCGAGGGAAGCGTGACTCGTGCGAGCGGATCGGACAGCGGGAAGTGCTCAAGATGAGGACGAAGGTTTTTTTGAAGATGCCTGCGGAAAGCGAAAGCCGAAGGAAAGGTTACCTCGGCGGCGCGCAGCGGCAACAGCCCGCAGGAGTCCACAGCTTCGAGCCTGCAGGGGAACTCGAGGCCCGCGTTGGCAATCAATTCCTGATGCATCGCCATCGGGAAATCATCCACAATTACGACGCACGCCTGTTCCGCCAGCGCTTTCAAAAGGTCTGCGCGTTGGCCGGGAATGTTTTCAACGAAGGGGAAATAGGTTACGGGCTTGCGCGCGAGGCGCGCTTGATTGTCGGCCATGCCCTGCAGCAGAAAGACGTGCTGCCGTGGACTCGCGTAGTCGTAGACCAGAGTTACGGACTCGAGAATCAGCAGGGGTTTGCCGAGCTGTTTTGCCCAGTTCACTGCCTGTTCAAGAGCGAAGTTGTGGGTCACTCGGCGCTGGGCAAGCATCCAATAGAGTACGAAACTCCCCTGCTGCTGTGACTGGGAATTCACGGTGCGCAAACGGAAGGAGTGCAACAAATTTTTGTCAGATTGTTGGGTGCTCATAGTGGGTCAGGAGAGTAGAACAAAATGCGCATGCCTCTTGCGGGGGGTCAAGTATATAATGAGACTTTGTGACATAACGATGTTACTTCAGCAAACATGAAAGTTAAGAGTTAAGCAACCGCTTGCAATAGACATGTGCTTGGCCATAACTTTTTTGGTCAGTATGGCTCAAAGTATTGACGAATAGATAGTCTTAATATACCTTATGCGTGGGTACTGGAAATGTTTAAACAACCGATTTTGGTGAAACGATAAACCCTCTTAACCTATGAGGTCCCGGTATGCGTAAGACTTTGATTTTGTGTGTCTTGATGATTTTGGGCCTGAGCGCGATTGCTCAAGCCACAGAGGTCATAAACGCGCGTGAGTTGTTGCCCACGTTGCGTCCTGTGATCACTCTCCCTGACAACCCGACCCCGCGGTCCGGCACCTGTGTGCTGAACCACTTCACGGGCACGCCGTACGGCAGCTTCGGTTGGGATCCGGGCGAAGACATTGCCGAGTACTTTGATCCCGCGACTGACGGCAATTGCACTCCGGCAATATATCCTTTCCACATTACATCTGTGGATCTGACACTGGTCATTTTCAGCAACACGGGACCCGGCACGATTACGGGCCGCGTGTTTGTTACCTGTCCGGAAGATGCGGCCAGCCCCGGCGTTCCGCGTGAATGCAAGGGTCCGGGCGGCGCTCAGCTCGGTTCGGCAGGAATGTTCACGTATGATCTCACCCAAGAAGAGATTGACGATCCAGACGGCACGGGTTTGATTGAATTGAACATCCCGCTGGACGTTTGCGTGGAGAACGGGTTCTTCGTGCACTTCGTGATTGATTCATGGACAGGCGCGGGCAATGCTCCGGCTCCTTACTGGCAGCGCGAAGCGTTGGCGAACTGCAAGGCTTGGGTGTATTGGTGGTTTACCGGCACGCCGGACTACTGCTGGTTCAATAACAACACCGACTGGTCGTCGGGTGGTTTGCCGGTGGGCGCCATTCTGGCTGCTGTGAACGGTGAAGCCGGTGTGACAAGCTGCGCACCGCTGACATGCGAGCCGTGCGTACGCAACTATCCGGGCGACGACGACACGAATCCGATCATTATTGATTCGCCGATCTGGTCGCGCACGATTGACCTGTGCGACTATTGCAGCGACTATGATCAGAACACGGCGCTTGGACCCTCATCGTTCACCGGCCGCGGCGGCGACGTCGTGCTGTCGTGGACGTCCGTGAATGATCCGACGTGCTTCTACATCACGATCGCTCCGTCTTCGACCTGTGCGGAATGGTTCCGTATTCGCTCGTGGCTGTTCGACAGCTTTGGCTATCTCGATGCCGGTCAGCCGGCCTTCCCGCCGCTTGGTGGAAGCCAGACCTACAATTGGACTGGCAACGGCGATCCTAATGACTTCGGCTGCTGGTTCCCCGATACGTATTACCTCTACATTGACACGCGCAATTGCTGCTGCCCGGTGGATGTGACGTTTGCTGGCGACAACATTCTGGCCGTGGAAATCACGAGCTTTGACGCCATCGCCGGCGACGGCATGGTGACATTGAACTGGCGCACGAACGCAGAGAGCGAAATTGACTACTACGTGCTCACGCGCAACGGCGTTGAGATTGCTCAAGTAGCGGGTCAAGGCGACAGCCCCAGCGGCCATCGCTACACGTTTGTGGATCGCGATGTCGTGAACGGCACGAACTACGGCTATCAGCTGACGGCAGTTGATCTGAATGGCGGCATGACGCTGTTCGGTTCGACGGTCTATGCGACGCCGCAAGCAGGCGCCGGACTCGTGACCGAGTATGCATTGATGCAGAACTACCCGAACCCGTTCAACCCGAACACGACGATTGAGTACGCACTCCGCGAAGCCGGTCAGGTCAGCCTGAAGGTCTTCTCGGTGGATGGCCGCGAAGTCGCCACGGTGGTGAATGGCTTGCAGGATGCCGGTCAGCACAGCGTCGAGTTTGACGCTTCTGGTCTGGCCACCGGTATGTATCTGTACAAGTTGACGGTGAACGGCTTCACCGCCACCCAGAAGATGGTGTTGATGAAGTAGTTTCTACTTCGCCCGTCTTTCTGGCAGTTGTAAAGCCGTAAACTCTAAATTGTGGCGGGCAGATCGCAGCGATGTGGTCTGTCCGCCCAACGTCTTCCGAACCTCCAGAAACGGGCAGAAGAGAACGCCTCTTGTGCCCGTTTTCGTTTCCGGTCACCTTGGGGTAACCGGGTCCCAACCTAAGGATAAACAACCTATTCCGGAGCAAAGTATGGTCAGCAAAATTGGATTTCGTCTGGCGCTGATCGCAGGAATCGCGGCAATTGCATTTGCCGGCACGAATCTCATGGTCACGCCTGCCAACTCTCCCGCCGTTTCGTGGAACGACGGCTGGGAGGAAATTGAGATTCCCATTCAGGAATTGTTCGCTCGTCGTCCCGGAAATTCTCTGGACGCTTTTGATACCACGATTGTATTGCAGACATTTGAAGCAGGGCCAGTATGGACGTCAAGTGACTTAACGGCTTCGCAACCCCCCTACTGGCATGTAGACAACGTGCCGATCGGCGATCCCAATGCGCCCGCATGGTGGGTTGGCAATGCCGCGATGACGGATAACCTCGTTGCCCCCGGCGGCTACGACAACGCATGGCAACAGCACCTCGAATCACCGGTTGTCAATCTCAGCGGCGCAAGCGCGCCGATTACGCTGGCGTTCAAAGCCCGTTGGAAGATTGAGGATCCGGGCGGAGAGCCGGCGGGATACGACATGTGGGACGGTTGGAATCTGCAGATTTCCACGGACGGCGGCGCAACGTGGTCAGTCGTTACCACTGGTTTGTCGCTTGCTTTCACAGGCCAGAGCTGTTACGCGTTCGGCGAGCAGTGGTGCCTTGGGCCGAACATTCCGGCATGGGGCGGCACGGCCAACGCGAATGCATATACTGTGATTACCGCGAATCTCGACGCCTACGCAGGACAGTCGAATGTGAAGTTCCGTTACAGCTTCTATTCCGATCCGGGTTTCAGCGCGGTGGATGATTCATCCTACTACGGCCTGATCGTGGATTCAATTCGCGTATCACACAGCGGCGGCAACTTATTGTCGAACGACGGCGATGCGACCGGCTGGACGACCTATGCCGTGGAGGGCGGCGGAATCGGCAATACATGGGTGTATGAGGATTCTACCGCACCAACAGGAATGGTCGGCTGCCCCGATCAAGTGTGGTCGTGGAATGCCGAGCATCGCGGCATCGCCGGGTTGAATACCGCGCTGACATCTCCGCCGATCGTATTGCCGGACACGGCACGACCGGGCGCAGATCCCAACGCATTCCAGAAGTTGGTGCTCGCATATTATGTCTGGTGCGATTTGCCGGATGCTGATGGAAACAACGACAGCTCTCTGGATGATCTTTACTCCATCTATATTTCCACAGATAACGGAGCAACCTGGACACGTGTGGTTTACGACTATGCGTACAACAACAGCGAGACACATCCGGATGCGGGCAACTCGCTGAACGGATGGGTCCGCCGCAGCCGCGGTTTGACCACCGGCGGCACACAGGTTGACATTGATCTCACGCGGTGGGGAGAGCAAACGGTGCTGCTGCAGTTCCGCCTGGAAACCGACTGCAACGATGACGGTGGAATCGGCAGCGGATTGCACGTTGACTACATTCACCTCGTTGCCACGCGCGCTTTCGCGATTGACGCGGCCACGCGCAAGATGGTGGTCCCGTTCCCGGTGACCGTCGGCCTGTCACGGACGTGGTCATTCGAGTATGTGAATGAAGGCAGCAGCAATATCGGCAACGCGTTGCGCTATCGCCAACTGTATACACGTCCCAACGGCACGAATCAGGGCACCGACTCGCTGAAGCAGACGACGGCTACGCTGGCCACGAACGAGTTTGTCACTATTCCCGTCACGTGGATTCCGGATGCTGTCGGTTCGTATCGCCTTCGTGTGGCTTCGGTCTATCCGGGTGAGCAGGATCGCACCAATGACACGACACGTTCGCCGATCAACGTTCCGCTGAACGCCCTTTATAACATGGCTGTAGATGTACAGCCTGCCGGAACGTACGAGCTGGCGTATCACATGCGTGATTACAGCGTGGTGCTAACCAATCCGCGCCTTGTGCGTTACACACCGCTGGCGGACGGTGTTCCGGCCGCAGACGCGGATACCGTGGATATCAACAAGGTGCAGGTCATGTGGAACTGGGATCCGGAAGACATTAACTCTCTGCCGGACGGAACGGCACGCTGCCAGCTCAAGTTCTATGGACCAGGACCTGACAACAGAACTCCAGGTGAACTTCTGTATGTCTACGAAGAAGAGATCGACACCAATGAGACTGTCTCGCCGTTTGGCGGCGATTCGTTGTTGAATCGCTGGTGGCAGGTTGACTTAAGCAGTGTTGCCGCACTGAAGAGACTGCAAGGCGAATTCTGGATCGAGGTCTCGAGTCTGGATACAGTGGGCGGTCAGGGTTTGCCGGGCTTGCTGGCGCTGGTCACGGATCCGCAGGACACGACGGACTTGCATAGTTACACGCGCCGTCTGGATATTGCGGGAACGCCAATTCTTGCTTCGCCGAGCCGTTACTGTGTGGAAACGACAATCGTCCCCACAACATGGCCCGATCCCGTTATCGACCTCACAATTCTGCGTGACGGAGTTACCAACGACGCAATTCTGCGCTGGAGCGCAACAAATCGTGCTGACGGATATTTGGTGTATCGTTCGAATGATTTCAATACGCCGCTGCAGACGTTGCTGACGCCGGTACCGATTCCGACTACGTCATACACCGATCCCGGTGTACTGAATGTCGGAGACAGGTTCTACTACGTGGTGGTTGCGGTCAATTCGTAATCTTCACTAAGAACGCATGTGAAGCCCCGCTTGTTTCGACAAGCGGGGCTTTTCTTTGCAATGTGTTTGAACTACAGTTTACTTTAGCAAGAGAAGTTTGACGGATTGAGATGTTTGAGCCGTGACGGATGAAGAGAGTCGGGCGAAGTAGAAGCCTGTCGCTTGGTGCTCCGCATTCCAGAGCACGGCATACACGCCGGGAGCCTGTGTGGTGTGAAGCAGTGTTTCGACCTTGCGGCCCAGAACGTCGAAGACTTCGAGCAGAACGACCTGCTCGCGCGTCAAGGCATATTCAATGGTTACAGAAGAATTGAACGGATTGGGATAGGGATAGCCCATCGCAAAGGCGGTCGGAAGTCCAGAAGAAGAATTCGCAGACAAGAACAACGTGTCTATTGACCACGGGATGAAATCTATGTTTGTGCCGACTGTGTCGCCGAGTCCCGCGGGATTCTGTTCTGCATTGAATGGTCCGGAAGCGTCGCCCCAAAAGTTTTCAATAGCGCGCGCAGGCGGCGGGCTTGTGTGTGCCTCCATTGAGGACATAAGATTCCCTTGAAACACGTTATGGATGAATGAGCCTTCTGCATTGCCATTCACGTAAGTGACGCAAGGGACGAAGACCACGGACACTGAGGAGTTACCTATGAAGTAATTACGACTGACACGTTCAGCGCCCACCAAATCGATATTGAGACAGGTCTCGTCGTTCCAATGATTTTCGTGAAAGAGATTTCTCCAAAACCGGAAGTCGGCATAGCGCCCGCCGCTTACAAACATCGCGGATACGCCACCAAAATTCGGTGCAGCGTTGTTTCGCTCAAAGATGGATTCGGTTACAGAAACCTCACCGACTTCCATGACCACGTCATGCAGAATACTCCGCCGGATTGTGTTGGTGCTGAAGTTACACCGCTCCAGAGTCAAGACATGACAAAGTCCATCGCTTTGAACGAAGCCATAGGCAAAGGTGTTGCTGTCAATGGAGCAAGAGCAAGCCCAAACAGTATCAACGGTGCCGGAGAGATCAATCAGCACCCGCTCGTCCGGCAGGACGCAGTTTCTGATCACCAGGTCATTCAGATAAGCAGAACGATGTCGGAATCGAAACAACGCGCGGGTCGGGTTACCAACGCCGGATCCATAGACAACACAATCGACCAAGTTGCATCTCACGCTGTCAAGATAAGCAATCGCGCCGTTCGAGGCAGCCCAGCAGTGACTGAACGTGCATCGTTCGATCTGTAGATTGGACTTTGCAGCTCTGATGGCTGCACCATTCGTGGCGACACAACTATCAAATATACAGTCAGCGACTTCAACCTGATTCCTGATCATCTCCAGTCCGCCTCCCGTCAATTCTCCGGAAAACGTGAAGCCGAGGATGTCTATGCTGACTTCAAATGCACACTCTGTTGCCAGTACGTGGCGCTGCCCGGAATGGGCACGCCAGATACAGGCAGCAATGTCGCTTGAGTCACCGGTAATCAGAAACTCACTTGCGATAACGATGCTTCGGCACGGCACGTCCACTGATTCTGTATACGTGCCTCGGAGAACAAGTACTGTGTCACCCGCCGCAGTCAGATCAACTGCCAATTGAATAGTAGAGTAATCCCTGGGCACGACGCGCAACTCGGCTGTTCCTGTTCCTGCGAGCACGAGGACTGCAAGAAGCATAATCCTACACATGCTAATTGCACGGAAGTTTGCAAGTGACGCTTGAGGCAGGCGCATAAACGGAGGCCTTGCCTTCACCAGCACTGCAAGGGGAGTCACAGCCTGTACATCGAGCTTTCAGAGAAACCACGTGATTCGGACCAATTGGGTCAACTTGTACTTCTCGCTCGCCGCATCCGCAGACTGTCCACGATTCCTGATCAAAGCCGTCAATTTGAAGCACAATGTGCAGACGATGATTTGCGCTTCCTGCATCAAATGTCATAGCAAGATCGTTAATCTGAACGATCGTCGTATCGGACACTATCGTGTAGTCTTCAACGCAGCACGTACCTGTGGCTGTAACGCAGAATGTTTGTGCGTTGCTCGTTGCAAGGAATGAGCAAATTGCCAGTACCAATGTAAGTCCCTGCATTTCAGCCCCTAAAAAGCTTGATTATCGATTGATTCGCGGAGTTCGCTGTCGCTAAAAGCATATCAAAGTAAACGGAGAATGTCAAGACCATTTCACAATCATGAAGAAATTCACAGCAGAAGTACTCTGAAATCAGAAAGCTGGCATGAGTCCAGTGTTGCTGCACTGAAGAGACTGCAAGGCGAATTCTGGATCGAGGTTTCGAGTCTTGATACCGTGGGCGGTCAGGGTTTGCCGGGCTTGCTGGCGTTGGTCACGGATCCGCAGGACTTGCATGATTACACGCGCCCTCTGGATACTGCCGGAACGCCAATTCTTGCCTCACCCTACGTCATACACCGATCCCGGTGTGCTGAATATCGGAGACAGGTTCTACTATGTGGTGGTTGCGGTCAATTCGTAATCTCCGCTAAGAACGCATGTGAAGCCCCGCTTGTTTCGACAAGCGGGGCTTTTCTTTGAAGACAGTTTGAACTACAGTTTACTTTAGCAGGAGAAGTTTGACGGATTGAGACGTTGGAACCGTGATGGATGAAGAGAGTCGGGCGAGGTAGAGGCCTGTCGCTTGATGCTCCGCATTCCAGAGCACGGAATGCACGCCGGGAGCCTGTGTGGTGTGAAGCAGTGTTTCGACCTTGCGGCCCAGAACGTCGAAGACTTCGAGCAGAACGACCTGCTCGCGAGTCAAAGCATATTCAATGGTTACAGAAGAGTTGAAGGGATTGGGATAGACAGAATTGATCTCGAATCCACTAACTGCGGGAGTTATTCGCTCTTCAACCACATTGGGTTGACTCTCGAGCCAAGGGACAAACAAGACATCATTACCGAGAATCGTATCACCCTCTCCATCGGGATTAAGAAGGCTATGAAACGGACCGCTCTCCGCACCCCAATAGCAGTTTCGCGCATCAATGAAGCCTTCAAACCATTGATTTGTCGAGAATGCGCACGGTGTATTGCCTTGAAATGAGCAGTCTCTAAGGATGATTGAATCGTAGAGGCTTGTCATTAACCCGACAGAGTCTAACTGCGATACATTGCCTGTGAACTCGCAATCAGCTACAGTTGTAGTCCCATTGGTCGTCAGCACCGCCCAACCCTCCGCGGTGTTGTCGCGAAAAGTGCAATTGGATACCTGGTAGGCGCCGTAACCAAACGAAATTCCGGCCGTGCCCCTTATGGATGCAACATTCGACTCAAACAGACAGTTCTCTACACGTGCGGAGTCTCCCCAAAGCGAGAGCACACTTCCACCTCTGTTCGAGTAGAATGAACACCCTTCAATGACAACATTGCGTGTATCCGAGCTGATTGCTGTGTTCGCGAATCCATGTAGGTTTACATTCTCCCTGAAAATGGTTCCACGGACAACCAAATCGGCGTCATCCGCCGTAATGGCCGGGAGAAATGAATTGGTTGTTAGATTTGAATCCACAACAGAATCGAGGATCTGCGCCGATCCGAAAGTCAAGACAATTGCTGGTGCGCTAACTACTAAATTGTTATCAAAACGACAATTGCCAACAGTGAGTTGGGTGTCCGTCGCTCGTATGCAGGCTTGGGGATAAGAACTTCCTGTAATCCTGCCATTTGTCGTGAAACGGGTGCGATAGACGGATAACGCTGAACCTCCACGTATCCAGATACAGATTCCGAAATCTGCGAAACAATTGCTGAATGAGCAGTCGGAGATGCGAAGAAAAGATGACTCAGCGTAAATCGCGCCTCCCTCATAGCGGCCGTTTGATTGGCGAACGCCTTTCCCAAACTTGAAGCTGATTCCGATAACTTCCAGACTGCAACCCTGCATCAGCACAAGGCAACAAGACGTATCGGAAGTCACCGTGTCACCGGGTTGGATGATTGTCGTGCTTATATCGTTCTGATCGTTCGAATAGATGAAGTTACTTGCGAGTGTTCGAAGGCCAAGAGGAACACGAACAGTTTCATGGTAATAGGTATTTGATAGCAGGATTGTGTCGCTTATGCTTGATTGGTCGAAAGCCTCCTGTATAGTTACGGCATCTTCAGGAACTCTGATAATCGCTCCCTCGGAGTGTAAGCTTTCACTTAAGAGTATAGCAATAACCGCTATGCCGCTTAAGAAACGCATCTCTTGATCTTTCAGTTTGCGGGGCAAGTGTAGCACATCTTTGCCCAGGCCTGCTCGCCTTCATTGCAACCAATTCCACTTGCTCCGTCAACATACAGCCGGTATTCATGTCCATTGATTAGATTGACGGAAAAGTCGCCGCTCGCGCAGTTGCCTGTTGCACTAAAGGTTTGCGATAGAATCTCATTATCCGGATGAGGAGTCGTATCCCACAGTTTCACGACAAAAGTGCCACCGGCGCCTGCTTCAGAAACTCCAACATGAACCTTGTAACTTCCGCTATTCGCCGTACAAGTCCAGAACGCTTCAATTGCGTCAAATCGGCAGTTTCCATCGCATGTAAAAGACGCTTTCTGCTCTGACACAGTGGGGGCAGTGCACGCATTAAGTTGCCGAATTGTTAGCAGTGTAGTAGCCATAATCAAGGGCATTAGCACATACAGTGACTTCTTCATTGCAACCTCCTTGGGGATTGAGTGGTGCCGGAGTTTAAGCCAGGTCGGGTTGCCGTAATTATATCAAAAAAAAAAAAACAATTGTCAATAGGGGATTGCTATCGTGAATTGCTTCACAGGAGGAAGTTCCCAATAAACAGTTTGATATAACGAGCGTGTAAAATTCAGGCGGCCCGATGGACCGCCTTGCTTATCTGTGCGTTCGTGCTACCAAGAGCGATACCGCTCGCACGTTGCATTGAGTTACGGCACGGTGACAACGATGGCTTTGCAGTCTGATTCGCCGATACTGCGATACCCGTGCGGCAGCCGCGCGTTGAAGTAGGCGGTGTCAGCTTTGTGGAGTGTAATCTCTTCGCCTTCCACTTGCAGCCCGAGTGTGCCGGACAACACATAGATGAACTCGTGACCTTCATGCGTGTGCTGCGGAAGCGTGCCGTCTTCGTGACGCTTGATCGTCGCAAGATACTCATTGGACTTTCGATCAGTTGCCGAATAGTCCAAACACTCGAAACTATACAGCACTTCCTTGGTGTCCAGCTTCTCGTCGAACTGCATGCGTTCGGATGCACGCGTAATGGCAATTGTCTGGTGCTTGGACGGGTCGGCGAAGAAGTGATCCAATCCTACCGAGAAGACAAGTGCGATCCGAGAGAGGGTCTGTAGAGTCGGGACAACGTGATTGTTCTCAAGCTTGGAAAGCATGGCTGCGGAAAGGCCGGTGTGCCTCCCCAATTCGACTAAGCCCATGCTTTTTCTAAGCCTTAGCCGGCGAATCTTCTCGCCTAAAGTGTACTGCGCGAGGTAGGGAGTCAGCGTATCAATGGCCTCGGGGCTTGTCTTTTCATTGCGGGGAACATTGTTGCGCATGTTTTTAATTCCTATGACATCGAATTTGAAACCACGGAAACATTCTCTATTCATTCAAAGTTTTTTTAATGTAAGTCACTTTGAAGCTGTTGTCAAGACCCTGACGTGACAATATCTCAAAGCTGACCTTGTAACCGACTTAGTCAATCTAACCCAAAAAAGGGGAAACCATGCAATTCGTCAACATCCTTACCAAGATTCTCGTCATTGTCGGAGGCTTGAACTGGGGCCTTGTCGGACTCGCCAACTTCGACCTTGTTGCGACACTATTCGGAAACATGACCGGACTTTCGCGAACCGTCTATAGTCTGGTGGGGCTATCGGCTGTCTACCAGGCGTTCCGAATCAAATCTTAAGTTTGCTCAACCTTATTCCAGATAACTCACGCAAGAAGGACACAACCATGAATCGATTCATTACTCTGATCGCAGCTTCTTCGCTGCTACTCATGACGGCACTTGCCACAGCAGGCGACAAGAAGGCGCACACAGGAGCCGCTCTGACCAAGAATGCCGCACAGCAGGATATTGTCGCCACGGCGATCAGCGCAGGAAGTTTCAACACACTCGTCTCTGCGGTTCAAGCCGCGGGTTTGGTCGAGACACTGCAAGGACCGGGACCGTTTACGGTTTTCGCCCCTAACGACGCGGCCTTTGCCAAGCTTCCAAAGGGAACGCTCGAGGCACTGCTGGCAGACAAGGCCAAGCTTGCTTCCGTACTGACTTATCATGTCGTTTCGGGGACAGTAACTGCCGCGGATGCGCTGAAGCTTGCAGGGAAGGATGCAGCAACGGTCAACGGCCAGAGCTTCAAGGTTACAGTCAGGGACGGCGCTGTGATGGTTGACAATGCTACGGTGATCGCCACCGACATTCAGTGCTCAAACGGCATCATTCATGTCATCGACACGGTGATACTGCCCAAGTAAGCATCGCATCACTTTCGCGCACATAGGAATATAACGTGTCAGCGACTATCTGCGGGATTTGACGGGGATTGCCTGTCCGAACGCGGAGTCTCCCCTGCCGGAATCGGCCGGGCACCCGTCAATCTCTTTCTATAACGCGTCCGTCACTTGACGGGCGCGTTTTGTTTGGCTATCTTGAACCAAGAGATCATCTCCTCTTCACAGAAGGTCGGTCATGAAGATCACATTCCACGGAGCCGCCGGCGGCGTCACAGGCACAAAACATCTTGTTGAAGCTGGCGGCAAGCGTATTCTGCTCGATTGCGGCATGTTTCAAGGACGGCGCAAGGAAGCTCTTGAACTAAACTGGGGCATGCCTGAGGAATTGTCACATGTGGACGCAGTAGTCCTGTCGCACGCGCACCTGGATCATTGCGGCCTGCTTCCGTTATTAGTCAATCGCGGATATAAGGGTCCCATCTTTGCAACTTCTCCGACTATAGAAATTGCGGAATACATTCTGAAAGACAGTGCATCTATTCAGGAGAGCGACCGCCGCTGGTTGGAGAAGGAGCGTATTCCAGTTGAACATCCCGCTGAACCTCTGTACGAAGTTGACGACGTACCCGCGACAATGTCGAAGTTCCAAGAGTCGCCTTACGCCAAACCTTTGAATGGAAAGTGGCAGACTATTGTTCCCGGAGTCCGCTTGAAGATGTTCAATGCGGGGCACATCCTGGGTTCTGCGTGGGTGATGCTTGAATTTGACGGTGAAGCGGGTCCTGAGCGAGTTGCATTTTCCGGTGATGTGGGGCGGTTTCATACGCCAATCCTCAAGGATCCTGAGTATTGTGACGAGCAGTCTCCCGTGCTACTGCTGGAGTCAACCTATGGGAACCGCGTCCACAAGCCGCGCGAACTGGCCTATGAGAAGCTGCAGAAGGCTATTCAACGCGCAACGGACCGCAAGGGCAAGGTAGTGATTCCGGCGTTCGCTTTGGGACGCACACAGGAGTTGATCTACGTATTGCACCGGATGCACGATGAAGGGTCGATCCCCGAAATTCCAATTTACGTGGACAGCCCGCTCGGAATCAACATGACGGCAGTCTATCGTAAGCATCGCGAGCAGTACGACAAGGAGTCCAAGCAGGACTTTCCAGATCCGGGCGATTATCCATTGGTGGATGAACGCATCCTCTATACGAGGACTGTGCGTGAGTCCATGCAGCTGAACGACAAAGAGGGGCCGTTCATCGTCATTGCGTCATCGGGCATGTTGGAAGGCGGACGTATTCGGCACCATCTGCGCAATACTATCAGCGATGAACGCAACATCATCATGATGATCGGCTTTCAAGCGGAACACACCTTGGGACGGCGGCTGGTCGAGAGGGAACCGCAAGTGCGATTGTTCAACGAGTGGTACGACGTGAAGGCGGAGGTGATCACCATCAACGAATTCAGCGCGCATGCGGACGCCAAAGAACTGCACGCGTTCGCAGGAAACTTAGCCGGGCTACGAAAAGTGTTTCTGGTGCACGGCGAACACGATCAAGCCGTTTCTCTTCGTGACCGGCTTCTGTACGACAACGATCAGTTGGAAGTGAACATTCCGCAGCGCGGAGAAAGCTTTACGTTGTAGAAGACGCATCGTTATTGAGGGACTACTGTTCGCCCTGCCCCACTCACTTGATTTTGTAGAACAAGAAAAGCCCCCGCTCGGATGAGCGGGGGCTTCGTCGTGCAGGCTCTATAACTGCTTACTTCAGCAGGACAATCTTCTGCACCGCATCAAAATTCGGCGCAGTCATCTTCACAAGATACATACCCGTCGGCAGGTTGTCAGCATTGAAGGTAACCGTGTGGCGGCCGGCCTGAACCGTCGCGTCGAGCGGACGAGCGACTTCCTGACCGCGCACATTGTAAACAATCAATTGAACGTGAGCTTCATTCGGCACATCGAAATTCAACGACGTGGACGGATTGAAGGGATTCGGATAGTTCGCGTTCAACGCAAACTCGGTCGGCAGCACAGACGTCTCGTTTGCAGTCAGCGAGACGACCACTGTCACCGGAACTTCATACGGGCTTCCGGTGTCGTTGTGATCAATCGTCAAATTCGCCGTATACTCCCCAACCGGGAAGGCGGCCACGTTGGCCGTGACGGTAATGAATTGCGTGCCATTGACAGCGATGGTGCCTTGTGCAGGTGTTGCGACCAGCCAATTCTCATCACTTGTAATAGAATAGGTGACATCACAAGTCATGGCACCCTGCGTCGGGTTCGTAATTTCCATTCCGGACACGCCGTTCTGACCGAAGGTCGCGAAAATGTTCAGCGAGCTTACGTTAAACGTTGCGTTAGGTTGACGCATGCTGAAGGTACGCGTTGTTGCGCCACCGTCTTCAACGACGACGTTCTGAGCAACCTGATCGCAGTAACCCAGTTTGTGAGCGCGGACGGTGTAGGTGCCCGGGTCGACCGAGATGACAAAGTTACCTTGTGCATCGGTCAACGTGAACTCGGAAATCTCTTCGATCCAGACTTCACAGTTGGCAATAGGAGCGTTGGAACCAAACTCGCGGACGATACCATTGATTTCTCCTGACGGACCTGCCCAGAAGGACACGGACGTCAGGTTGGCCGGCGTGAACGGACCGGCACCGTTGAAGTTCAACAGAATACCGTCGGTTCCTGTTTCATTCTCGACACCAATCGTCATACTCGTGACGCCCGGAGCATCGCTGGCGACCAATTGATAGTTGAAGTAGATTCCGCCGCCCGCCTCAAGTACTATCTGGAAGGTGTAGCGCGCAGTCGAACTCGAAATGTGCGGTACGTTAATCCAGCTCATGATGAAGCGACCGTTCGCGGCATCCGAGTAGTAGAGGTATTGACCGCCGCCTGTGGGTGGATACAAGTCATCCCAGAACGGGCACAACACGGTGTTAGGCTCAGCAGCGGTCGGAATTGTGGCATTCGTGAAAGTCGCTGCCGTGCTGGTAAAGGAGGCAAAACCGTTCGAACACATTCTGATGCTGCTGTAGGTCTGACCGAAGTACTCGAAGTTGAAACCGAGCGGGAACGGCCCGACCGTCTGATCGTCGCCGGTGATTCCGGCAGGTGTACCGTTGCCGGTGATGTCAATCCATTCGTAGTCCGCGACTTCCCACGGGCTGACAATCGCACCGATGGCCGAGTTGGACGGGTTAGAGACGTTCGGGACTTCGTCAATGGCTCTGATGGTCCATGTGTAGAAGGTCTGATTGTCCGGCGGCGAGTCAATGTAGGTTGTCACGCCGGGAGCGGTCGTACCCACTTGATTGCCATCACGGTAGATGCGGAAGCCTGCAAGGTCAACCAAAGGCGTTCCGTCGGCGTTCGTGTTGGGCGCAACCCATGCCAGTGCCATTTGCGTAGTGCCAAGCGGATTGGCAACCAGACCGGACGGAGCGTTCGGCGCCATGTTGCACATCGCCGTGACCGTCAGCGTCGGACCGGATTCCTGACCGTTATCATACAGCGCCGTGACATAATACTGATACGGCGTGTTCTCGATGCGGTTCAAGTCGGTGTAGGTCAACACAGTGGCCGGAACCTGAGCGATCTGCGTGCCACCGCGATAGACGCGATAGTTCGTTACATCATCCAGACTGCGAGGCGTGCGGCCACCTCGTTCATCCGAGATGCGCGGAGCAATCGTCGGGAAGTGCGGCATGACCGCGCGGGCACCGCGAGCCTGCAATTCCGCAAGCGGAGTCACTTCGCAGGACGTGGTCATGCTCATTTCATCTACGTGCGTCGTCACTGTGACGTTCTGGTTTGACTTTACAACTTCCGTACGAACCGCAAGGTCTTCTGCAGACACACTTATCGGTGCGGGCGAAAGTTCCATCAAACCGCCGAACTGACCAATCGCATAGCAGCGCAGCATGGGAATCGTCAGCAGGCCGGGTTCAAACGCCGTCCAGGCCGTGCCATCGAAGCTGTACTTAAAGGTGTTGTTGATAAACGGAGTGTCGTTATCGCCGCCCAAGCCCAAAGCGTTGGCGCCAATCTGGCGAACGCCAACCCAGAAAACAGGACTCGGTATAGTCACCGGAGTCGTGAGTTCAACATCCTGGAAAGCGCCAACTCCATTCTTCAGGAAGTTCGTTACTCCCAGAGGAGTAAAAGTGGGAACTCCGGCATTGTCTGCAAACACCGCGACTTCCACCGGCACATTCTGCGGAACTTGCGCATCGGCACTCCAGAACGGCTTGATGCGTGTGACAGTGACGTTACCGGCAGTAGCCTGGAACTTCGTAGCCATCCAACCGAAGGTCGGGCTGCCGCCCCACCATGCGATACCCTGCACTTCGTTCGTACCGTCGTCGTAAGACAATTCAAATTCAGGCGGTGTGCCGGGGGCGAACCACGAGAGCACTATGCGGTCGTCGTAGTTTCCGTTCGCGGCCAAGCCCGTCGGTGGAAGTTCGCCGTAGAGCAACGTTACAGGATTTGTCAAGTCCGAAACGACCGGCGTTGATGCGTTGTTATCGCGAGCAGCGACGGCGTATTGATAGATTCCGCTGGCCGTCAAGGTTTGCGTGAACTGTGACTGCGTCGGGGTGCCTTGCAGAACCCAGTTTTGCTCACCTTGCAGACGGCGGTAGACCGGATAGTCATCCACCAACGGATCGGTCGAGTTATCCCAATCCAGATTCACAACACCCGTTGCACTGTTCACCGAGCCGACAAGACCAGTTGGGACGGGCGGATTCGCACGGCGCAACGTGATGTTCACGCCCGTGGTGCCGCCTTCCGTGTGATTCGGAACTGCAACAGTCGTCGTGTTGTAACCGGTGAGCGAACCTGTCACGGTGCGATTACCAGTTGCCACTTGTGCCAAGGTATACTGACCTTGCGCGTTGGGATTCGTTGTCGGCGTCCCGCGACCGCTGGCACGAACGAGCACCTGCGTTACGTTTCCTGTGCCGCCATCCAACGTTACTGTACCGGAAATCGGACCGTACGTCGGTTCGGGTGCCCAGAACGCCACAGCAGACTGGTTCGTCGGCGACCAGCCAAACGGACTCGTGCCGTTGTTGAAGAGCATGATCGCTTCGGTGCCGGCGGCATTCTCAACACCAACTGTTCCACTGCTGATATCCGACATGGACATGTACTGCAGCGTAATGGACGTCGGTGGCTCCAGAATCACCTGGAACGTGTAAAGATTGTTGTTTCCATAGTGCGGAACATCAACCCACGCGATAATCATGCGCTCGTTGTTGACGTCGTTGTACATGTAGACGTCACCGCCCGCGCCGGGATTCAAGTCGTCCCAGAACGGATAGATTGCCCCGTTCGGTTCAGCAGTGCTCGGTATCGCACCGTTGCCCAAGCTGGCAGACGTGCCTGTGAAGGATAGGAATCCGTTTGAGCAAACGCTGAATTGCGTGTAGTTGGTTCCGTAGAATTCAAAGTTCCACGGCAGCGGCATCATGCCGGAGTTAATATCGTCGCCGTTGACAATGACTGTGCCGACACCGACGATGTCGATCCACTCGTAGTCCACGATTTCCCACGGACTAAGCACAGCGGCGGTTGCGCCGTTGGACGGAGCCGACTCATTCGGCACTTCGTCGATAGCTTTGACTGTCCATGTATAGAAGAACTGCGGATTGGGCGGAGTGTCTGTGAAGGTTGTGACTCCCGCTGCAGTCGAACCGGCCAACACACCGGAACGATAGACGTTATATCCCGCGAGGTCGACCAACGGTGTCGCATCGCCGTTCGTGGTCGGAGCCACCCATGACAGCACCATTTGCGTGGAGCCTTGCGGTTCGGCTGTCAAGTTCGTGGGTGCTGCGGGCGGCATGTTACACATCGCGGTTACGGTCGGAGATGGACCGGATTCGCCGTTATCATAAACTGCCGTGACATAATACTGATACGGCGTATTCTCAACCACGCCGATATCCATGTAGGTGGTCGTGGGAGCCAGTACGTTGCCTACTTGAACAGCATTGCGGTAGATGTTATAGCTCAATAGCTCATCAAGCGCATTGCCGCCACGACGATCCACGCGCAACAACACTTGCGGAGCGCGGCTGTAAGGTGCAAACCACTGATCCAGCGGATTCTCGAAACCGGACTGACTATCATATGCCGCACGTGCGACGTATTCAACCTTTGTGGCACGCGATTCATCGAGCGGCGGCAAAGTGGCCGTCATTCTCGATGGAATGCGGTCTTCGGCGTAGCCGCCACGACCGTCAATCTGTACAAGTTCGATGCCGCCATCGCCACCAGCAAGGCCTTGCGGCGGCGGACCACCAACCCACGCGCGCATCATCCAGTCGTTGGATGTCCACAGGTTCCACGTCGGATAGGTGTTTGACCAGTAAGAGCGGAGATCCGGTGCGCTATTATCTGATCCGCAACCCGGTCCGGTGCCTCCCGGCGGGAACTGAATGACAATGTAGAAATCACCCGGCGCAGAGAGGAACACGGAGCCATCGGTTTCGGCGAACAGCCAACCCGGTGTTGCATCCGCGCCGATGTTTGTCCAAGAGAAGAGCGGGTTGTTCAAGTCTGCACCGGTATTGGATGCATTGGGACGACAGAGAGCCACCAAGGGAATTGGATCTTCCCGTTCCATGTAGATATTCGCTGCATAGAGCATCAGCGGATACGTCGCATCGGCAGGCGGTGTCATGCGCACGCAGAAGTAGTCATTCGGGCCGTTCGGGGTCGCGACGCGGAACCACGTTTCCGATGTTCCATCGTCGTAGAAAATTTCCTGACCTTCCGCGATGCCCGGCTCCAGCCAATTCAAGCGAATCCGGTCGTCATAGTTGCCGCTCCACCCAATCGATGTGACAGGCAAATTGCCGTAAAGCACGTTGATGGACGGAGAAAGATCGGACACCACCGGAGTGGAGACGTGGATATCGCGTGCCGCCACCGCAAACTGATAGATACCGGGACCAGGCAGCGTCTGTTCAAAAGACGATGTTGTCGGCGTACCTTGCAGCACCCAGTCCTGATCACCTTGCAAACGACGATAGACTGGATAGTCATCCACCAACGGATCTGTGGAATTATCCCAATCGAGAGTCACTACACCAGTCTGATTATTGGCCGAACCGACAAGATTCGTCGGGACAGGCGGGTTCAAACGAACGAGTGTTAAATTGACGTTCGTGGCGCCGCCTGCTGTGAGCACGATATCCTGACGAGCGGTGTTATAACCGGCCAGCGCGCCAGAAATGCGGCGATTACCCGTCAAGACGTTTGTCAACGTATAGCTGCCATTGGCGGCAGGATTGGTCGTCGGGTTGCCAATTCCATTGGCAGACACAGTCACAGACGTTATCGTTCCCGCGCCGCCATCGAGCGATACCGTTCCGGACACTGTGGCAAACTCAGGTTCGCCGAATCCCCAGAGAATGACATCGTCGATGTATACACCAGGATACTGCACGGATGCGTCTGAACCAAAGCTGAAACGAATAATCGGCGTGGTGCCCGCGAATTGACCTAATTGCACAACCATCAGACGCCATCCGGCAGCCGACTGATTGCCTGACCAGCCGGGCTCCTGAGCATGGCAGTTCGCATTACCCACCGTTGTAGCCTGACTGTATACGGGAGCAACATCCTGAACAATCACCCAGTTCTGACCACCATCCGTGCTGACCTTGATGTTGATACCGTCCCAACTCGTCTCGGCATTCAGCCACATGCGAAACTCAAGAGTCGCCGCATCCGATGAGACGGTCAATTCCTGATCGATATCGAGATAGTAGCAAGCAGAGTTGGCATAGTTTCCGGCGATAATGGTTCCCCAGCAGTTTTGACCGCTGTAGGCTCCGGCCGGACCAACTCCGGAAGGCGCGCCCCATTCCCAACCTCCGCTGGAAACCAGTTCGCCGTTATCTGCTTCAAAGTCGGAAAAATAGGACGGGTTGCCCACAACTGCGTTCACTGTTACCGCACCGCTAAAATATTGACCGGCGGCTGCGCGCAAATTGAATGTGTAGTTACCGGCCTGCAAGTTCGTGGCTGTGTAGGTCTGAACACCGGGGGCCACAGTTGCCAGCAAGGTGCCCGTTCCTACCGGACCCATCCAAATCTGAATGCCGCTCGGAGTCAACGGATTGCCGTTGGTGTCGTGCGTGGGGTCCACCCACGTGAAGACGACCGTGTTGCCACTCGGTGTCGCCGTGACGTTGGTCGGCGGGTTCGGCACGCCATCAGGCTGAGAAATCAAGAAAGAGGTCTGACTGGTCGGCAGCGTGCCATTGCCGTCGTAACAAACCTGCAATGCGTCCGTACCGGCGGCGTTTTCAATGCCTACCGTACATGTCGTGTTCCCGTACGTGCCGCCGACAAAGACGGTCTGATAGTTATACCGGATGTTACCGTTGGCGTACAAAACAATCTGAAACGAGTAAAGCTCCGTTGTCGAACCGATATGCGGCACGTTAATCCAGCTCATGATGAAACGCTGATTTGCCGCATCCGCATAATAGAAGAATGTTCCGCCCGAAGGTGGATACAGGTCGTCCCAGAACGGATACAGCGCACCATTGGGAGTTGCCGTTGACGGTATTGATCCGTTAAAGTACTCCGCGGTGGTGCTCGTAAATGATGCCCAACCGTTCGAGCACATTCTGACTGACGTATACGATTGTTCGTAGAATGAGAATGTGAAACCAAGGTTAAACGGCCCGACGTTTTGGTCATCACCTGTTATCCCCGCAGGCGTTCCGTTGCCTGTGATGTCAATCCACTCGTACGCCACCGTCTCAAAGACATAGTCATCAAGCGGCTGGCGTGGCTGGCGCGGCGACTGAAACGGAGAGTCGCCCAGTATCTTGCTTCCAAAAACTTCTTCTGCTTCAAGCGCAAGCAGGGACTCTGCTTTAGTCAGCGTTTCCCCGCTGGTTAACTTGTTCTTCAAGCGCACGACATCCGCTTCCGTCACTGCGAAGGCGGTCGTGACCATCGCCATTAGCACTGCACAGGCTAACAGCCCCTTCCAAATGGTGTTCCGGTGATTCATTCTGATGCTCCTTGCTTTCAGCTTATCGAACCGATTAATGTAAGTTACCTCAATCAGTATAAATAGTCAATGATGAATTAAGACGGATTTACATGTGGCTTTTGTGCGCAATTCTCGGCTGCGACTGAACATAGTTCAGCTCAAATGGTTTCACTTGCGCAAAATGCCCTGTTAATTATTATATAATATGCAAATAACTAACACCAAGATTGTCTGTGAACCATACACTTTGATACACTGACCAACGTTTTCTTGAGATGAATAAAGATTTTACCGAAGGGAAGTTATGGGAGGAGGTTACATAAGAAAAGGGCCGCACTCGGCGGCCCTAACAAACAACTATCATTCCAGTTTACGAGTTGGCTCGGAATCGCAGAGCAAGCACAGCCTGCCCGATGCACTCTCCTTGTGTCACGCCAACTTCGCAAGCCGTCCGGAAGTGGATTCCGCCATAGAGTCGGGAGTAGGCGGCATCCCAAGCTGCGTCTTCAAAGCTGTTGAACGTGCGCGGCGGGTAGGTCGCACTGGCGGTTGTGTCGGTAAATGTCACATTACCGAAGAAATCCTCGAGCACAACATAAACCGCACCGCTCTGTGTCGAGTGGCCACTGGTACACTCGGGGAAAGGCGGTGTCACAATCGGGGACAACCATCCTGCCGCACCGGGCACCAAGTCGCGAATCACGGAGATTGGTCGAGGGTAGTTGTATTCATACTTGCTGCGCCAGCAGGAAATGAACGCATCGTTCACGGCAAGTCCAACTTTGCAATATATCTCCGCAGCTTGCGCCAGATTGGCATTCTGCATGTTCAGAACGATGTTTACGATATTCAGCCAGTGGCCCGGAGGTGTTGGAGTACCGCCGCCATCTGCCCAGAATCGGGCACTCGCGAGCTGATCGGGATCGGCGGCCTGTACAACGTCATACACTTCCATCATCTCGATGTAGAACTGAGAAGACGGATCTTCCGAATACGGTGGCGGCGGAGACGGGAAACAATCCACACCGGCATCATCCAAAACGAATGGACGCTGATTTCCCCAGCAGGGTTCGAGCGGATTCTGCACGAAGGCCGGAGGAGTCGGAACCCACAATCCCGGGCCGGTCGGCACAGTGTAGGAGCAATTGTGATTGGCCGCGTAGCCATCTTGATCAGCACAGATCTTGATGATGTTGGCAACCAGATGTCCGTAGGTTTCAGAACGTTCGAGAACGTCCGCCGGAATGGTCAAAGCGTAGGCGTCGTGAAGTTCCGTGTACAACGACGTGGCAAGCGCCTGCACTTCGGGTGCTGCACTTGAAAAAAGATACTCGATGATGTCATAAGAGCCCTTGTTCACGACAGAGGGCCAATGATATTCCAGTGCGGGATTTGAGGCGGGTACCTGCGGCATTCCGTTGATCTGGCCGTAGAGCGAAATGTGCTCCGGCATTCCGTTGACCACAGATTCATAAATGACTTGACCGAGGTAACCGTAGGCACGAGCGGCGACCGGCGGTGTCATGCTGGCATTCTTCACCATCAATCGTGAGGTTTGAATCCACACATTGGCAACGTCATCTGAATAATCGGCAGTCTTCGATAGTGTCGGCTGCGGATTATTGTCGTCATCATCGTCATCCTTGTCGCAGCCCGCGAATACACCGACAAATGCTATCATGGTACAGAGTGTCAACCACCTGCACATAGCTGATCTCCATCTTTTCATCGATCGTTCTCCCCGTTCGGGTGACATTGTTCACAAACCAGTTAAGCTAATAGATGTATCCCGATTTCACGAATTAGCGCGGAAAGTCAAAGCGTTGACCTGATCTCCAACACAGCGGCCGGAAACAAGTCCAGCAGTGTTGCCAAACGTGTAATGAATTCCGCCAAGCAGACGTGAGTTTGCCGCTTCCTCTGCAGCCTCTGCAAGGGAGTTGTAGTGCCAGACACCGAAACCACGGTTGACGTGTGTGTCATCATCGAAGGGACACGAACCACCCATCATGCCTTCCAGTGCACGAGAGGTTGCTCCTGAACCGCTCGAATGCCCGCTTGTGTACTCTGGGAAGGGAGGTGTCGGCCATGACGGGTTCCAATCGGGATCAATATACCGCTGAATATACGTCACTGGACGGAGCAACCACCAATCATACTTGGCTTTCCAGCACTGAATAAAGGCATCATGCAACGCGATCGCTGCACGTGCATAGCACTCGGCGGCCTCTGCCAGGTTCATGTCGTATTGCACGCACAGGTCACCTGCAATCGCGTACCAATGTCCAGCCGGTGCGCCGGTTACTCCTGGAACGTCCGCCCAAAATGCGGCAATCGCACTATCCTGTGCCGTCTCACTTTGTTGTGTGGTCACAACTTCATACGCAGCCTGATACATTTCGGACGTGGGATCGGTTGACCAAGCTGGTGGAGGTGGAGGATCACATTCCAATGAACCTCCGTTGCGTCCCACAACAAATGTGCGGAGCGAACCCCAGCAGGGTTCATGCGGAGGAGCAAACTGCGGCGGTGTCGGTACCCAGTATTGGGGGCCATCCGGACTTGTGAATGTGCAGTTGGCACCCACCTGCGTGAAGAAACCATCCGTTGCACTCCACTCGCTCAGAGCCGTGCCAATCTGATTCCCGAAACTCTGCGATGCCGCGAAAACATCGGCACTCACGGTGGACTCGAAGGTGGCACTCCAGAATGCTTCATAGGCGGCAATTGAGTCGCGTGTCGCCTGCGAACTCGCAGCGAACAGAGTCTCGACCACGCGTCCTACCGCCGCATTCATAACCGTTGGCCAGTGATACTCCTGTCCTGCCGACCGCGCGGGGAGAGCACCTAACTCGATGAGTTGATTGCCAAGTGACACGCGTGTCGGATCGCCCTGCACGACTCCTTCGTAAATTGCGACACCCAAGTAGCCGTAAGCGCGCGACGCAGGACACGGGCCGATTGCCTCAGACTTGACCATCCGATAGACAAAATCCGACCAGCCGATCGCTACAGAAGCATCGTATGACGATGACGGCGGAGGTCCATGTTGTGTGTTCTCATCATCATCATCCTTGTCACAGCCTGCGAACAGAGCAACGGCAACCAGCATGGCGCTAATTACAAACCAACGTGTCACTCCAGTCTTCAAATGCTTCATCTGGTTTCTCCCCAGTTTTGTGAGTTTTTCAGCGGGTCGGCTCGCGATTGCCGCTAACGGATTAGTGGTTCTTTTTTTCCAGCTTCTCTGCTTCGGTTTCCCAACCTTGCGGACCCGACAGCGGCGCGCGAAAACCGCTGACATCCAGCAGTTCAACTTTTATACCAACGTTCTCCAGCACCCTTCGGCTGCGATCTTCGCCGGGATAGCTGCCGAAAACCTTCACATGTTTGATGCCCGAATTGGCAATCATGCGCGCACAGATAGGGCAAGGGAACACGGTTACATATATGTCTGCCCCTTCCACAGACACGCCATTTCGGGCACATTGCAAGAGGGCATTCTGTTCCGCATGCAAACAGACACACAGCTCGAGCCGCTCGCCGGACTTGATACCTTCAATATCGCGCTCACAGCCCCCGAGCTCTTCAGGGTGCGGGTGACCGGCAGGCGGGCCGTTATACCCTGACGCGAGGATCTGATTGTTGCGAACGATAAGCGCACCAACCGCGCGGCGCAGACACGCCGAACGCATGGATACGAGATTGACGATATTGTAGAAGTATTCGTCCCAGGAAATGCGGTCTTTTTTCTGTATCATGTGCGAGCGGTGGGTTCCCAAACAAACCGGCGGTTGCCTTGTTTCAGGTAGCGGAAGAATCCTATCAGGAGTGCAATGTTCATCGCAACAAAGTGAAAGAGCGACGTAATCGGAGGCACGCGTACTTGTAAAGCCACTAAGACTGCACCGAACAAAGCGGTTCCGTAGAGCGCAAGCTGTCCATACAGTAGCACGCGATACAGCGGACTTTGAATAAGCAAAGCATTCGCGACCAGCGCGATAAGCATCAAGAACGGAAACAGCCAGCGAATGACTTTGTGGGCAAAGAACGTGTAAGCTGCAATGCCGTAACGTGGATGCAGTATATCCAAGTAGCGGAAAAGCGTCTGATAATTCCCCACACCTATACGAATCCGGCGGCGGAACTCTTCGCGAAACGACTGCCCCGAACGTTCAAAAGCCTTGGATTCCATTTCCCAGACCGCTCGCTTACCTGCCAATACCGCCCAAATCATCGGCGTCGTATCATCATTGGCCGAACCGGGTGGAAACGGCCGATACAATTCGCGGCGAATCGCCAACAGCATTCCGAGTCCGCCGGACATGCCGCCTATGTGGCTTTCGAGGGTCTTGAGTCTGTTTTCGTGCGCGGTGTAGTGTTGCTCTTCGAGGGCAAGCTCGTCGTCACGCTCACTCTGCGCATAACGCCCAGCAGAAACAACACCAACTTTGTCATCGGCGAAGTGCCGACACGCCATTTTGAGTGCCTGTCTATCCCACAAAATGTTTGCGTCGCTGATGACGACGATATCTGCATCGTGCGCGATTTCAAAGAGCTGATTCAAGACCAGCGGCTTGCCGTTACGGCCACCCAGACGAACAAGCTTTGCGCGAGGATCAGTTATCGACTGGACAATATCATCCGTCTTGTCGGTGGAACCATCCGAACCAACATAGACGGTCAACTTGTCAGTTGGATAGTCTTGATCGAGGCAGTTCTGAACCTTGCGGCCGATGACCGCTTCCTCATTGTACGCAGGTATCATGACGGCCACTCGGGGCCAGTCTGTTTCCGGCATCTGCGGAGGATTAACGTACGGTTTGCGAAAAAGCTTGAGAGTTAACGGGTAACCCAGAAACGTGAACACCATCAATCCGGCGGAAATCCAGAAGACGCATTGGAGGAGTACTTCAGACACGGCCGAAGCTCCGATACCGATAGTTCACAGAAACAATTCGAAACAAAATGCAGAGAATTCAGGCAGTCCGCTCGAGGCCGTCGAAGTATCGTTTACCTGCTCGAACCTGCGGGCGCAACCGCTGCGAAACTTCGGGCACTCCAGCACCGGATTGCAGTTCCAGGAATGCCTTGCGAAAGGCCTCTGGTGCATTTACGGTGGGGTCATTAAGGTCATACGTGCGAATCAAGCCCTGCAGTCCATAAAGGAAGAGCTCGGTCGACAGTCCGCCGCTTTGATAGAAACTCGTCTGGTAGGTCCAGGTGTCATTGCCAGTTTCTGAAAAGAACTTCGGCAGATTCTTGGATGCGATAAGCTCTGATGGACCCGCTCCATTGCATAGCGCATCACATGCCTCGGAAAGTGACAGGCGCAATTCGGGACGGCAATCACACTTGAGCAGGTAGTCGCTCAGAAAGTCGCTATGCCGCGGCGTGAACGACTTCCCGCCGGTTTCCACGATGAGTCGATACTCGTCACGAGCCGTCATATAATGATGGCGCGCACCTGTGTTGTGAATTAGTACGGCTCCGGTTTCGAGTTCTGCAATGAGATGCTTGCCAAGCGACAAGCTGGAGGTTTTTAAGACAAGATCTGAGTAGCGCACTTTGATAACACTAAAATGGATTTATGAGGCGAATCCGGTATCCGTCTCGAAGGAAGTTATTTGAGTTTTGCGACTTTGATTCCTGCCCCTTGACGATTCAATTCAAAGATGGTCAGGTCAAGCAAGTCGGAAAAGAGTCTTAGTTGGTCTGTTGATAGCACGCGAATAATTTCACCGTCCGAAAGCGGATCGGGAACAGCAAATTGCAAGAGTTGCTCCGTCCCGACTTGCCGAAACTCCAGACTGAACCCCGCTCTCGTATGGAAAGTGATGTCCGTTTCGGAGCGGGCTGTTGAAGCGATGTCCGCAGCAGTTTGCACGATGTAGCGAGCGGCCTTGATCAATTCCGCCAACTCATTGGCATCGACAACGACTTCGCTATAGATGCGCTCTCCTTCAAACACACGAATCGTAGCCGCGAAATGGCGCACGGTGTCACCCGGAGTGAAAGCAATGTCCGTCAGGATTTGCAGCAGCTCGCCGGTGACTTTTTCCTTGCGGCCTGAAACGAGCGCAATCTGCCCGACCGGCAACTTGTCGCGAAACAGCGTGCGGCCCGGCTGGGCAAGCTGCCACTCGTAGTCCGTGGCGATCTTGGCCGGTGGCTGCGCAGTACTAACTGCCGACAGCAATGCGACCGTAAAAACTATGCAAGGCACGACTTTCACTGTGAGTGTTGCCAGCAATACTTTGAGCCGACAATCGACTTGCGGCTGCACTGCTTTCCTTTGCTCGTCTGGGCGGCACATTGCGGGCGTTCGGCTTTCGCAGGTTTGTCCGGTTTGGACTTCTGAGAAACATCCGGGATCGTTGCGGACATCCTCCCAAGAACCTTGGATACCGGTACCCAACCTTCGACCAAAATCCTTGCCCAACCAGCGACCGTGTCTATCACCTGAATGCGGCTGTCGTCCGTGAAACCGCCAGCTATTGGACCCGCAGGTATTACGTAAGTTGTATCAAAACTTTGCTTTACGACAAGAACCGAGTCATGCTTCGCTAGCGAATCGGGCAGCTCCTGTGCTTGGCTGCCTCCCGTCACGACAAGGACGAGCCATAATATGATGCCAATCCGTCTGCCCAAGCAGGCTCCTGCGGAATCTTTATAATGCTAAGTTGAGTTAAATATAAGGTTTTCCGCTTGCGTCCGCAACCGCTTTGGAGGCAGAAATCGGAAAGCCCAGGCGGTGCTCTTCGCAATCTACGCAGTGCACTCTGCTTGCGAGGGCAGGCAACCTTTATTATATTGTCAAAACAACAGGATGAGACCGACCACCGGCCTAACGTGAAATCTCTCGACCTCGACACCCTGAAGCGCTATTCGCGCGGCGAACTCAGCCACAAGACGTTCATGGCTGTCCATCAGGACGCTGGTGAACTATTGGACTTGCTGTTCCAGAATTTAGGGAAGTCAGAGCAGGTGGCCTCCATTCAAGACTGGCCCCTGCCGCGCAGGCAGAAGAGACTTGGCCAGTATGTTGTGCTTAAAACGATGATGCTGTTCACACCCTTCTGTTTGATCGTCGGAGCAGCACTTGCCAATCAGCGTCCTGTTTTGGGGTTCTCCGTCATGCTCGGCTGGCTGGGGCTCTGCTTGGTCGGCGGGGGATACCTGCTTTGGGACCGCTACCGTGTCCTGAATTCCAAAGAAGGCAAATCGGTGCTGGTCGTCACCAATCGCCGGTTGATGCGGATCTGGCTTGACGGTTCGGAAACGGTGCAGGCTTGGTGGTTGACGGACGACCCAAATAAAAAAAAACGGATTGAACCAGTCTCCGACACGGTGAGTTTGTTGTTGGAATTGGATATGGGCAAGCCGTCATCTAATTGATCTCGCATGCCGCTCGCAACTATTGTTGTGAGCGGTTTCTCTTTCCCCTTCTCTCCATCTACAAATCTGTTCTCGTGTGCTGCGCCGCCCAGTGTCTGCACGTTTGTGACTTCAAAGGTATCATTTGAAAGTTAGTGTAGGCACAATTCGCGGACTGATTGACTGGTTCGCGCGCAATAAACGTGCGATGCCGTGGCGAAAGACACGCGACCCATACAAAATATGGGTGAGCGAGATTCTGCTGCAGCAGACGCAAGTCACAACGGTCGAACCGTATTTCCAACGGTTTATCAGGACATTTCCGACTGTGGAAGCGCTCGCAAACGCGCCGCTCGACGAGGTTTTGAAGATGTGGGAGGGCTGCGGCTACTATGCTCGCGCACGCAACCTCCACAAGGCAGCCAAACAGGTTTTGGGTATGGGGGGAAAGCTTCCGAGGTCAAGCGCGGAGCTTAAGAAACTTCCCGGGATTGGCTCTTACACCTCCGCGGCCATCGCGTCGCTGGCTTTCGGCGAAGCTACTCCCGTCATGGACGGCAATGTCGAGCGTGTGATGGCTCGTGTGACAGGTGAAGGGGGACTGATCACGGAGCGCGAAGTCAATGCCAGATTGAAGGCTGCTGCTGAATCGTGGATGCAAGCGGCGGTCAGGTCTGGCTTCGCGCCGGGTGACCTGAATGAATCTCTCATGGAACTCGGAGCGACGGTCTGCAGACCGCGCGAGGCGTTGTGTTCTGAGTGTCCGCTCAAACGAGTCTGTATTGCGCGGAAGACTCTGGACGACGTGACCGTCCTGCCGCGCAGACGGGCAAGAGCCGCAACGCCGCATTATGATATTGGGGCGGCTATCGTACGCAAGAACGGACGAATCCTGATTACCAAGCGGCCTGAACATGGGATGCTTGGCGGACTCTGGGAGTTTCCCGGAGGCAAGAAAGAGCATGGCGAAACGCTGGAAGAGTGTGTACGGCGTGAAATGCTCGAAGAACTGGCCATCCATGTCCAAGTTGGCGAACTAATCGCCAGTGTCAAGCATGCCTATACGCACTTCAGAATTACCTTGCACTGTTTTGAGTGTGAACATATCGGTGGAAAGCTGAAGCTGCTTCATGCCGCGGATGCAAAATGGGTGCGGCCATCCGAACTTTCCAACTACGCATTTCCTAAGGCGGATCGCGTGGTTTTGGATGAGTTGACTCGATAGAAACCTATCTTTGACGAATGCTGGGTTGTCACGCCGCGAATTCTCGTCGCTGTCATCACTTGGCATGTCTAAGTGACTCCGGAAGTCTCTCGCGAGAGGATTGAGTCAAATATTCGATTTGTCACACATCGCAGACGTTTCTTGAATAAACGAAAGTCAGAAATCAAAGAGGGAGTTATGAAGAACTTCGGTCTCGCAGCAGTCGTTTTGTCGTTCTGCATATGTTCATTTGCTTTTGCCGCCGATGATGTGGTATTACCGGGTTTTGAAGGCACCGCCAAGATCACCAGAGGTCCTGAGTATGTTACCAGGCCCGCGATGATCGTTGCATCAGCGTATTTGCGTGCAGCCGACTTAGCCCCCGAGGGCGGCTGGGGCGAAAAAGACTATGAAGGAGCCATCGAGGCTATGGCAGCGAACGGCGTCAAGCGTTTGATGGACTACATGGCCGAAAAGTCCATTCAACCCGCAGGCCCTATGTTCTCCGTGTGGTATGAAGATCCGTCGTCTACCGCCGCAGGCTCGTTGACGTCGAAGTGGTGCTTTCCCATCGCAGCAGACAATGAACCGACTGTAAATGTGACGATCGAACAAATGCCGGAGATGCAGGTTGTCTCCTGCACGTATGAAGGTCATCCCAATTCCTCTATGAATGCATGGGAGGGACTCATGAAGTTTGCCGAGGCAAACAACCTTGAGTGGGCTGGCGCGCCGATGGAGGTCTATCATAAGTTCAATATGGACTCCAAGAAAGCCGAAGACTGGCTGTGCGAAATTGTCTGGCCGGCGATGAAGAAGCAAGCGCAGATGGAGGGAGGCAAGGAGTAATCACGTCTTTGTCATGCGGCTAAGATTTGATTGTCCCTGATGTTGCGGCGGTTGTTGGAAAGGAAAAGGCCGGAGCTGAGTGCTCCGGCCTTTTGAGTTGCATATATAAAGGAAAGAGTTAACTTATCCGATATGGACAATTACCTCATCGTTGATGGCGGAGGAACACACTCCAGCGGCTGGCTCATCACGGCTGACGGGCGCCTGCTGTGTTCTGCGGAGGCCGGGCCTTCAAATGTCGCGAGGCATGGGCCGGAGGGGTTGCGCAGTGCCCTTGCAGACTTACTCAAAATGTGTCCGGACGCTCATTCATGTAAAGAAGTCGTGCTCGGACTTGCCGGAGTCGGTCGTGCGCGCGAGCTGGAGATCGCTAACACGGTCGCGAGAGAGTACTGGCCGGAAAGCAGAGTGCATATCGTGACCGACGCACACTTGGCTTACGCAGGAGCCTTTTATAAAGGAGAGCACGGGATACTTCTGATTATCGGCACGGGTTCGATTGCTTTCTATCAAAACCCGCAGGGCCATGAGTTCTTCCGCGCGGGTGGCTGGGGTCCCCTTCTGGGTGATGAAGGAAGCGGCGCGTGGATTGGCCGCGAAGCACTCAGGCTGTGTTTGCGCGAAAGCGAGCGCGCAGAGCTTTCCCCTTTCCATGCCGCAATTCTCGAAAAACTCCAAATCGGATCGAGTTCTGAGATCATCACGAAGGTCTACCGTGAGGATTTCGGCCCAACCCGCTGGGCTGAGCTTGCGCCTATCGTTTTTCAATTTGCCGACGAGCAGCCCGAAGTCGGCGGAATCCTGGAGTTTGCAGCACTTGAGTTGATTGACCAGGTCGAACGCTTGCTTGAAGATATGCCGCAAAGTATGCATGTGCTTCCGCTCGCAGTGACCGGAGGATTATGGGAACGGAGAGACATTCTCAAACCACTGCTCGAAGAGGAAATCACTTTACGAAACCTGCCGCTGCGAATCGTCGAACCCGAAGGCGGACCAATTGAAGGCGGATTTTCTATTATAAGGATGGCGGGGTAACCTTCGATCCGCTCCACGCCCCGCTCTCCTTCGCGCGGCGAGACGCTTGCTGTTTAATTACCGGTATGCCAGTCAACGATCTCACGTGTCGTTCGAATGACGGACCCCTCGATTTCCTCCTCTTTGATAATCCCGATGTCCCCCGTCTTAAGGTAATACTTGATGCTGCGGTTGGTGCCCCGAATAAATCTCTGATAGATGGTCACGCCCGAGAAGACTCTACCAGCGACAATCACCGTGACGTTGCTTGTCGTCACGATGACGCTATCTCCGTTGAAGCTCCAGAATCCTGAAGATGCCGGAACTCGCAAAAGTAAATCTGCCGGAGTCGCATCAAACGGAAACTCATCCTGATAGAGTCCGTCGTTTCGATTACGCCAATAGTAGAGCGAGTCCGTCCCGGCCGAATCAGGCCAATAGTTCTGCACCACAAGATAGTAGTCTAAACCATCGTTGAACTCTGCGCGGGGAATTCGGCGCATGACCCGATAGTTGGTACCACTTGGAGGATCTACCTCATACGTCCAGAAGTATCCGAGGCAAATGGGAATCGCGCCTTCCGAACAGAACACGTAATTAGCCTGGACGTAATTCGACCAGCCTGACGCACCGACCTCGTTCGCGGCGCGAACCCCGTAGTTATACAAGGCCATGGCGTCGCCTAGTGAGTCGAAATAGACGGTCGTGTTGGCCGGTACGGTATCAATTACGCCGAACGGCTGACCGGAAATGTTGCGGCCGATTTGGAATGACGTCTCGACCACGGAGTTGTCTGTCCAAGAAAGACGCACTCCGGTGCCCAAGATGACTTCTGCCTGGAGGTTTGAGGGCGGCGCCGGCGTGCCGACTGCCGGGGTTGTTACCTGCGCCGAATCAGCGGACATCGTCAACAACGACCCGGCCCGCGCACCAACTCGATAGTAGTAGGTGGTTAGGGCAAGGCAGGTTGAATCATTAAAGGATGTCGCGTTGTCCGGCGCTTCGCCTACGCGTGTCCAATCTGTTTCAATAGTTCTGCGGTCGATAACAAACACGACAGGGTTCGGCGCGGTGTCATTCCACGTGACGCGCACGACGTACGGGGCGAGGGCATTAGCCTGCACGTTCGTGGGGGCTGGCGGCGGATTGACGGATTGCGTATTGACGTTGATCGTATTGGACGCATCGCTGCGACCTGCGTTGTTCACGGCGAAGACGCGGAACTGATAAGGCGTTCCGGCGTTCAATCCGCCAACATAGGCTTCGGTGACATTCGCGCCGACAGTCTCCGCAAGTTCCCATGTTGTTCCTGTCGACTTCTCAACCTCAAAACGCTCCTCGTTGTTTGAGCGGTCGTTCCATGTCATTCGCACAGAGCTGTGTGTTATCTCGATCGCAGCGAGCAGATTGGGCGCAGTCGGAGGAGTTGGTTGCGGGTTCTTCTCCTCGTCACACGACAGAGTAAGTACGGCGATGATGGCAAGCAGTGCGATGATGCGAGACATGTTTCCCTCCAGAGAGTGAAGCCGTTACTACTTCCAGCAGGTCCGTTTGCCCTTGCTGAAAAGTGCAAAAGTTACTTGATATCCGGTTCGTTGCCGGTTCGGAACCCGAATTGGCTGCCCGGCTGTGACGGCCCACCTTGCAGCTTGATTTCTCCAAACTGCTTTTCGAAGCGTTCAATGTTCTCCTTCAGCGCATTCAGCAGAAACTTGCAATGCGACGGAGTCATGATAATTCGCGCGTGCACTGAGGCTTTCGGTGTTCCCGGAACCATCCGGGCAAAATCGAGGAAAAACTCGGCAGGACTGTGCGAAATCAGGGCGAGGTTTGAATAGGTCCCCTCGGCCACTTTCTCGTCCAGGGATACGTTAATTTGATGAGGGCGCGGGCCCGGCTGGTCTGACATGGGTTATCCTTTTGTAGAATATACTGTTCGAATGAGTACCGGAGCTTTAATGAGGGGCTTTGTCAGCAAAAAGTCAAGCCCGCAAGGTCCACGAAATGGCTGACCGTGAACATACCCTTTTCCTGATTGACGGATCGGCTCTGATGTACCGCGCCCATTTCGCCTTTCTGCGCAATCCGCTGGTTAACTCACGAGGCGAAATCACATCAGCCATCTTCGGCTTTCTGAATACCTTGATCTCGCTAATCGAGAAAGAGCAGCCGACCCACTTGGCAATTGTTTTTGATACTGCCGAACCCACCTTCCGCCATAAGGCCTATACTGAGTATAAGGCGACGCGTCAGAAGATGCCGGAGGAGCTGGTAGACCAATTAGGGAGACTTGATCAGGTCTTGGTGGCAACCGGAATAAAGATTCTTGCGCTTCCCGGTTGGGAGGCCGATGATGTGATTGGGACGCTCGCGAAGCGCGCCGAAGCCGAGGGGTTTGACGTCTATATGGTGACCGGCGACAAGGACTATCAGCAATTGGTCTCCGAACGCATCAAGCTGTACAATCCTAAACCCGACGGGGTGCTTATCTGGTCTCCGGCCGATGTCGAAGAGAATTTTGGTGTGCCTCCCGAACGCGTCGTGGATGTGCTTGCATTGATGGGTGACTCTTCAGATAATGTCCCCGGAGTGGCAGGGGTCGGACCGAAAACGGCAGTGAAGCTCGTCCGAGACTACGGCTCGGTTGACGAAGTTCTCAAGGCCGCTCCGGAAATGAAAGCCTCGAAGCTGCGCGATGCGCTCCTCGAGCACGCCGAGTCGGCGCGCCTGTCACGTGAGCTTGTCACGATTGACTGCAACGCACCCATCGATATGGACGTGGAAGATCTCACTGTGCGGCCGATCTATAACGCGGAAATCGAGCGCCTGCTCACCGATCTTGAGTTGTATCGGGTACTGGATCGACTGCGTGCGTCCGCCCCGGCAGGTTCCGTGACGGCGGACACAAGAACTGCTGCGAAACGTAAATACCAGATCGTCCGCACCGCAGAGGAATTCAAGAAGCTCGTCACGCAATGGAAGGAAGCGAAGGCGCTTCTCTCCTTCGACGTTGAGACTACCAGTGCCGATCCGATGTTCGCAGAAATCGTCGGTGCAAGCTACTCGGTTGTGGAGGGAGAGGCATACTACATCTCTCTTGCTCACTTCGAGGGCAGGCCCACAGGTTCCCGTCAATTCGTGCGCTTCGGGAGTGAGGCAGAAGGTTCACTTGCAGCTTACCTCGAACTTGCGGCCGATCTTCTTGAGGACCCCGAAGTCCCCAAAGCAGGTCAAAATATCAAATATGATGCTCTGGTCTACCTCTCTTATGGAATCGAGGTTGCCTCTCTTTCTTTTGACACCATGATCGCGGCCTACCTCCTCAACCCGGGCAGCCGCTCGCTCGGGATTGATGAACTGACGCGCGATTTTCTGAAACTTTCCAAGATTCCAACCTCCGATTTGATCGGATCAGGCAAGCAACAGAGCTCGATGCTTGATGTCGATCTGGAAAAAATTGCCGACTATGCGTGCGAAGACGCCGACTATGCTCTCAGGCTCGTTCATGTCCTTGAACCCCTGCTCGAAAGCCAGAAGAAGCTGTTTGATGAGCTTGAGATGCCGCTTCTTCCGGTGCTCAGAGATATGGAATTTGCCGGTGTCCGACTCGATTCGGACCTGCTTGAGGGGATGTCCAAGGAGCTCGACCGCGACCTCGTCCGCATCGAGCAGGAGTGCCACATTCTGGCCGGCGAGTCCTTCAATCTGAACTCTCCCAAGCAGCTTGCGGTCATCCTGTTTGAAAAGCTCGGGCTGCCCGTCCAGAAGAAAACCAAGACCGGTCCCTCAACGGATGTGGACACACTGACGACACTGGCACCGAGGCACGAACTCCCTGCGAAGCTGCTGGAGTATCGCACGTTGTCGAAGCTAAAGGGAACCTATGTAGACTCGCTGCCGCAACTCGTGCATCCATATACCGGACGTGTGCACACGACTTTCAGTCAGACGATTGCTGCAACCGGACGACTCTCTTCCAACAATCCCAATCTGCAGAACATCCCCATACGCACAGAAGTCGGCCGCAGAATTCGTGAAGCATTCATTCCCGGTCAAGACGGTTGGAAGATTCTATCAGCGGACTACGGCCAAATTGAGTTGCGCATCATGGCCCACCTTTCCAACGACGAGTCTCTTTTGGAAGCGTTCCAGAGCGGCGGAGACATTCATCGGGAGACTGCGGCCAAGATACACGGAGTTCCGCTCTCTGAAGTCAATCCGGAGATGCGCCGTGCGGCCAAGACCGTGAACTTCGGTATCATCTACGGTCAAACCGATTTCGGGTTGTCTGAGCAGCTCGGCATTCCGCGCGCAGAAGCCAAGGATTTCCGCGAACAGTATTTCAAACTTTACCCCGGCGTCAAGCGCTTCATGCAGGAAACTATCGAGCGTTGCCGCGATCTGGGCTACGTTGAGACGCTGCTGGGCCGACGACGCCAGATCCCCGATATCAAGGCCGCGAATCGGCAGGTTCGGGAGTTCGCGGAGCGCATTGCGATCAATACTCCGGTCCAAGGCAGTGCCGCTGACATGATTAAAATTGCCATGATTCGAATCGCAAAGCGGCTAAAAGTGGAAAAGTTTGCCGCTCGGATGCTGCTGCAAGTGCATGATGAACTCGTCTTTGAAGCTCCCGATTCCGAACTCGAGAAACTCGAGAAACTCGTGCGTCAAGAGATGTCCGGAGCGATGCCACTCAGGGTTCCAATCGAGGTTGAGGTGGGTAGCGGGGCTAATTGGTTGGCGGCACATTCGTAACTTTTTTCTGATAAGCACTTGCGTTTTCAAAATTGATGAGTTATATTTTCGCGTCGTGGGTTGGGTAAGGTATGCCCTCGAATCAAACGATCTTTGAATGGACAGTGCATCCTCCGAAGCGGGGCGGATACCGCCGCGTGGTCTTTCTCCTTGCCGTGATTCTTGTTCCCTACGGAATCATGAAAGCTTTGGACAGCGCGATCTGGGCATTCTTTTCCCTTGTGTTTTTGCTGGGATCGCTCAGCGCATATTGGATTCCGACTCGCTTCACGATCACGGATGACGCTATCGAACTCAAGCGCTGGTACTGGAAACGCCGCAAGACTTTCCGGGAATTGGGACGCGTTGAACTTGATCCGAACGGCCTGTTCGTCTCGCCATTTGCGGAACGATCCCGCCTCGACGGACATCGCGGGATGCTGCTGATGGAACCTCCTGAGCGTGACGCAGTTCTAAAGTATATCCGGCAGCGAATCGACGAGACGAGGTCCGCGAAGTGAAGGAGATCACGGCTCCGGACTATCTGAGTCCCGAACAGCTTGAGTTGTTTGCCAAGCTTGCCGATAAAGTGGTGACTTTGGGATTCGCACTGCCCGCCGTGCTTTTTCTGGAGTCCCTGCGGCCCGTCAATTTTATCGGCTCGCAGGTCATGCTCTTCTTCGCCCCCATGCTCAGGACGTGGTTCACGCTCCGCGAGTACGATCTCCTGCAGCAGGCTTTGGAGCGGCGGGAAACGCTTGGCTATCTCGCCGACCTGATTGAAGCGCGGGATGAAGTCGAGCAAGCTCGGCAAAAAGAATTTCGCGCGAAGCTCAAAGCTGAAAAACGCGCTGCCCGCGATGCAAAGCGGAAACGATAGCCGCTCAGAGTAACTCGAAAGTATGAGCATGCAGGTTTCTGCGAATTTAGTTCTGACTTCGCACGGACTTCATCGGAAATCGAGGCCCTGTTCTTTATGGACTTCGTAAATCTTTTTACCTAAAAGTTTTACGTTGTGTTCGACCGAGCCAACAGCAGGCTCAAACAGTACATGAATCGGTGCTGAACACTGGTCATCTGCTTATCTTTGCTGAAAATCGGCCCATTTGTTGCTATAGCTTGGCACGAAATGGTCACGATTCCCCTCACGGGTCGTTGATTCTAATGAATCCAACCCGTTCTGGAACGCGATGAACGTCCCGCTTTCAGGGACGCGATCATAGATACTGTGCGACTCATCTTTCGAGAAGCCGCCGGTACAATTCGGTAATTCGCCGCACGGATTGCCGCGTTGCACAGAGCAGGAGGCCTGCGAATCTCGGGCAGCGCATCCGCTTCCTGTCTGGACATCAAACATCCTGTTCTCGAACGAGTCTCTGCCCGATCATTCAGCGAAGGAGAAATCCGAATGAGTCCTGCCAAGAAGAAGGCAACCAAGAAGAAGGCCACCAAGAAGGCCACGGCCAAGAAGAAGGCCACCAAGAAGAAAGCCGCCAAGAAGGCCACGGCCAAGAAGGCGACCAAGAAGAAAGCGACCAAGAAGAAAGCAACTAAGAAGGCCGCGAAGAAGGCGACGAAGAAGAAAGCAACCAAGAAGAAAGCCGCCAAGAAGGCCACCAAGAAGAAAGCTGCCAAGAAGGCCACCAAGAAAGCAACGGCGAAGAAGGCTCCGAAGCGCCGCAAGAAGGCCAAGAAGGCCGCCCCGATGCCGATGTAATCGGTTTCTTCAGGCTACGATATGCAAACGGTCCGGAACTCTCCGGGCCGTTTGTTTTTTGTGGTATGGCGTGGTAAATTGTCTGTTGTGTTATTCGATATTTAAACGGTAAGGGCTCTATGATGACCGCCCAATCTCTACTCAAGAAACTTACTGCCCGACCTTCGGCGGACGAAACGCTCGAGCTGCTGCGTGCACTCAGCACCGCCCGGTATTCCGCTAAGTCGTTGCTTGCTTATCACGACCAGTTGCTCTTTTACAAAGCCTATCCTGTCAGCGAAGCCGTGCGGCGTTTTGCGGATCGTGAGCTCTCGCACTTCCATGCGCGTATCACTCCCGAGCTCGCTGAAGAACTCGCACAAACGGGTGTGGTCGGCACAATGCTCTACTACGCTTTTGACTTTGGTAACGCTCAGGTTCTTAGCACTCGTCTTAAGGATCTTGTAGACCTCGATTGGGAGGATTATGAATCGCGGGAAAGCGATCCCTTGGCCGGTTTGCTTTGGTTGCTGCTGGAGAGTGTTGAGGCCGATGCGGCAGACTCGGAGACGCTTACCGTGCGCGAGATTCTGCAAAAAGTCGCGGGGGAACGGAGTACGCTGTCGCTCTTGCTCGAGCGATTCCGGCATGCTTTTCCCGAACAGGTGGCAGATCACCTCTATAATGAGGCAAGTCTCATGCTCGCGATGACGCTTGACCCGAAGGGACCCTCGCGAACGCTGACTGCTGAACCCAGGCCCAATACCCTCTGGATCTGGCCGCAGGACAAGTTCACCTTTGACTTCGCTGCGGAGATCCGAAAGCCCCTCGAGCTGCCGCAGCCGGTTCCGCGGCGACGCGGACAGGAGCTTCTGAATCTCGTGCATGGCACATTGACTGTTCGATTACGCGAATACTACGGCGCAACGCACGGGAATCCAGAGGAGTTGTACGAGATACAGCTTGAGCGCGGCGCATCACTACTGGTTTGGTTCAACCAGCTCGAGTGGAGGCTTCCACAGGAGGCGGGCTGGGGATTCTTGATGCTCAAGAACGGCGTACCGATCAGCTATGGTGGTGGTGGTATGCATCCGGCACGGCTGGAAATTGCGCTTAATATCTTCGACACGTTTCGCGGAGGTGAGGCGGCCTGGGTTTATGCTTCACTCATTCGTGCGGCACGCGCCTTTTGTCCCGCGCCTTGGGTCATCGCCCGCCGCTATCAGATCGGGTATGAGAACGACGAGGCTGTCGGTTCAGGGGCTTACTGGTTTTACGATAAACTTGGATTGCGTTCGACCGATGCTAAACTGCGAAGGGTTGCAGATGCTGAGCGCAAGCGCATCGCCCGAACTAAAGGCTATCGAACGCCCAGGAAGACTCTTAAACAGCTTGCCGAAGCTGACGTTGTGATGGGTCTGAATGGACAGGATCCTGCACTCTACCGCGAATATCCGCTGGATTCCGTTTCACTGCTGGCTTCGCTTGCGTTAACAACTTTCGCCCCACGTGACAGCGGGTTTGAGAAGCGCGTTCTGAGGGCAGTCGAAGAGCGGCTCGGTTTTGCGTTGCCCGGCATGACGACCAGCGAACGCAAATGGGTGGCTCAGCACGGCTCATTGCTGCTTGCGCTGCCGGATTCCGAAAGTTGGTCCGCTCAGCAGAAGCGGACTTGGCTCGCAATGGCACGTGGCAAAGGCGGTCCGCGTGAAGCAGAGTACCTGCGGCATGCTTGCGCTCTGAATGGCTATTTTGATGCACTCGAACGGGAAGCTCAGAAACTCCGGTGAACTCACCTCGGGAGACATTCCGCGCGTTTCGCCATCGCAACTACCGGCTCTTCTGGACAGGGTTTGCGCTCTCGATTGTCGGCACGTGGATGCAGACGCTTGCACAGGGTTGGTTGGTCTGGCGGATAACCGAGTCACCACTCTGGCTCGGGATCATCGCTGCGATGTCGCAGTTGCCCTCACTTGTGCTCGGCTCTGTGGGCGGGGTATTGGTGGACCGCTCACCGAAGAGGTTCGTGCTCTACATTACGCAAACCGGACTCGCAATTTCTGCGCTTATCCTCGCATTCCTGACGTTCACTGGAGTCGTCAACGAATGGCATATTCTCATCCTCGCGACGATTTCAGGCGTGTTCCTTGCCATTGACGCGCCGGCGAGGCTCGCATTCGTCGGTGATCTTGTCGGAAAGGAAGACATCGGCAACGCGGTAGCACTGAACTCTTCGACGTTCAATGGCGCACGGTTTGTCGGCCCTTCACTTGCCGGATTGCTTGTGCCGCTCTTTGGTGAGGGCGTCTGTTTTCTGGTCAACGCGCTGTCTTACTTCTCATTAGTTGTCACGTTGTCGCTGATGCGCAATTTGCCGCCGCCAACCGGTGACCTCCGTGAGCCTATCTTCAAGCAATTGCGCGACGCCTATTGCTTCATCGTCGGAGCGCCTGTGCAGCGCGTGTTGATTCGCAATGTGATTATCTTTGCAATCTTCGGCTTCTCTTATAACACCCTGTTGCCGATGGTTGCCGATCTCGTACTTGGCCAGGGAGCTTCAGGACTGGGGATTCTGATGTCTGCTGCGGGAATCGGCGCGCTGCTCGGTGGACTCTGGCAGGCCTCCATGAGCCGCGACACCAAACGTGGATGGGTTGTGATGATGGGAATGGTCGGCATGGCTTTGGGAGTGCTCATCTTCTCCCTCTCACAGCAATTCGAAGTCTCTGTGATTGCCATGTTGATGACCGGTTTCTCCGGTATCTCAATTCTCGCCTCGACGAACACACTTCTGCAGATGCTCACGCCGGATCACTTGCGCGGGCGCGTGTTGGGGTTTTATACGTCGGCATTTCTGGGTTTCGGTCCCATCGGCGCATTCCTGCTGGGCGTGGTGGCGGACATCTTCAGTGCACGTGTCGCGCTGGCCTCCGCCAGTGTCATATGCCTGCTTGTGGCCGTTTACACCGTTACACACTATCGACGATTGCGCGCCGTGTGATGTGGCCGTTCGGAAGACCGACCATCTCGCGCGAACTGCGCAAGCGAAGCCTTAGATGGCTACTGCACAGCACGCATATCACGATTAATCTCCCGCAGATTTTTCGGGACGGATTCGTAGACACCGCGCGCGGACTGCGGACGAGACTTGGGGCGAATGCTGAGCGGTTGTTGCACGATCCGCGTCGCTTCGAGCAATTCGCGGTCGGCCTCGATTATATCAACTGCGCACTGACGGTTCCCAATTATGAACTTCTCTATGCACGCTCAAAATCCGCTTGGCCTGTGGAGTGGGTGCATCTTGCTTTGGATTTGAAGTTGCTTGAGAGGGAGGATACGCTTTTCTCCGCGGTATCTGCCGCACAGGAAAACGGAAGGCATGTGCAGACTAGAGTAGTTGGTTTGCAGGCAATGTTTGCAGACCACGTTGAGAAGTGGACGCGCCTCGGATTGCAAAGTTCCGAACCTACTCACCCGCAGGCGGAAGTGCTGATAAAAGGCGCATTGCCGCTCACAGACATACTTTTCGTATTTGTCAGCAATGCTCGAACGGCAGATGAAGTCGAGAGGCTCGCAGAATTTAGTGGCCACAAGATTCAAACACGGATTGAACCCAGATTGTTTCTGTGGCCGGCAAGACTGAAAAGGCAGACGGGAGCGTAAACTTACCGACTTGCTCTGCGCTGTAGTAGAGTATTGTCGTTCGACTATCGTATAAACGAAGCGGCCCATCCAATCGATGGGCCGCGACTTCTTTTCGTGGCAAGTGCTTCACTTCAGGAACACGACTTTTCGAGTTTCAACAAAGTTGCCTTCCGCCGCGCACAGAAAATAAACACCTGCAGCGAGTGTCGGAGGTGCGCTGTAGTGGAGTGTTGTCCCGTGCCCTCTTCCTTCGCGAAGCGTGGCAACCTCGCGGCCAAGCGTATCATAGAGCTTCAAGGAAAACCCTTGCCCCATGATCCCCGCTATGGAAATTGACAGTTCGCTGTTGAATGGGTTAGGATAGACAATCAGTAGTTCCCAGTTTACCGGCGAGACTGGCAATGGCCGCCCTACGCTCGACGAAGACGTGTCCGGTGGAAACATCAGCCACGGATCAAAGAGCACGCTGTCCGAAAGCAGAGTATCCCCCTGACCGCCCGGATTCTGAGTTGGATGATAAGGTCCGCTCGCATGACCCCACCAGTTGTTGCGTGCGTCAATTGTGGTGTGATACGTATCGTTATAGTCGATTGTCCCTCCGCTGTTCCCCACCAAAATGTTGTCATGAAACTGCTGCCGTGCGTTGGGTCCAGTCAGCAAGACGCTCGGAAAACTCGGATCAAGGCTTATGTTGCCTTCAAACACGTTGTGATGGATGTCTACAGTTGTGCCTTGAAAACAATAAATCTGACTGCCCAACGATCCAATGTTCCACCTGAAAATGTTGTGCGATATCTCTCCCGCCACTCCCGCAGAATATAGACTTCCGGTTCGCACTGTCGCTTCGTTGTACTCCAATATGTTGCCGACAAAGAAAACGGAGTCTTCGGTGTCACAGCAGAATCGTACTCCTACCGTATTTGACAGAGTGGGACCGAAATAGTTGCCCTCAATTCTCCGGAATCCTCCCCCGCCCCCCAAATGCGCAGAGTACCTAATTAGCGTTGCTGTATTGTTAGTGAAAGTGCATCCTCGTACAATTGCGCTCCCGACGCCAAGATCAACACCACCAACAATTCCTGCGCAACTATCAAAAGTACAGTTTTCAATGATAGCAGCAGGCGCGGGTGCGCTGATGCCCCCTCCAGATTGCGACAGACTAAAACAATTACGAACGGTACTGTTACGGACTTCAAGGGTGCATCGGTTTGCATATACCCCACCGCCCCAGTAATCCGACGCGCAATTCGTGACAACGCAGTTGCGCAGAGATAGGCTATTCACCGACTGATTGGCACGCCTAAACGTGAAGATGCCTCCCCCGAAAGCGGCAGTTCCAGAGCGAATCGTGCAATGCTCAATGATTACCTTTGAGAGCAGACTGTAAACGCAGCCTCCTGCGTACGCATTTTCTTCCGACCACATAGTCCCCAACCCGTTCCGAATCGTAAGCCCCACTAATCGAACCGTGTCCGGACAGTCCACGATAATGAAGCAGGATTGCGTATCAGGATGTACGAGATCACGTTCAACAATAGTCGCCGAAATGTGAGCCGTATCCCCATCCAGCAAGAACTGGCTTCCAACCGTGATCTTCTTCCCTGTGATAAACACGGACTCTGAATAGAGACCATCTGCAAGCAAAACCGTGTCGCCCGTGTCAGAGAAAAGCATCGCGTCTTCAATGCTCTGTGCAGGCGTAATCGGGATAATGCCGGCCATAACTTGTGCCGACAAGAGAAGCAAGACAAGGTGTCTCATAATGCAAGGAAGCGGTCGAGCTTGCACTCGACCGCTTCTAAGTTTGCGGTTAACTTCCGCCGCCCGATGGGCAGATTGTTACTATCTCCTGTGACCGTACCTGCGATTTTGCTGTGCCACTCGTAATCGTGGCAGTTGAGTTAAGATTGTAAAAAGTACGTTCGTCCGTTTGCTCCAGATAAACGGAATGACTGACACACTCGCCATTTTCCACGTAAATGTCATCAGAAGGAATCGCCGTGCGGTTCTCTATTTCGCTGTAGAGATATCCTTGCGCAGGCGCAAGTGCATCGTGTTTGTAGGTTCCGGCAGTAGTGACCGTAATGCTCTTTGATAGCGATCCGGATGAAGTATGCGTGTTTACCACGTTCAGCGCCTTAGCTCCAACTGCAAGAAAGAGCACCAATATCAGCGCTAACTTCCGCCCCCCCCTGAACTTACGTCTTTTGTTCCGCATGACACACCTCTTTTGTTTGTGTTGTCGCCCTGCAGTTGCAGGGTCTACTGTAATATACATGCGATCGGAAGTTCAGTCAAGAGCGAATAATTTTGCGCACTTGTGATGCGCAAGCCTAAATTTTCTTTACCTTACACGCTACACCAGCGTGCTGCACTCATGTCTGAGCAGCCAGCTTTTGCGATCTATACCTCCGGCATAACCCGTTAACTGATTTTTCTGTCCTAATACGCGATGACACGGAACAATCACGGCCACAGGATTCTGTCCGTTCGCAACTCCTACCGCACGCGACGCATTCGGCAATAGCAAATGCTTGGCAATTTCACCATAGGTTATCGTCGTGCCGTAGGGGATCAGCCGCAATTCGCGCCACACTTCCAACTGAAACTCGGTTCCGCGCAAGTCCAGCGGCACATCAAAGTGCGTTCGGTATCCCGCAAAATACTCGGTCAGCTCCTTGCGCGCAAGCTGAAGAAGTTTTGTTTCCACGCACTCGCCGGCTGCATCGCGAGGGTCGTCCATGAACTCCGCACGCATCAGACCATAGGCACTCGCGGTGAGGCGCATGCGGCCCAGCGGCGTTTTCAAATCCGTCCAATAGAGTTCGGATGCCGTCTCGACTATGGGGTGTTCAGCAACGTGAACCATATATAAAATGTTGCGTAACCTCGATAAGGCCGCCACGTGTCCGTGATGCGGCGAGTCTCTTCAAGTGTCGCTTGTTTGCCTAATCCGTATTCGCGAGCGAGCGCATTGCGCAGCCCGATGTCCTCGAGAGGACAGGCATCGGGGTCACCGTGCACGCGCATCATTGCATATTCTACTGACCAAGGCCCGATCCCGCGAATCTCAAGCAGTCGTTCGCGAATTTTGCTTGGGTCAGAACTGCTGAGTAAGGATTCATTAAGATAGTCGAGACAAAGTTCCTGCGCAAGACCCTGAAGATACTCTCCTTTCATCGCGGACAACCCGCAGGCACGCAGTTCAGCAGGCGTTAAGCTCAGCACCGCTTCTGGCGTAGGAAATCCCTCATAATCCTTGCCTTGCCATGCAACAACTGCCTCGCAATGCTGCGCCAAACGCGATCGCGTGGCAAAGGCGGAGGCCACGGAAACCTGCTGCCCAATGATGGACCACGAGAGGCATTCCCAAAGGCTGTGAATGCCGACCAACCTCAGTCCGCGAAAGTCATTCGTCCATTTTGACAAATACGCGTCCGGTTTGGCGAACGCGTAAAAGCGTAATAACTCGTCATCGCTCCCAAATGTGCGATCGAGATAGCGGCGGATCTGAACACGCCGCGAGTCCGTCTCCTCCCCCACAACCACGCAGACCTGAACCGAACTCTTCCCCCACGGCTTCACCTCGACAAGATAGTAGCCTTTATCATCTGAAAGCACCTGACAAAATTGCTCGCCAGACACGGCGTGCGTCTGAGAGTTTTCAAATCGGCCGATGTAAGCCGCTGTGCGTTCGAATGAAAAAGGTGCGGAGAAGGTATAGATGAGCATAGAGGAAGAGGATATAGGAGGTAACAACACTCCCCGGCCATTCCAAGCTGACCGGGGAGTGCTGGAGGTTCAAGAAGGTTTCTTAGTTCACTTCCACTGCCTCGAAGGTCTTAACGCCTTCGCGAACGATTCTGAAGAGCACCGCTTTGTTCGAATTGCGTAGACTTGCGGCAATCTCTTTGAAGGCGCGCACATCGTCCACCGGCTTGCGGTCAATTTCGATAATCACGTCGCCCGCACGCAGCTTCTGCTTGGCCGGACTGTCTTTCTCAATTTCGTTGATGATCACACCATATGTGCCGTCAAGCCGCAGCGCGCGCGCCATCGACTCGTTGATTTCTCCGACGTCAATACCCAGCCAATTGGTAGATGGTGCGGGTGCCTCTTTCTCCTGTCCGAGGAACGTCGCCAACTGTGCGCGATCACCCAGCACGAACTCGAGATTCTTGGTCTTTCCGTCGCGAATTATTCTCGCGCGCACGTTCTTGCCCGGCGGCACATCCGCGACTGCCATGCGAAACTTCTGGACATCATTGATCGTCTTGCCGTCGAACTCGGTAATCACATCGCCAGCTTCAAGTCCGCCATCGGACGCCGGTGTATTGGGATCGACTCGCTCCACAAACACGCCTTCCTGATCTTTGCTCACACCAGTCGCAGAACGCAGATCGGCCGTTAACTCGCGCGGCAGCATGCCAAGATATCCACGCGCGACCTTGCCATGCGCGCGCAATTGATCCACGACCTTCATGGCCATGTTGATCGGTATGGCGAATCCAATACCTTGACCCGACGGATTGATGGCCGTGTTCACGCCGATGACTTCACCGTGAATGTTGCAGAGCGGGCCGCCGCTGTTGCCGAAGTTAATTGAAGCGTCGGTCTGAATGAAGTCCTGATAGCTCGGACCGCCGCCTGAGATAGCTAAGTTGTTACGTCCACGAGCTGAGATGATACCCACCGTCAGAGTCCAATCCAAGCCAAGCGGGTTCCCCATGGCAATCGCCCAGTCACCCACCCGCAGCTGATCCGAGTTGCCGATGAGAGCGACTTCATTGGACTCAAAATTGTGATCCACTTTTATCACCGCAACATCCGTTTCCGGATCAACTCCGATAATCTTGGCCTCATACTCCTTGCCGTTCTGAGTCTTTACCGTTACTTTGTCCGCGTTGTCCACCACATGATTGTTGGTCAGGATGTAGCCGTCACGACTAATAATCATGCCCGACCCGGTGGAAGGAGCGTGAAACTCGCGGTTCGGCTCGCGCATATCCTTGTGGAAGAACTCAAAGAAGGGAGAGTTGTCGAAGAAGTCCTGCATCGAATCGCGGCGGCGGACCACTTTATCCGATGATATGTAGACGACCGTTGGTCCGACACGCTCGGCAACAGCAACGAACGGGCTTTCGCCATGGTCGTTAATCAGGTTATTGTACTGCGCAAATTCGGCATTTACGCGAGGAGCAACGTCCTCAACCGCCACGGCTGGGGTTTGAATCCCCATTTGGGCTGTAAACAGCACGCCAGCCACGATTCCCGCTAATACGAGGCTTGCACCAAGCCATCCCAGTTTTTTCATGGTCTTTTCAATTGTTTTGGGTGGTTTCTTGTCAAAATGCGAGGCATACAACATGCCCCATCAATTGCGTTTCAAGGAGTATACGATATCAAATCGGTTCGGTTCCCAAGTTCCCAAACACTAAATAAGTATTTGATTTATATGTTTTTGATGTGATCTTGCTGTGGTTCTGGAGTTGTAAATCGCTTTTCAATTCCTTATTTTAATAGTATGCTTGTAAGCGCTTACAATCGCAAGGCCTCTCCCCCTGCAAAAGAGATCAGTCTCTCGTGATGCGGTTGCGTCGTCCGCAGTGCACAATACAATTCCATACGGCCTGATATTCTGGAACGAAGTCAGCTTTTTGATCGGTCAAACTTGAGTCTGTTACGTGCCCCGAAGTAATCACCCCTCTGCACCTCAACTTCGCATCGAACCGTGGCTGATCTTCCTGACCATGCTTCCGGTCACGGGGGTGGTCCCAATCCTGAAAACATTTGTCATGGACGGCTTCGGCGTTTCGGAGTTCTGGGCACACATCTTCCTGGCGGCAAACATGCTGGCCGCTTTCCTGTTCGCTCCGATTGCCGGCAGTCTTGCCGACCGTTACGGCAGGCCGCGCACGTTCATTGCGATCGCGGCTGTTCTCGACGGGCTTTGTTTCCTGATTATGCCGCACGTGAGCAACTTTACAACTCTGCTCGTTCTGCGGTTTATCGAAGGTGCGTTTCATATCGGAACTTTGTCGTTGCTTCTGGCCGTCGCCGGAGCGCGCCGAGACGAAGGCCTTTCCGCAGCGATGGGTCGGGTCGGTGCGGCCATTACGTTTGGTGTCGCGCTTGGCTCGCCTATTGGCGGCTGGCTGGGTGCAATGTCGCCGACCTACTCGCTTTCATTGGGCGGCTTGATCATGTTTGTGGTGGCCATCGCTTCCTTGGTACTCGCTGTCCCTCAAACAGTTTTTGCGCGACGACATCGCCTCGGCGAGATTCTAAAGCTGTTGGCAACCGAGCCGCGCTTGCGGCTTCCCTATCTGTTCGCCTTCTTGGATAGATTCACGGTCGGCTTTTTTGTCGCTTCATTTCCGATTTATGCTTCACTGCGATTTGATTTCACGCCAAGTCAAATCGGCGGATACATTGCGGCTTTCATGCTTACGATGGGGCTGCTCTGCCGTCCGGTCGTGGTCTTGTCGCGTCGCTTTTCACAGACTCAGCTGTTGCTGTGGGGCTCGCTCTGCTACGGACTGTTCTTTGCCACAGTCGGGTGGGTGGAACCGCCGCTTCTGATGGTCTGGATGTTCCTGCTCGGCGCGGCTTCGGCCATGATGTTTATTCCCACACTTCAGCTGTCGGCCACGCGGGCGCCGGACGGCAATGTCGCCACTTCCATGGGCGGATTCAACTCGGCGGGTTCACTGGGATTTCTGCTTGGGCCATTGGTCTCGGGTGCACTTGTAACCCTGTTCACCATGTGGTCTCCCACAGAAACTGCTTATGCAATGGTGCTGTTTTGCGGTGGCTTTCTTGAGGCGACTTTGGCCGGTTTTCTCATCGTTCGAGGCCTGACAAAAGAGAGGTTTGCGGCCGACTAAGTGTGTTTGTCACGTTGATAATTATCGACCTGACCGGTTTTCCTGGGCTAAACTCCTATGTTTTCGGGCTGTCACTCCCCCTCCTGCAGGACCTTAACTTCAGAAAATTGAGTAGCTAAGAGTTGACTTTTCAAATGATATATTCTAAATTAGCGCATTATCCTCATAACATGTGACGACCTATAGGAGTCAAAGATGCGTCTAAGATATGCTTTGTTAATGGTTTGCCTGGCGCTCGTGGTCAACTCCGCGAATGCACAATTTCAAGTCTGGTTCCTCGATGAATTTCAGGTAATTACGAATGCGTGCGGCGGCGGAACGCCGGTGCCGGATGGAACCACGATTCAGGTGTGGTGGGATTCCACCGCAAACGGGATTGGACCCGGCGACGTTCAACCCCAAGAAGGCTTCGGTTTCCAGCAAGCGAACTTCAATCAGTTCCTGCTGAATGGTATGCAAGAGTTGGGAACACCCGGAACGTTTGCGGCCACTGAGAATTTCGTGTTTGCCGCCAACACGCCGAATCCTGGCGATGGAACTGGTCACCCCGTCTTCTACCTGCGAATCTGCCTTGACAACAGCGACATTCACTGGGTGAGCGATACGTTCCGTGTTCAGACCGGCTATCAAGAAGTCTATTTCGGCACAGGTCCCGGAGAAATTCCGTTCACCTGTGTTGCTGGTGCATGTGGCGGCTGCCCCTCTCCGGCACCGGTATCCAATTTTACGGCATCCCAGAACCTGTGTAACTCAATTCTCGTGAATTGGACCCACAGCGGCGAAAATGTTGCCGGCTACCGCTTGTTGGTTAATAGTGCTGACTATGTGTACATTCCCGGTGCAGCCAACACAAGCTACACCATAACAGGCTATCCGGGCGGCATTGATATTCCGGTCCGTTGTCGTGCGTATCGGATCTGCGGCACGGGTCAGGATGCGGATACCGCATTTTCTACTGCAATGGAAGTCACTGGCCGCAGCTTGGTCACTCCGCCGACACCGCAGAACATGTCGGCCACCGATGACAGTTGCGGATCGGTATACGTCCGCTGGTCTGTGAATACCGTGCTCGGTCTTGACTCCTTCCGCGTGTTCCGCGAAGGTGTTCATATCGGCTCATTAAACCGCGGCAGCGCCGGACAGGTGCGCACATTTGTGGATAATGCACCGCTCGCGGGAGTCGCTGCATACTGTGTTTACGGATACTCCACAACCTGCAGCACCGGTACGGGAGCCTGTGACAATGGTCGTGCCGGTGCCGCGCCGGTGTGCACGATCAACAACATCGCTGCCACGAGTGATGATTGCGATGAAGTTTGCGTGACGTGGACGGCGAATTGCCCCGATGCGGTTAGCTTCCAGATTCTGCGCTCAAATGTTTCCGTTGGAACGGTTCCCGCAACAGGTGGTCCCAATTATAGCTTCTGTCACGCTCCCGTAGCTGGACAGGTTGGTCAATATCAAGTTCGTGCCGTGAACGCTTGTGGAAACGGAACGCTTCAGCCGGCCACGCCGGTGCCGGGAACACGCCTTGCCGCACCGGGCAACGTGCAGACGATCGTGGCCTCCGATACGTTGTGCGACAAAGTTCGTGTCACGTGGGCGGCTTTGGCCGGAACGGATTCGTTCCAGATTCGCCGTGATGGAAACACCATCGGCTCCGTTGCCGGTGGCGTTCTGCTATATGATGACTTTACCGCAGTTGCAGGTGTGACCTATTCCTACACCGTTGTCGCATTCAATCAGTGCGGAGCTGGCAGCGTTGCAACCGGCAACACCGGAACGCGTCGTGCCGCCGGAACGGGAACTGCTACGTTTACGCTCGTGACTGCCGGACCGCCGAACTGGACCTACTCCATGACGGTTAACAGCGGCTGCTTGAACACGGTCGTGATTCGCGACTTCTGCGAAGGCACGACGGCCACCGCGCCGACCGGCTGGACAGTTACCGTGGATAATGACTCAATCATCTTCACGTCGACCACTTCATATGGTGCAACCGAAACCGTAACCGGCTTTGTGCTGTCACACCCGACCTGCGACGGTGATGGACGCTGGAGTTCGGGTCAGTCGGGCGGTACGATTCGCGGTCCGTTGCCGGTGGGCGAGAATGCCGCATTGCCGACCGAATACAGCGTGAAGGTCTTCCCCAATCCGTTCAACCCGCAGACCAACTTCAAGATTGCGGTGCCAAACGCTTCGGAGACGCGCATCGTCGTCTTTAATATCAACGGCCAGGTTGTCCGCGATATGAACCTCGGCCGTCTGCAGGCCGGTTATCACACTGTGCAATTCGGCGGCAGCGAACTGCCTTCCGGAATGTATTTCGCGCGCATTCAGGCGGGAAGCTTCCACAGCACGCACAAGCTGATGCTGCTCAAGTAAAGTTGAGGGTGCATCACGTGGCCTGCGCGGCCTAAGGATGTTATCTGGTCAGACGTGCGGGGCGAACCGATTGGTTCGCCCCGCTTTCTTTTGCCGTAGAGCGAACTAACCTACTTTCGCTTGTAGGTCATCTCCATCGTCTTCTTCTCACTCGGCGTGCCGGGGAAATCCCATGCTTCCATCTTGAACTCGTCGTCGCTCAGATATGTGAAGACGTGCCTGGTATCACATTGCTTCAGATTCATGCCGGGTTTGTCCATCTTGCCTTCAAAAACGACACGCTTGCCGCCGTCTTCGGCAACACCCCACAGAGAATAGAGTCCTGTGGACATGTTGTCATTCCACGTGAACCAATAGCGCTGTGTGAAATTGTCAAACCCAGTCATACCGAATCCTTTGAACGGCATGCCTTGAAAGTCCATGCTGAAATGCTGAATCTGCACGCGCCCGTCAAGGATCATTTCAACCTTCGCATATCCGGTCATCGGCTGGCCGCGCTCCACCATACTGACTTCGTATTCGCCGACCTCCTTCGCCAGCTTTTCGTGCTGCGGGCCTATCGCGGCATTGCGCATCCAATTTTCCATCATCTCTTGTTCGGTCATCAGGGGTCCCTTTCTTGAAGATATGTTCAGTTACTCTGGCAAAAGAACGGCAGTGATACTCCTGCCGTCCTCAGTGTGTCTGTCGTTTTGCGCTGATTATTTTTTGCGCGTATAGGTAATCTCCATCGCCTTGAATTCGTGCGGAGTGCCGATTTCGTCCCACGCTTCGAAGATATACTGATCCTCATTCACGGCCTTGTGGATCCATCGCACGGGTTTGTCCTGCACACCCATGATCGGCTCATCCATCAAGCCGTTCATTACGATAGTCTTGCCACCGTCTGACGAGGAGCCTTCGGCATACGTGAGAGCAGTGCTCATATTGTCCATCCATGTCAGCCAGTAACTCTTCGTGAAAGTTGCGTAGCCGAATTGTCCCATGCCGTGAAAAGGTGCGCCCATCATCTCGCCGTGATAGTGACTGGTCAGAACACGGCCGTCGAACGTCATCTCATTCTTGACTTCGGCTGTGCTCACGGTCGGGGTTTCGTTTGGACCCATCCACATCTTCATGGAGGCGGACCAATCGCCTGCCAATTTCGCCAGCTCCGCATGCTCGGCTTTGGGGGTCGCAAATTCCATCCACCGCTTCATCATTTCCTCTTCCGACATTCCTCCTTCTTGGGCGATGGCTGTGCCAAGGCAAGAGACAAATACAGCAAGAACAAATAGATTGAACTTCCTCATCGGACACCTTTCTTTGCGAGTAATAGTGAATTTTCATAAATATAACATTTGTTCAAAAAAGAGTCAAGAGGGGAGCGGAGAAGTCGCGGTTTTGGGAATGGCATCGGGGGGGATGAGAGAGCGGGACTGAGAGAGGAAGTGTTGTGAGCAGGGCGAGCCTTTCGGCTCGCCCTGCTGGAGAGCGAAATGCAGATGGATCTTAGTAATCCATGCCGCCCATACCGCCCATGCCACCGCCACCGGGCATAGCAGGAGCAGGATTCTTTTCCTTCTTTTCGTGAATGGCGCAATCCGTAGTCAGCATCAAGCCGCCGACGGATGCCGCGTTTTCGAGGGCAACACGCACGACCTTGGTCGGGTCAATCACGCCGTCTTCGAGGAGGTCCGTGAAGTTCTCGCTTGCGGCATTGAAGCCAAAGCTGTACTTGCTGTTCTCGCGAATCTTGTTCACGACAACGCTGCCTTCATGACCGGCGTTCTGCGAAATCATGCGGATCGGCTCTTCAAGCGCACGACGCACAATCATTACGCCCAACTGCTCGTCACCTTCCAGCTTGAAATCATCGAGCACCTTCTGCGCGCGCAGCAAGGCCACGCCGCCGCCGGGGACGATGCCTTCTTCCACCGCGGCACGCGTCGCATGCAACGCATCTTCCACGCGGGCCTTCTTTTCCTTCATCTCAACTTCCGTCGCCGCGCCAACCTTCAGCACAGCCACACCGCCGGCCAGCTTGGCCAGACGCTCTTGCAGCTTCTCGCGGTCGTAATCCGACGTCGTGCTTTCAATCTGCTTCTTAATCTGCGCGATGCGGCCCTTGATGTCTTCGCTCTTGCCGGCGCCTTCGACGATCGTCGTGTTGTCCTTGTCAATGATCACGCGCTTGGCTGTGCCAAGATCGCTCATGACGGCATTCTCGAGCTTGAAACCGGCTTCTTCGGAAATCACGCGGCCACCAGTCAGAATCGCAATGTCTTCCAGCATGGCCTTGCGGCGATCGCCAAAGCCCGGAGCCTTCACTGCGGCAACCTTCAACGTGCCGCGCAGTTTGTTCACCACGAGCGTCGCCAGGGCTTCGCCTTCGACGTCTTCGGCAATCATCACGAACGCGCGGCCGCTCTGAGCAACCTTCTCCAGAATCGGGAGCAGGTCCTTCATCGAGGAGATCTTCTTGTCGTGAATCAGGATATAGGGATTCTCGAGTTCGACTTCCATCTCATCGGGATTGGTGACGAAATAAGGCGACAGGTAGCCGCGATCGAACTGCATACCTTCGACGACTTCCAGCGATGTTTCCATGGACTTGGCTTCTTCGACGGTGATGACGCCGTCCTTGCCGACCTTGTCCATCGCGTCCGCAATCAGGTCGCCAATGGTCTTGTCGTTGTTGGCGGAGATCGTACCGACTGCGGCGATATCCTTCTTGCCATTTACGGCCTTGCCGTTCTTCTTCAGATCGGCGACGACGTGCGCAACGGCCTTGTCGATGCCTCGCTTGAGGCTCATCGGGTCCGCACCAGCGGTTACGTTCTTCAAGCCTTCATGAATGATGGCCTGCGCGAGCACGGTCGCCGTAGTGGTGCCGTCGCCGGCGATATCGGAGGTCTTGGAGGCAACTTCGCGAACCATCTGCGCGCCCATGTTCTGCACGGCGTCTTCGAGTTCGATTTCCTTCGCTACGGTTACGCCGTCCTTGGTGACGGTCGGCGCGCCCCACTTCTTTTCGATCACGACGTTACGGCCCTTGGGACCGAGCGTCACCTTAACGGAGTCTGCAAGAAGGTCGACACCCTTCTTGAGTGCGCTGCGCGCTTCGACATCGAAGTCAATGAGTTTACTTGCCATGTTGTATTGTTCCTTTTAAGTGTTAAGAGATGTTGCCAAGTTCGACAGCCAAATTAAAGGCCGCAACAAGAACAGGCTTACTTCACGACAACTGCCAAGATGTCGCTGCGGCTGATGAGCATGTATTCCTTGTCATCGAGCTTGACTTCCGTGCCGCCGTAGCGCGCGTAGACGATCGTATCGCCAACTTTGAGCATTTCGGACATCTTCTTCTGCTTGCGATCAGCGATTTCCACATCGTCGCCCAAGGCCACGATTTCACCCATCTGCGGGCGGTCCTTCGAAGCGGTATCGGGGATAATGATTCCACCGGCGGTCTTTTCTTCCTTCTCGAGCGGCTTAATCAGGACGCGCTCATCAATCGGCTTGATTTTCATGACTTTAGGTCTCCCTGTTTGGTTGACATCTATTAAGTTATTGGGAAATTTGTTGTTAGCACTCATCGCGTGCGACTGCTAATTATACCGCAAATATACACTCCAAGTTCCCACGAGTCAACACCCTATACTAAGTCTTTACTCTAATAAAAACAGAATCCTGCAGATCGGGCAGGATTCTGGGGAGGCGAGGGACTTTTATAATATCTACGAAACGCTTGACATAGTTTTCTTTTTTTGACTTAGTGTCTGCAACCGGTGCCGAGCATAAGGTGAGGTGCAGATAACCCAGGGGAGAAGTTGCAATGAAGAAGGTTCTGTTAATTTCTCTTTTGCCGTTGCTGTTCTGCACAATAGTGAAAGCGCAAACTGATGATCCGGGATGCAATAAACTTGTCATTGGTACGGATATCGAATGTTCAGGGGCAGGCTGTAACACTCTTGTCGGTTGCACTTCATACTCGTTTCATGTGGATTGCGGAAACACTTACAAACTGAAGGCGCTGGTTGATTGCGGCAATGTGAATTGCGGACATTGTGCATCATGCGTGAGTATTTATACGAATCCGCCGGGAGTAACGCCGGTTGCCAGTGTTAACACTCTTGGAACGCAATATTGCGAAAGCAATGTGTGTGATCGGACGACCACTACGACCAGCATTTCTTCCGGCAATTACATTATGTATGTCTGCCTTGTCGCATGCACGCAGAATGACGAAGAGACGTGCTGTGAGGAGCTTGCCGGGGATTGTAAGGCATACGGGTGTCTCGAATGGGGAACAACTGGCACGGGATGTCCGTAACTGAACTGTGGGAAAGTTTCTGTTCATATTATGTCTTTGCGGACCACTGTTTGCACGGATAGTATATGTTCCAGCCCAATTTGGAACCATTCAAGAGGGACTTGAAAGTCTCTTTGTAAACGATACACTCCTTGTCGCACTTGGGACATACGAGGAAGCGCTGATCGCGCCTGCAATACCTTTCACGATGCTTGGAGCAATTGATTCCATATCCGGTAATTGGAGTGGGCCATTTGTGAATGCCAGCAACCTTGAACTGCCGGATACGACAGCCGCATTGGCATTGCCTCGCTTCTCAGACGTTCGCATCGAGAATTTCGGATTCATGAATTCACACCGTTATTGTATCAGGAGCTGGGCTGACAACCTAACCCTTGTGAACTGTCAATTAGACTCTGCTTATCGGTGGCTGTTACAAGTGCAGGACAGCATAGGTGCATTAGTAGATTTGCAAGATTGTGTCTTCAGAAATGTCGAACTGTCCGGGGTAATCGTACGCGCCGGAAACATGCTGCGTGCGAAAAGGTGCAAGTTCTCGGGAGGTGAGTACCATGACCCGCGCAGTCTGGTCAGTGCGAGCAAATCTGAAATTGATTCGTGCAATTTCAGTGATGTGTATGGTCACAGTCTGCTTGGCACGAACCGCGATTCGCACAGAATCACAAATTGTACTTTTGGTCCGGCAGTTACAATCCCTTTCGAAACTGCTGTGTCATTGGGCAGAGGGTCGATTGAGTTTTCGCATAATTTGATTATTGATTGTTCTTACGGAAACCACGCTGTCAGGATAGATTCAGAGCTTCCTGATTCCGTTCGTATCACGGACAACGTTTTCATCAGATGCACGGGACAAAGTATCGGTTTGATGGCCGCTGGCGCGCTCGGATTACTCTACTACCCTGCTTCCGTTACTCATGGCGCTCGGATTCAACGGAACACTTTCATTGATTGTGCAGGTCACGTAACTGCTGATGATATTTGGCCGTTCGTCGGATATCCGGCACTTATAGAGAACAATCGCTTTGTACACGACAGCATAAATGGCCTCCCATCCATTGGCGGAAGCGGCGGTCCATGGCAATCCATGCCGCATACGATGCGCTACAATTTCTTCGAGAATTGCGGCTATGCATTGGACGGATCTGTGGAAACCGATGCGCGATTCAATTACTGGAGTGATCCAAGCGGACCGTTCAATGAATTTGCAGCTCCGAATGGGGCAGGCGATACGGTAACCGGACCAGTGCAACTTGCTCCGTGGTTGACGGACACAACGGCGGGGATCGGAGCAGATCTGCCGGAAGTGGTAACGGGCATTCCTCTTCTTGCTTCTCCCAATCCTTTCAATTCCTCGGTGACTATTGAATACGCAATGGTCCGCGAGCAGCGCGTTCGCTTGGATATCCACGATGTGCTGGGACGACTCGTGGAAACATTAGTAGACGAGCAGCAAAGCATCGGTGTGCATTCCGTGATGTGGAATGCCGGGAATCACTCAACCGGTCTTTATTTTGCGCGACTCAATGCCGGCGGTTTCGCGCAAAGCGTAAAGCTGCTGCATTTGAAGTAGGCGATTCCTCTATCCCCAATCAGAATGAAAGCCCCGCTCAATCGAGCGGGGCTTCGTATCAAAATCTCTTATCTTTCACCTGCTACGGTACGTACGCCCTGACGATATAGAAGAAGCCCTCTTCGGGTTCGTTCAATACGTTATGGTCGACGCAGAAGGTGTCCGGCACATCATCGATCAAAGTTGTAAACAGCCCTTCGGGATTCGAGTCGCGGTAGATTCTGTATTCCGCGCCTTCCCACGGAGCCGGACGCCAATTCAAGTGAACGTCGCTACCTACTACACTGATCACCAGTTCAGTCGGCGACTCTGGAATCCGCACTTCAAAGCAGCCGGTGCACTGATCGTATTGTCCGTCGGGATTGGTCACGCGCACGGCGTGAAATCCTATCCCCAGAGTTCCGGGAGATACACATGTAATGCGCTCTTGGGTGACAACAACCACATCCGTTGGCGGTATTCCCCCAATCGTCACCACCGCGGAAGGATCGAAGTTCTGTCCCTCGATGATCAGAGGAGTCGGAACACCGGGGTAGGCCCAGTTCGGATCCACGAAATCAATATACGGCCCTTGCACAGGAGATATCTCGAAGCATCCCGCGCAAACATCGAATTGACCGTCCGGATTCATCAGCATGACGTCATAATCTCCTTCCGGCAGATCGGGCACGACAAACTGCGCAAGGATATTGGAAAGCACCGCAGACTCGGTGCCGACACCGCTCAGAGTGATGCTTGCCCCGCCCTGGAAATTCTGACCGTGAACGTAGATGATGTCATCCATCTGGCCTCTGCTTGGAACAACGTCTGTGATGATCGGTCCCGAGGACTGACCGGCACCATCTACTCTAACGTCATCTATAAACCAGCCGCGGAAGCCATTGTAGAGTTGGTCAACTGTGTCGAAGCGGAAGCGGAGCCAGCAAGTGCCGCCGCAGAAGGCCGCGAGGGAGAAGCTATGCTGAACCCATGTCGGAGGCATTCCGAGGCCACCCGAACTGTATCCGACGTTTGCATTGGCGTTGACGTCATTCAATGGATTGAGTTGGCCGCCTCCAACCGGCCACCAACTTGCTCCCGCATCGGTTGATGCTTCTATGTACATCACGTCGAACCACGGAATATCCACTCCTTCAACTTCCCACAATGTCCAGAACGTCAAAGTAGCATCCGTAAGACCGCTTAGATCCAGATCGGGGGTTATAGCCCAGCCCGCGTTGGGTAGTTGGGAAGTTCCGCCGGATAGCAGCGGCTGAGTTTGATCGAAATCTGCTCCGACAAAAGTGCCCGTGGCAATCTCTCCATACCAGAGCGCGTGGTTACCTCCGTGCGCGCTGGGCAGGTTCCCCGCGTCCGGCAGCGTAACCAGATTGGGGTTAATGGTCGGGTGCATCACTTGATAGGTTTGCGGATTGGCAATCACATGAAAGAAACCGCTCGTAATCCAACCCGGTGCGCCGTTCTCGAAATTCTCAACCCAGGGCAATGCAACGCGTGCATCCCGATCAACGGACAATGACACGGGAGGCGGCGGGCCTTGAATCGGAACGGGTCTACTTGGTTCTGCTTGCACAACTGCAATTGTGCATAATGAAGCGAGTAGAAGAACTATCCCTGAACTTCTCTTCATAACTAATCTCCCTCACGTTTACTAACTGTTACGATGTTCATCAAGACAAGTAGCCAACAGATTTTTCTCTGGCACTACAGGGCATGTGTCTATTCCGACTAAGCACAAGCACGAGTAACGTCTGAGTGAGGATCTCTGAAGAATCTATGGCATGAATTTTCGATTATCAATGGATGAACCAGCCGCTCAAAAGAAAGTTCTTCACGCGGTCACTCATCGCAGCCTCGACTTGTGGGGATGATAGTTGCTAATCAATAGGCATCCTAACGGAATGCATCAATACTTCAGCACTTTTCAAAGTCGACGGAATTAGTCATATTAGCCTGTGCCTCCTGTTTGGTGCGCTGGAAAAGGAAGCCCCGCTCTATTGAGCGGGGCTTGAATCTGAAGGTATAGGGCTGGCGCTCAGCGATGAGCGACCCAGAGCAGAACTCCGGCCAGGAAGGGTAATCCACCGAGTAAAGCGGAAGTCATTAGTCTGTCCGCAGTCAACAGATTCGGCGAAGGCCAAGCCATGTAACCCAAAGAAAGCAAAGCTCCTAATACCAATAGAATGACACCGCTTTTCTGGGGCATGCGCCATGCCAGCAAGCTTGCGCCCCACACGACAAGCAGACCGCACATGATAAACGCGTAGCCCTTCGTCTGTTCAGAAGCAGGGGTGGTGTGTGCATTGTCAAGCAGGTTGGCAATGAGGAAGTAGCTCCAGAAGCTCGCCCAGAGTGTGACTATCAGCTGTGAGGAGAAGCGCAATCCGTTTGTTCGCGAAGCCGTTAACGTGGTTTTGGTCATCCAGTTCTCCCTTCAGGTCTTGAGCACCAATGTCTGGCTGAGTTTCGCTTCTTCACATCAACAACACACTTGGATCAAGGTTGCCGCCGCTGACGATGACTCCGACTCGGTCAGGTGTTGGGTAGCCGGACAGCAACGCCGCGACACCGAGCGCACCTGAGGGCTCGACGACCAGTTTCATGCGTTCAAACAGAAACTTCGTGGCTTCGATGATCTTGGATTCGCTGACCGTCGCAAAATCGTCCACATTCGCGCGCACCAACGGAAACGTGAGCTTGCCGAGGCTTGGTGTGCGGGTGCCTTCGGCAATGGTTGGTGGATTCTTCACCGTGTGCAGTGTGCCGGTGCGCCACGATAATGTCGCATCGTTAGCAACTTCGGGTTCGACACCAACTACTTTGATGTTGGGATTGACATGTTTCGCGGCAAGCGCGCTCCCCGACAACAAGCCGCCGCCGCCGCAGGGGACGAGCAGCAATTCAAGATCTGGAAAGTCCGTCAGCAGTTCGAGTGCGGCCGTGCCTTGCCCTGCGATGATATGCGGATGATCGTAAGGCGGAATCAACACGTAGCCGTGCTTGTCTTTCAACTCCGCGGAGATCTCTTCGCGCGTCCGCCGGCTTGGATCATACAATACGATCTCCGCGCCATAGCCTCGAGTGGCCGCGAGTTTGATCGGCGGAGCATCCTGCGGCATAACGATCACAGTCTTAATACTCAAGAGTGCGCCGACCAACGCGACAGCTTGTGCGTGGTTGCCGGAAGAGTGCGTAATGACGCCGCGATTCTTTTCCTCGAACGTAAGACGCGACATCGCGTTATAGGCCCCGCGAAACTTAAACGCACCGACACGCTGAAAGTTTTCACACTTCAGATACACTTCAGCGCCGCCGCGCGCGTCAAGTGTGCGTGACGTGTGCACCGGAGTCTTGTGTGCTACGCCCTTCAGAACTTGCGCGGCTTCGAGGACATCGAGAGAGGTGGGGAGTTTCTGTTCAGTCATGAATTGCTCTGCTCATGAAAACAGGGTGCCCGGCAGCACCCTGTTCTTGAAAGTTGTTTTCCGGTTTGGCAGGCTCTTATCTCGCCAATACGAGTTTATGCACGGCGCGGTGACCCGCATTATTCAGCTCAAGCAGATAGCTTCCCGAAGGGAGCGGCAGACCCTGTGCGTTGACCGCCTTCCAGTTCGCGTTATAGCTTCCGCTGCTCATGAAAGGCGAGTTGATCAATGTCGCGACATTCTGTCCCAGCATATTAAAAACATTCAATTCAACCGCGCCGGGATTACTGACAACGTATTGAATGGTCGTCTCGGGGTTAAATGGATTCGGATAGCTGCTGAGTAACGCTGCCGAGTTGATCACCGGCACAACGCGCGGGCGAGCGGACGTCGCCTCGTTCAGATGTAAGTCAAAGGCAATTGTCTCTTCAGGATCGTCGGGGTTCTCGGCGGCGATGCGCAACACATAATTCCCCGTTATCGGTGAAATGTCGAGAAATCCGGTCTCAGGATCAATTCCTAAATTGTAAACATACGCGCTCGCTCCGGTATCCACCTGAAGCGCTTCATACGTCTCAAGAACCCTTCGCTGGCCGGAATCAGGTGGATAACAGCCGCGATGCGTGCAAATTGAATATGCGCGCAGTGGATCGGGCACGTCGATTGGCGTGACGGAGACCCAAAGCTCACGCTCTTCGTCAAGAAGATTTTCGATTCTTCCATGAAACACGTATTCAGTCGAGCCGTTGGAATACTCAATTTCCGTTTCCCGCATCGTAAAAGTGAACGTCTGCGCGCTGGCAACTGAATTCAAGGCAAGGAGTACTGTCAAGATGCAAAAACAAAGCAAGCGGTTCATATTCTCTCCAGAAGCGGACAATGGTCTGTTCAGACAATTAAGATAATACGCATTTCAACTCTTTGCAAGCTGGTTTAGCCGCGTGCCCAGCTCAGCATGTCGCGGCGGCTGACCGTTTCCCGCCGTTCGATGGCAGCACGGATCTTCGCGACCAACGCATCTAACTGATCTTCCGCGAGTTCGATGCCGTCCATTGCCAGCAGCCGCTTTAATCCGTTTTTTCCTAAGAATTTACCAAATATTATCCGGTCTTCAAGCGCGGCACTTCCACCGACTTCTTCGGGATTAAACGGCTCAAATGTTAAAGGGTCGGCGAGCATCGCCTGTTGGTGCATACCGGCAGCATGCAGAAAAGCATTTTGACCCACGAGGGCTTTGTTGGGCTGCACGATTACTCCCGAAACTTCCCGAACCAGCCGCGAGGTTTCCATGATTTGCGAGGAATTGATGTTCGTGGCTAACCCAAGTTTATCCCTATGATATTTCAGGATCATCGCAACTTCCTCGAGGGCTGTATTCCCTGCCCGCTCACCCAACCCGTTGACCGTCCCCTCGACTTGGTCCGCTCCTCCCTCCAGTGCCGCCACCGAATTGGCTGTCCCAAGTCCAAAATCATTATGACAATGGATTCCCAGCCTGACCGATGCCGGAAACTCCCTGCGCAATCGCTGAAACAAGCCCCTTAAGCCCTCGGGAAGAGCGCATCCCACAGTGTCTGCAACGACCAGCGTTGTGGCGCCGGCGTTAGCGGCGGCCCGTAAGCACGCAAGAAGATCCTGTTCTGCCGTGCGAGTGGCATCCGTTGCGATGAACTCAATATCTGTCAAAAACTTAGTCGCATACTCGACTGTCTCGGAAATGGAGGCCAAGGCCTGCTCTCGGGTTATCTTCAAAGAGGCGGTAAGATGTCGGTTTGATACAGGTAAGACTATAGAAATTCTTGGCTTGTGTGACTTCTCCAGAACCTTTGCCGTAATTTCGACATCGCTCTTTCGACATCTTGCCAGTCCAGCAATAACCGTCTGGGGCAGCTCGGCCGCAATCCTCCGAATCGCCTCCTGCTCCGATTCCGCGGCGGCGGGAAAGCCAGCTTCAATCACATCAATACCCAAATCAGCCAAAGCACGGGCGATTTTGAGCTTTTGCTCAACCGAGAAGACAACAAACGGGGTCTGTTCGCCGTCTCGGAGCGTTGTATCGTAGAAGTGTACGGGTCTGGGCATTATACAGAAATGGTATGGAATGAAAAGTGAATATAGGAGGAATCGGGCTGGAGTGCAACGACCGGGCAATTGAATCGGGAGAGGAATATGGCTAAATTATGAAATTATGGAAACCGAGCGCTTGACCAAAGCAGACACCAGAGATATTCTGCATGAGGCAGCCGGGCGGGTCATGTCCGACCAGGCAACGCTGCTCATGCGTCCACGTGGCGAAGAGCACGTGTGGTGTGCTGGAGGAGTCGCCAAGTCCGGCACGTCCATCCATGAACTGCTCCAATGGCGTGACTCAAGCTCTATTATTCCGGTCTGCTTCCGGATAGACTATAGCGGGGCGCTCCGCTATGTCTGGCATCCGAGTTGGATGGTAGAGGTGAGTGGTGACGCTGTACGCTTCAGCGGCGATGAGATTCCGGGCTTCAACGTCCTCGGAAGCGGGGCGGAGGTGTCCCCTGATCCACCGATAGAAACCGATTGTTTCCCGCTTGAAAACTGGTCGCGTGCGGTCGAAAAGATTCGCTACGAGATTGAATCGGGCTTCATCAGCAAGGCTGTGCTAAGCCGCCAAATCGAAATGGTCGGCATGCAGGCGTGGTCCGTTCATGAACTGGTGACTCGTCTCCTGAAGCACTCGTCGGGAACCTCCATCTTTGCGCACGCTTTCCGTGACGATAAGATCTGGATCGGCGCATCTCCCGAGATCCTATTTCAACGCGAAGGTCGAGTCGTCAAAGTTGACAGTCTGGCCGGAACGCGGCAGACTCTCTTTGAAGGTCATGCCTTTTCCGAAAAAGACCGCGCCGAACAGCAAGTTGTCACGGAATTCGTGAGAACCTGCCTTGAACCTCTGTGTCAGCATCTGACCATTTCCCCGCTTGGTGAACGCCGTGCGGATAATCTTGAGCACGTCTACTGCCAGCTCGTCGGTGTGTTGCGGGACGGTGTCACGGATGACGACTTAATTTCGACTTTGCATCCCACACCGGCCGTGTGCGGCACTCCGCGTGATCTTGCCGCGGATCTCATTCAAGAACTCGAACCGCGTCCGCGAGAACTCTACAGCGGAGTGCTCGGATTCAGCAACGGACATACCACGACCGCAATTGTCGTGCTGCGCTGTGCGATGCTGGATCGCAACCATGCGCGGCTCTTCGGTGGCGCGGGAATCGTGGCGAATTCGAATGCCGAGCAGGAGTATGCCGAGTGCGGGTGGAAGATGGATGTGATGCGCCGAACGCTGCTTGATCTACTGTGAACATCCCCAATCCGAACTATCTGCAAGCCGAGTTGCTCTGCGCGCAGCTCATTGCCGCCGGCATTCGGCATGTTGTTATCTCGCCCGGATCCCGATCTACGCCTCTCGCGCGCACCGCAGCGTTGAATGAGCAGTTTACATGTCATGTGTTTACCGACGAACGGGTGGCAGGTTTCTATGCACTCGGACTTGTCAAGGGAGGTGGTAACCCCTCTGCTCTGATCTGCACGTCGGGCACTGCCGCCGCGCATTACTATCCGGCTGTGATTGAAGCAGCACAAGCCGGTTATCCGCTCGTTGTGCTGACCGCCGACCGCCCGCGTGCGCTGCGCAATACAGGTGCTCCACAGACGATTGATCAGACCGCGATCTTTGGAAGATACGCGCGCATGGCGCTGGACCTATCCGAACCGCAGGCCGATGCGAAGTCAATGCGGGAGATGCTCTACTGGGTTCGGCACGCATTGACGGCCATGCTCTCCGCGCCGCAGGGACCGATTCAGATAAACGTGCCGACGGACGAGCCGCTCGCTCCACTTCAACAGGACATCGAGTCCTGCAATCGAGCTTTCGCGGAGATCGTAAGTGAGATTTCCGCAATTGAAGTTCTTCAGCCGCCGAGCAGCGATGCCGATGCAAAGTTGATTAGGAAGATTGAGAGCAGCTGGTGCGGCTTGATTGTCTGCGGTCCCGATTCGGCACGCACACCCGCTGAACGTGAGGCAATCCATACGCTGGCTCGCAAGCTCGGTTGGCCGATGTTCGCTGACGTTGCGTCGGGCTTGCGCTTCTCGGGTGAACCAAATCTGCCGCTTTACGATCTCTTTCTCCGCCACGATGGACTAAACGCGTTGGCACCGGATCTTGTCATCGAATTTGGTGGCTATCCAACCAGCAAAACGCTCAATCAGTATCTGAATCGTCATCGCGCGCAAACAATTCGCGTTCAACGGGATTCGTTGCCGCGCGATCCTGACGAACGTGCGGCACACGTGCTGACGGGCGACGTCGCTCAGTTCCTGCACAATCTGATTCTGAAAGTCAAAGTTTCGCGTGATTCGTTCCTGCTTGACCCGCTATGGCGAACCGCGGGTGCCGCCCGCGCGTTGTGCAGAGCGGAGAAGTTCGATGCGGAGTGCGAAGCTGCGTTTGTCGTAGCGGCACTTGATTCACTTCCCGACAAGAGCAACCTCGTGCTGGCCTCGAGCATGCCGATCCGCTATGCGGACATGCTCGCAGAGCCGATGGGCAAGATCATTCACGTCTATGCGCAGCGCAGCACCAACGGAATAGACGGGGTGCTGTCACAAGCGGCAGGGATTGCAGTGAGTAGCGGTCGTCCAACCCTTTTGATTTGCGGCGATCTGGCTTTTCTGCATGACCTTGGTGGATTACAGGCGGCACGCAAGGCACTCAACCTTAATGTCCTCCTTCTCAACAACAACGGAGGCGGCATCTTCCATTTTCTGCCGATCTCCAGCTATTCCGACACTTTCGAAAAAATCCACGGAACTCCCGTTGATGTTAACCTCTCTGCCGCTGAGAAGCTCTTCAACATTGCTTGGAGCACCTGCAGGATGCCTGAGGAACTTGCCGCTCGATTAGATTGGACAGGCGGTACAACCCGAATTATTGAGGTGCAAACGGAACGCGAACGTAACCGGACGCTTTATGACGCGACCGTTGCGCGGCTTCTCCGGTCGCTTAAGTAATGCTTATCCAAACTCAAGACTTCCACTGGCGGGTTGAACTTTCCGGTGACCCATCAGCGCCGCCTTTGGTCATGCTGCACGGCTTTGCTCAGACGCTCTCGAGCTTCGATCTATTGCTGCCGTTCCTTGAAGAACGCCTGCGAATTATCCGCGTGGACTTGCCGGGTCACGGCGAGACTGTCGTGGACAGCCATGTTTCGTTGGGGTGGTCAACCCTAACGAGTAATCTGTTAGAGGTCATTGCGCAGGTCGAACCGCGTCCCGCACATTGGTTCGGCTACAGTCAGGGTGGCCGCGTCGCGCTGATGTGTGCCTTGTCCAAACCTGCCCAGTTCGCAAGCCTCGCCTTACTCGGCGCAAGCACGGGAATCGCGAATCCCGACGAGCGCAAACATCGCCGCGAGAGCGACCTGCTGCTCGCTCAGAACATTCTGCGCCGCGGCATGACTTGGTTCACAAGCTATTGGGAGACTCTCCCGATCTTTGCCACACAAAAGTCGTTGCCCCCGCACATACAGGATCACATTCGCAGAGAGCGGCTGAAGTGTTCTCCGGAAGGCCTTGCCCTCGCTCTGAAGTACTTTGGCACGGGAACCATGCCGGATTGCTTTAACGATTTAGCGGGTTGGGAGAAGCCGCTCTTTCTGGCTGCCGGAGAGATTGATTCGAAATTTGTGGAGAGCAACGCGAACATCAGCAGAGTTTCGTGTGCGCGGCTGCTTCGACGACACACACTGCCGGGATGCGGACACGCGGCACACATCGAACAGCCGCAACAATTCGTTAATCTGTTAGTTGAATTCATATCTGCAGCGGAAGGATCTTCGACATGAGTGCATTCCCTTGGCACATTGCCGGTGAGTATCAGGATATTCTCTATCACAAATGGAACGGCATTGCCAAAATCACGATTAACCGCCCTGAAGTGCGCAACGCATTTCGTCCGCAAACACTGTTTGATTTGCAGCACGCTTTTCTCGATGCGCGCGAAGACTCCAATGTCGGTGTGATCATTCTCACGGGCGCAGGTGATCAGGCTTTCTGTTCCGGCGGAGATCAACGCATTCGCGGCGACCAGGGTTATGTCGGTGATGACAAGGTGCCGCGCCTGAATGTGCTTGACCTGCAGAAGCAGATTCGTTCACTCCCGAAACCGGTTGTGGCCATGATCGCGGGCTACGCAATCGGCGGCGGGCATGTTCTGCATGTCGTGTGCGATATTTCAATCGCCGCCGACAATGCGAGATTCGGTCAGACCGGACCGCGCGTCGGGTCCTTTGACGGAGGATTCGGCGCCGGATATCTGGCACGCATCGTCGGGCACAAAAAGGCTAAGGAAATATGGTTTTTGTGCAGACAGTATGACGCGCAGCAGGCCCTCGACATGGGTCTCGTGAACTCGGTGGTGCCGTTGCAGAAGCTGGAGGAAGAGACCGTGCAGTGGTGTCAGGAGATGCTCGCAATGTCACCGATGGCGCTGCGCTGTTTGAAGGCTGCCTTCAATGCCGAAACCGATGGCGAAGCAGGCATCCAAGAGCTTGCGGGAAATGCAACACTCCTTTACTACATGAGTGAGGAGGCGCAGGAAGGGCGCAACGCATACAAAGAGAAGCGCAAGCCGGACTTCTCCAAGTTCAAAAGACTCCCTTAGTCAACAATGCTTACTCGCTCCAGAGTCAAACTGACACATTTGCTGCTCCTGCGCTTTCGCCATCTGCGGCCCGTTACCGTGCTGGCGATTGGATACGCGATCTACATGCTCATTGGCACGCTTCTCTTATCATTGCCATTCGCTCATGAGGTCAACTCGGTCTCGATCCTTGATAACTTGTTTGTCGCCGTCTCGGCCGTCTCCACGACCGGATTGTCTCCCGTCAGCACCTCCGGATCTTACAGCTGGTTCGGCGAGGCAATCATCCTCCTGCTGATTCAATTGGGCGGCATCGGATACATGACGTTTGGATCCTTTCTCTACGTGTTCGGCAACGATAGCCCGCTGCCGCATTTCAGGAGAAGCGTTTCAAAGCAATCCTTCGGTTTGACAGGCGATCAGCGAGTCGAAGCTTTCTTGGAAGCGGTTATTGCCATGACATTCGTCATTGAGCTTTGTGGAGTTGGGTTATTGTATTCGATGTTTCAGGAGGCGGGCGTGCCGCATCCGATGTGGAATGCGATCTTTCATAGCATTTCCGCATTTTGCACGGCGGGGTTCAGTTTATTCGACACAAGCCTTGAAAGTTTTCGAGGGCACACGGGTATCAATGTCGTGATCGGCGTTTTGAGCTACTTGGGCGCGATCGGTTTCATTGTTTTGTTCGACTTCTGGCGCTGGGTGACAGACGATATTCCTAAAGTCTCTCTCACGACGAAAATCATTCTTTCCACAACCGCTGTGGTGTTTTTCGTCGGATCGTTCGCGTTGTTTGTCGGTGAACCCAGCATCACAGGCTTGCCGCTCAATGAACGTATTATGGCGAGTATGTTTCAGTGCATGACAGCTTCCACGACCGTTGGCTTCAATACCGTGCCCATTGGCAATCTCTCGGTCGCGTTTGCCTTCTTCATCGTCATCATCATGGTCATCGGAGCTTCGCCCTCAGGAACAGGCGGAGGGTTAAAAAGCACGACGGTCGCGGCGACTTTCGGCGCCATTCGCAGCACGTTGAGAGGAATTCGGGACGTTGTCTTTTGGAATACAAGAGTGCCGCCCGAACGCGTCAGAGTTGCGACCGTTACGGTAGGCGCTTACGTCATTCTTCTTCTGGCTGGAACGTTTCTGATTTCTTGGGCGGAAGGAACATCGCTTGACCCGCTTCTCTTCGAAGCAGCCTCCGCCCTCGGGACGGTCGGATTGTCGCGCGGAATAACTGCCGACTTGTCGGCTCTTGCAAAGATCGTTATCATCGCGCTCATGTATGTTGGTCGTGTCGGTGTTCTGGCTTTCACCTTTACGTTGTTCGGTGGATCAACCATTGATGAACTCGTGAAGAAGCCGATGTCCGAAGAGGACGTGGCAATTTGACACAGTCTCGCGCGTGGATTCTTGCTGCACGGCCAAAGACCTTGGTGGCAGCACTCCTGCCTGTGATTATCGGGGCGGCGTTCGCGTTCAGCCGGCATGAGTTCGAGTGGGCAATCGCCGCGCTGATTCTCCTCTCCGCGACGTGCATTCAAATCGGAACTAACTTCGCCAACGACTATAGCGACTTCAGAAAGGGTGCCGACACGCACGAGCGGCTTGGACCGACTCGCGTCACTCAAGCCGGTTTGCTCACCGCGCGCGCAGTTCTGATTGGGACGGTAGTCGCCTTTTTGTTGGCTGTCGTCTTCGCGCTTCCGCTTATCCTTCGAGGCGGCCTGCCTATACTTGCAATTGGTTTGAGCGGCATCCTGTTCGGCTGGATGTATACCGGCGGCCCGTATCCGCTCGGCTACAACGGACTTGCGGAAACCTTTGTGCTGCTCTATTTCGGCGTGCTGGCTGTGGCTGGCACGTCGTATTTGTTTTTGCTCGAGTGGAACAAAACTGCGTTCCTCCTCGGTCTGATACCCGGTGTACTCGCCTGCGGACTGCTCGCCGTCAATAACGTGCGCGACGAGGCGACGGATCGAAAAGCCGGCAAACGCACTCCCGTCGTGCGATTCGGCAGAACTTTCGGACTCATTGAATACACTGCCACGCTGCTCCTTCCTTACGTCATCCTCGACCTGATGTGGTCCCGGCTTCCGGCCTATGCCATCCTGCTCCCGCACCTCGCTCTGCCGTTAATCATTAAGCCTCTGCGGCAAGTATGGACCAAAACCGACGGCCCAACCTTGAATGATGCCCTTGCCGGTACCGCGCGTCATATGCTTGTGTTCGGAATTCTCCTTGTGATCGGGATGATCGTATGAGCGAGATTCGTCACACGGCAATATCTTTGAGGCTGAAGGCGCCGCTTCACACGGCCCGCGCAATGATTACATCTCGACGCGGCTTCTTGTTAGGTCTTGAGCAGGACGGCAAGAAGCTCGTCTCAGAGATTGCTTTGCTCCCCGAGTTCGGCACCGAGCACTTTGAGCACGCGGAACGCATTCTTGAAGGTGACTCTCTTATGCTCGCGAGTGCGCCTGCCACCATGTATGGGCTGGATTGCCTGCGTTACGCTGCTGAACGGGTTCGACACGCACAGGATGCCCCAGTTTCTCTCCCTGTCGCGATTCTTCTTCCGACTGGCACACTTGATGACGTGCTTCAGTCTGCGCGATCCTGTTGGGAGCAAGGGTTCCGCACTCTAAAACTTAAAGTTGCGTATCGTCCGCTTCCGGAAGATATTCAGATGGTGCATGTGTTGTCAAGCGAGTTGCCGGACACAATGTTCAGATTGGATGCGAACTTCGGTTGGACGGAAGATCAGACACTCGAGTTCGCTCGTTCCGTGCCGCTTGACGCAATTGAGTGGCTGGAAGATCCTTGCCACATGCCGCTGAGCAACTGGAAAATTCTGTCCGCAAAATCCGGACTTCCGTTGGCCTGCGATGAAGCGCTTGACGAGCGCGCCCTTAGCGACTACTCTGGTGCGCTGGGAGTGGTCGCTGCGATCGTCAAACCCGCAAGATTAGGTGCGATTGGAGGTCGTGAACAGCTTTTTAGACGTCTGCGCGAAGAAAACGTGAACATCATTTTCTCATCCATGTACGACAGCAGTATCGGATTGACCGTGCTTGCGCACTTCGCGGCGGAGTTCGGCTCCAAATATGTGGCGCACGGACTCGGCACCCTTGATCTACTCGAAGATGATACAGTTGTAAATTCCGTGCTGTGCAAAGATGGCTCTCTGCATGTTCCCCCTCTTGCTGAACTGGCGGAGCGGCTCCTGCCCCAATACGCCTCGCCTCTAAGATGGTAATGCTTGACGAATTGCGGCGCTCCCGCGCATTTCTTCAGGATAGCGACGCACGCGTCGCGATTGCTGATCTCATCGCTTCATCTCCGAGTGCGAAACCAGTAGAAACTCTGGCACCCTCTAATACAATTGCGGATGCGCAGAAGATCCTGCTTGCATTGGCGGGCAATTCGTCACTTGCTCTGCTTCATGGCCGCGTTGACTCACGCGAGCGGGTTGCCGTTGAGTCAAGGCTTAAAGCGTTGCGACATCCTGACGCCGGACTGTTCATGACCTCGTCCGGTTCAACCGGCGAGCCGAAGCTGATGCTGCTCGAAACCGAGAGAATCATCTCGCACGCACAGGCGGTCAACACTCATTTGTCCGCACATTCCGGCGATTGCTGGCTTGCCTGCCTGCCGTTCTATCATGTCGGAGGCATGGCGATTCTTCCGCGTGCAGTGCTCTCTGGAGCCTCCGTTAGAATAACCGGAAATGCCAACGCCGCCGAGCTGTCACGCATCATCGATGAAGAACCTATCACGCTCGCTTCTCTCGTGCCCACCGTCTTGCGCAGACTCATCGCCGTGCGCAACGGCCGCCCGTTTCCCGACCGTTTGCGCGCAATATTAGTCGGAGGTGGACCCGTGCCGCTTAACCTGACGGAACAAGTCCCGCAGGCGTTGCGGACCTATGGCATGACCGAAGCCGGCTCCATGGTCACCTGTGTGAGCCTTGCAGCCGATGCGGCCGAACGTGCGAGCAGCGGCCGTGCAATAGGCGGCGCGGCTGTGCGTGTCGTGAACGATGAGTTTCAAGACTTGCCCTGCGGCGAGACGGGTCGTATTCTCGTGCAAAGCGCTGGAATGGTCTCGGGCTACGTGGATGACGTCAATCAAACAGCCCTCGTGTTTTGCGAGGGCTGGATTGCATCGGAGGATGTGGGGTTGCTGGATAGCTCAGGTTGCCTGCATGTGCTGGGCAGAAAAGATCGCATCATCATCTCCGGCGGCGAGAACATCGCGCTCGACGAAATTGAATCCGCTCTGCGCGAATTGCCGGACATCCGCGAAGCCGCCTGTATTGGACTTGAGGACGAAGAGTGGGGTCAGATTGTCGCTGCCGCTGTTGAGGCGGAGCGGAGTAGTCTAAGCAGCGAGTGGGTGAGCATGCTGCGCGAGCGGCTGCCGGGGTTTAAGCTGCCACGCAGGATTCTGACCACCGGTTCACTGCCTCATCTGCCAAATGGAAAGCTCGACTATCGCGCCGTCAGAGAGTTGTTTCTCAATCAATAATGTCATCCGGAATGCCATCCGAGCCCCGCAGATAGTGCCGCGCCAATGCTCTGCGGAATTCATCGGGGATGGGAATGGACTTGTATGTCTTGACATCAACCACCACATGCACAGTCGCCGCGCGCGCGCAGACCGCTCCTTCGGGAGTCCGCAGTTGATACTCTACGCGATAAGAACTGTTGTTGAGTTCCGCGACCACCACCTCTATATTCAGCACGTCTCCCACGCGCGAGGGCTGTATGAAGTCTCCGTCCAGATGCACAAGCGGCACACCGAACGGCCGGTGCTTCAAAAGATACCCGATGCTGTAACCTATCTTCGCCATCATTGCCTCATAGGCTAAATGACAGATGCGAAACAGATTCGCCGAGAAAATGATTCCCGCCGCGTCGCTGTCGTGCAGGGAAACTGTGTAGGAATAGTGAAATGGTCTTGCAGGCATTCTGAACTCTGTAAGTGAGTTTTTCTAAGATAACCAGTTGCTGCCGTAAATGCAACGGGCCGCAAGAAGTCTTGCGGCCCGCGCTGTTTCTTGAGTCCCGATCTCAGCGAGTCAGAACGAGCTTGCTCACGAACACCTTCTCGCCTGCATTCAATCGAAGGAAATACAGTCCCGTTGGCAGTGCCGTGCCGTTTGCGGCCTGAGCCGTCCATTTTACACTGTGGTAACCCGCCGTGCGCGTCTCATTGAGAATCGTCACGACTTCCTGACCCAGCAGGTTATGCACCGTCAGATTCACGGGGCTTGCCGTCGGCAAATCGAATGCGATTTCCGTCTGACCGTTAAAGGGATTCGGATAGTTGCCCCGCAGCGCAAACTGCTCGGGCAAGGCAGATTCCTCTTCCGCGCTCATTGCCAAATCCAGCACAACCGAAATGACAATCCGCCCGCTGATACCGTTGTGCGAAATCTCAAGCTCTCCGGTATGGCGACCTGCGGCCAAGCCCGTCGTGTTGAAGGTCAACGTCACAAGGTCCGTCCAGCCTGCGGCAATGCTGCCTTGCATAGGCGAAACCGAAAGCCAGCCGTCCGCATTGACCGAAATCGTATAATCCCACGTGCACGTTCCCGACGACATCAACACGAAGTCCGAAGTGTATATGCCTTCACTTCCGGCTTCCTGCATGATTAACGTCGTGGAGGGAGTGCCCGCCGGCGCGCCCAGCATCACGTCATACTGAAGTTCGGCGTTGTTGTTCACCAGAATCTCAGTTACGCTCTGCTCGCAGTATCCCGGCGCGCTGTAATCCAGAGTCCACTGTCCGACCGGCAGCCACATGCTGTAGTATCCGTTCGCGTTGGTGACCGCCGTCGTCCCCAATGTCTCAAAAGTCACAACCGCGTTGGCAATCGGAGTGCTGTTCATGTCGGTGACGTAACCGAACACGCGCCCTTCCGGAATCTCCGTCCCCGTCACCCGCAGCGTCCAATCTACGAGCGTTCCCTGATCCTGATTGGCAGCGTCAAAAAGTATTAATGTCCACGTGCCGCGACAAGGATGGGAATTAAATGCTGCCAGAGCCTGCTCCGGCAGATAACGATTGCTGAACGGTGCGATGCCGTTGGCAACCGAAACTCCCGCCAAGTCGTCAAGCTGACAGTTCATCATATTGTCGCCGCTGCCGCCGTTGCGGTCCGAAAGCAGGATCCGCGAACCCCACGGACTCTGCAGCCACATGACGATGTCACCGATATACGTGTGCGTCAGGTTGTTAATCTGCACCGCCATGCCGCTGATCGCGAAATTGTCGTCCATCATGATCTGCGCATATACCGTGTCGCGATCCGGAATCGCCATCGGAGCGTGATTCCAATTGAAATCGTGAACCGCCACCGTTGCGAGGCCGAAGTCCCGCGTCGTCATCTGATTCGTCGTAACCGTGATATTGCTGTGCGTGACAGTTGAATATCCAAAACTGCGCGCCGTCACGGAATGTGTCCCGATCGGCGCCGTCGGGAAGTAGAAGAATCCCGATCCGTCCGTCGACGTCACCTGATTCGTCCCTTCAATCAGCACCGTCGCCTGATAAACCGGTTGGCCGTTCGCCGTCACGTGTCCTCCGATCGAGCCGAATCCGCCCTGATAGAACCACACCGCGCGGCCGTTCGTCGGAGAACTGTTATTGCACACGTACTGCAGCGCCGTCCCGCCTACGTTCTGCTGAATGCCGATAGTCTGCGAATTGGGATATGTGCTGTAATTGCACTCCTGATACTGAAGCTTGATGCTCCCGTTCGGGAAGAGCAGAATCTCAAACGTGAAGTTGTCTTCCGGAGGCGCTGGAAATCCGTAATGGCCGATGTTGTCAAACTGAATGACTACATACTCACCGAAGTCGCGCCACACCACCGTGTTGTTGTTCACCTGATTGCTGCCGTGATGCAGATGCAGGTCGTCCCAAAAAGCGCAAATCGCCGGACCACCCAGAGCCGCCGTCGGCAAACACTGATTCGCCGAGGCAAAGCGATTGTCCTCGAAGGTCAGGAAGCCGTTCGTGCTGACATAGACCCCGTAATACAGAATCCCGTAAAACGGAAACGGAAATGCCAGCGGAACATACTCGCTCGCATCGTCCGCCGAACTGAAGTTCACCCACGTCGCAAGCGGATCGCCCCGCAACTCAAGCCAGTTGTAGCTCGCCGTATCGCCGCTCTGATTGTCCACATAATAATAACCGTAACCGTCCGGTCCTCCCACCGCATCAATACTCTCGTTTCCGCGTCGCTCGAATTCCTTGAGAAATGGTTCAAGTTCCGCCTTCTGGTCTGCGGTCAGCAGCACACCTTGTTCGGCTTGTTGCCACAATTCCTTGACTGTCGTCGATGTTGCGGCAAAGGCCGTCGACACCATCAGGAATGCCGTCCATACGGCTATGCGGGTAATAACTGTTGCGCTCTTCAATTTATCCTCCTGGTCTAAGCAGGCTATGGGCTTAATCGCCCTCTATATGGTCGTCTTTCAACCCCGCAATCGCTTGCGGAGTGTCCGCGCCGAGGCTTTTCATTAAGGTATCGGCAAACTCTTGCCGAAGCTTAAACCAAAGCAGACCCTCGCATTGACCAGAAGGAATGCAACTATCTCTCCAAACTACCCTTTACCGCGCTCCTCCAAGATTTCCTTATATAATTCAATGTAATCCTTCGCACAGCGCTCAAGGGTCAGTTGCGTCCGCGCTTTCGTAGCTGCCGCTTTTCCAAGCCTTGAGGCAAATACCGGATCATTCAAGAGCCGTTCGATCTGTGCCGCAAGATCTCCCACGTTGCCGTTTTCAAACACCAGCGACTCCTCTTCGTGACGGGCAAGCTCATTGCCCCCCCCGGCAGAAGTCACCACGCACGGCATCCCTAAATGCATCGCCTCAATCAGCACTGTCGAGGCAGGTTCTTGCCGCGATGGTACAACACAGATATCCCCGTTCAACAGAAACACCGCGCCCGAATTCTGCTCTCCGAGAATATGGATGCGTTCTTTATAGCGGGAACTCGCTTTCATCTGGAGTATCTTTTCCCGATACTGTGTCTCATTCCCGATATTCCCGCCCGCAATCACCAGATGCACGTCCGGATGCCTTCCGCCAAACTGCTCGAACGCCGCAACCAGCAGGTCGAATCCCTTGCGCGGATCGAAGTAGCCCAAACTGCAAATCACCCGATGCTCGGCGGGAATCCCCCACTCGTCCCGCAGCGGAGGCACGTGCTCCACAACTTGCGGAATAACCCCGTTGTAGATCGTCTTCACGCGCGAACCGCGCATACCGAATCGCAGACAGTCGCGCCGTATCGCCTCCGAGACCGTCACAATTTGATCACATCGCCTCGTTGACCAGACATCTCCGAAACCGTGACGCAGCATCATGTAATACTTCATCCACGGCTTCCCCTGCATCCCATAGTCGTAGCCGAACTGTCTCCACGACTGATGAAACAGCGCGACCCACTTTGGCCCCTTCAGACGCGACAGTATCCGCCCTGTCAGCAGATGCGAAAGCGAGACGTGAGTGTGAATGATATCGGGACGCCACTCGCGCAGAATCCGCTCGTAGCCTCTTTCGAGGTCGCTCCACCGCGCCAGCTTCGAGGTGAATGTCGTCTCCGGATCGTAACTGAGCAGCGGAGCGCCCATCGCTGTCACCCGCTCCTTTGAGTTGCCGCCTTCCAAATGACAGACCGTCGCGTCGACTCCCGCTTTGCGCTGTTGCACGCACAGTCGCGTGGCCAGCGCATACGAACCGCCCCAGTTCGGACCATTCATGACGTGCAGCACCTTCACGACGCGAGTCCTTCTCCGTAGGTGCGCCACTCGGCATAGGCCGCGCGCAGTCGAATCCTATTGCGCGTGCTCAAAACACTGAGCGGCGCCAGCAGCAGCATCCGCACCACCAGCGCTGTGCGCAGTTTGCTCCGAACCTCCGCCAACCCGCGCGCTCCGTCATATTTTAGATAATACTTCATCGCGCTCTGTGCGTGAATGCGCCGCGTGCGAGGCAGGTTGCGGCTCATCGTCGTGGACAGGTGATGCTGAACTTCCGCATCCTGCACGATGTGATTCTCAAATCCCGCTTCCCTGACCCGTCTGCACCAATCCACCTCCTCGAAGTAGACAAAGAACCGCTCGTCGAGCAAGCCAACTTTCGCATAGGCCGCCGGCGAAATCATCAGACAGCTCCCTTCCACCTGATCCACTTTGTCCAACTCTCCAATCTCGGATTCACCGTAGAGATATCCATTGAACCGCTTCGAACGCGGAAACAGCTTCGGCAGCGCAAGACATTCCAGCATCAGGTCACGCACTGTCGGAAAACGCCGCGCCGCGCGATAGGGCACGCCCTTGCTGTTCAGCATTCGCGCGCCAACAATCCCCCAACTCGGATGCGAACTCAACTGCTCATACATTCTCCCCAGCGCGAACGGCCGCACTTCCGTGTCCGGATTCAACAGCAGGTATGTCGTCGCCGTGCTGTGCTTGATACCCACGTTACAGGCCGCGCCGAATCCCCGATTTTCCCCCGTTGCAATCACTTTCACCCACGGAAACCGCTCGGCAATCGCTTCGAGTGAACCGTCCGTCGAACCGTTATCCGCTACAACCACTTCGAACGGAATTCCCTGATCCCGCTCTGCGAGGGCCGCCAGACACGGCAGAATGTCTTTGCCGTTGTTCGTGTTCACGATAATGACTGACACCAATGGCGTTGGAGAAGTTGCTGCTGACATGTTTGATTTATCTTGACTTGGCGCTTTGTTTATGAAGAAGGTAAGGTAGGCAATTCCCCTGCACCTTGCAAGCCGGAAAATAACCGGAGCGTGCTTGCCAATACGTCACACCAAACCTCCTCTAACTACATGACAAATATACGTATAGAAGAAGTGCCGCGCTGCCGTCGCAATACCCGCAAGACTTCCACTCGCAGACTCCGGTGATTAACGTCCATCACAAAACACTCAGGACAATACCTTGACCTTCATATCCCCAAAACCCCTCCACCATGAAAAGCATCCCATTCACTTACTGCCGTCTTCGCTCTCGACTGTTCAAATACATTTCATCTGCCGCACTCCACCATTGCCTGAAAATATGCGTCGTATGTCACTTGCGATTCTGCATAGAATCCCTTACTTTGGCCCTCACTTAAACTTCACTGAGGGCTTCTCTCTAATGATTCGTGTGTTTTTGGTGCTAAGCTGTGTGCTTTGGGTAATGGGTTGCGTCCCGCAAAAGCCTGAAAAGAAGCAAACCCAAAAGGCTCCTATGGATTCGCCGATGGGAGAACGCCCTGAGAATCCCCACGGCAAGATGAACACCGGTCCCGGTCTCGACCTCACGACCTTCATGTCTGATCTGCCTGAAGGCTGGACCAAGACCACTCCCGCGTCCAGCATGCGTCTTGGGCAGGCCGCACTCGCGCGCGCGCAGGGCGATACAATGGATGCTGAACTTGCTATCTTCCATTTCCCCGGAACCGGAGGCAGCGCAGCGGCCAATCTGGAACGCTGGGAAGGTCAGATGGAAGGTCCCAACGGTGAACCGGGTGCTTCCGTCGCCAGAAAAGACACTATGAAACTGGACAACGGGATCAGAGTGATTACTGTCGATATCACCGGCACGCAACTCCCCTCGGGAATGGGTATGGGTCCAACCTCCGCAATGCCGAATTCGCGCATGATTGCCTCCGTCCTCGAAACTCCCGCAGGCAACTACTTCGTCAAAGTCACCGGACCTAAAAATACCGTTGCCGCGCACGAGGCAAAGTTGCGCGCCTTTCTCAAGCGTGCCAAGCTCGGCGGCGATGCCTAAATCCCTGCCTGTCGCTTCTGCTTCCGCGATGCATAAACACGAAAACGCCGGACTCTTCGTCCGGCGTTTTCAATTTGTGTGCGCCGTGATTCTGCGCCGCTCACGCAGGGTATCTTCCCAATACCAGATTTTCCATCTGCTGATTCAAAAACTCCGTCTCGATCAAGCGCGCTTTCACCAAGTCGCCGATCGAAATCATCCCCAGCAGCCGTCCTCGCTGCACCACCGGCAAATGGCGAATATGTTTCATCGTCATCCGCGCCATGGAGTCCTCCAAGTCATCGTCCGGCGTGCCCGTGATCACTTCACGTGTCATGAATGCACCGACCTTTAAGTCCCGGAGTTCCCCTGCCGTCTTGGACACAAGACGCAGAATATCCCGTTCCGAAAATATCCCGCACAACTCCCCGTCTGTATCCAAGACAGCCAGTGCGCCGACGTTATGCGTCACCAACGTCTCTACCGCCGAAAGCACTGGATCACTCGCTTGCGCGCTGTAGATTTGTGTGCCCTTTTCGGCCAGGATTTCCGAAAGTTTCATTCTTGCCTCCCGTAGTGGACCCTTGCACAATATAATTTGCGAATGCACCGATTGTCAAGAGTTTTCAAAGGGGATTTTTATTTCCTTCCTCGCGCTCAGGAAGCAGTTGATAAACAACCCATTACCACAACGATTGTGAACTCTTTCTCAAGAATAATCGACTTTCCCCTATCTATGTCATGCCATACGTCAACCTTTGTCCCCCTTGACCTCTGTCCTATTTGCTCCCCGCCACCTCCAAAAACCATGTTTGCCCCGCTCTAACTACTTATTGCCCAAATGTTTACAACATTTTTACGAAAATCACTTGACTTTTTGTAGTTATTGTATTATATTAGCATCTGTTTCTGCAACAGCCGCCCGCCTCTCTGCACCCACCAACAAAACGCGGCGACCCTTGGGCCGCCGCGCACATGACTTGACTACCTCAACGCTTACGGACGATAGCCCACGACTGTATAGTAGCGCTGACTCTCATTACTCGCGCCGCCGACTATCGTATACGTATTCTGTTCCGTCTGTCCCACCAGCGTCTGCAGCGGATCATCCGCGTCCAACGATGTGTAAACTCGATATGACGGATTATCGTCCGCCGCCCAGCGCAGTATCACGTCTTCGCCTTCCACCATGATCGTCAATTCCAGCGGTGTTGTCACGTTCGACAATTCTCCCACCGCCTGCACCAGCACGTCATCCACATACCAGCCTTCGCGCTGCACGCTATTGTCCGAACCGAAACGGAAACGCAGTTGCACGTTAGACCCTTCATACGCCGACAAATCCATCGTCTTCTGCGTCCACGTCGTCACCGTTCCCGACCAGCACGGCTGACCGAGCATCGGCCCTTGCGCCGGTGTCCCGCCGCCTACCGTGTAACGGAACGTATGCGTGTAGCCTTCTGCCGTCGCCACGCGCAAAAACGGACCGCCGTTCTCGGAAATTTCAAAGATGCCGCCGTCGTATGCGGAGTCTGCATACACGCCCGACACTTCACCTTCCATCTGCATCCAGAATGAAAGCTGCGCGTTCGCCGGAAGATTCGTCAGCACCGGTGATGTCAACCGCGCATCATTCAATGCGCGATACGTTCCCGTCGTCGTCGAACCGCACTTGTAGCTGTGCGTTGCGGAACGCGCGCGTTCCGTCGAAACATGCCAGTCGTCCACCCACGTCCCGCCTGCGCTCTCGTGCGTCCAGCCCGGTGCGCCCGTCTCAAAGTCCTCATTCAACACCGTGATGATCGGCAGCGGAATCAGACTCATGTCCGCCGTCACCGTATCTTCCGCACCTACGTAAAGTCCGCTGACCGTATCCGACACATACGCGAACGCGCTGAATGCCAGATTGTAGGTCGCGCTGTCCGGAACATTCATGAAATACACACCGCTCGCGTTCGTCGTCGCGGTCTGTGTGCCGCCGATGATGCTGACCGTCGCTCCCTCTATCGGATTATTCGTCGTCGCATTCCTCACCACGCCCGTCAATGCGCCGCCCGACTGCGGATCATAGCCGTCCAACGTCATCGCGCCGCTGTTGCTCGGATCGAGATGCGGACGCAGTCCGTTCAGCATCGACAGCGAAAACTTCCCGTAATAATCGTCTATGTTGTTTGTGCAGCTCGCCGTCCCGCCGTGCAACTGCCCCGTGATCCGGTGATTCTGATCAAACAGCGGTGAACCCGAAGATCCCGGCTCCGTCGTCCCGTCTTCCCATGTCAGAATTCTCCAATGCGAATTCGCCGGTGTGCCCGACCACGTATCCGACACCGGAGCATGGTAATCAAACGTAATCTTCTTGATATCGCCGCGCGGATGGTGGATACACACCGAGTTCGTCGCCGCCACGTCGTTCGCGTTCCAACCGCTGAAAAACGGATTATAGCTCAACGGCACCGCGCTGTTCAACCGCACCAGAAATACGTCCGACGGCGTGCTGTTGCTCAACAACTGGCAACCCGCTACCGTCTGATTCGTCGGCCCGTTCACGTTCGGACAGCCCGGACTCTCATAGTTGAACATGAACACCGTCGTCGTCGAAGGCCCGCAATGATTCGCCGTCAGCACGAACGGCGTCGCGTCGTTGTTCGTGTTGTTGATCAAGGAACCCGAACAGAACCGCGAACCGCCCGACGTCAGAAGCATCACCACGCCGCGCTTCTCGTTCTGCCACGGCGCGCCTTCCGGACAATTCACGTTGTTGTTGCACGTCCCGCTGTCGCCGAACGCGTCCAACGGATTATTCACCCGCCCGAACAGATTGCGATAGGCGTGCACCACGCGCATCACCGATATCACACTCTGGCCCTGTGCCTCAAGCGGCTCCAGATATTCCAGCGTAATCGCGTCGCCCGGCACCGGCTGCGTCGAAAATTCTCCCGACGGAAACTCGTTCGCTTCCGTGAATCCGCCGATCACGTAGTCATAATCATCATTGTAAATGAACAACTGACCGCCCGCCGGCAAATCAAACCGGTCGAACACCAAATTGATCGAGTAGGCTCCGCGCGATTGAATCCGCAGCCGCCAAACCCGACCCTCTTTCGTCTCTTCCCACGTGCCGCTGTTCTCCAAATTGTAGTTCACTTCGTGCGGATAGCCGAAGCGCAGCGGAACATCCTTGCTCTCCTGCTCGTCTTCCGCCAGCATTAACGCATGATCCACCGGCGGCAGACTCACCGTCTGCGCCTGCAGATTCAACGCGACACTCAAACTTGCAGGCGTTCCGCCTTGCGACACCTGCGCGAACGCCGACACCGAAAGCACCAGCAATCCTGCTAAACAAATTATTAATGGGGACCGTCTCATCGTATCTTCTCCAAGTTGGCGATAAATATCGTTGAATCGCTTCGACCGGCATACCTGCCGTCCAGGCGAAGGTTGTTACTTTCTCCAGTTCACCAAGGCAATCCCTGCGATAATCAATCCGCCGCCCAGCACGATATCCCAATGCAGCGGCTCTCCGAGAAACACCACACCCAGCAGCACCGCCGTCGGCGGAAAAACAAACGTCACCAGCGACGTGCGCGTCGCCCCCCAGTGATTGATCAGATAGAACCACGCCAGCGTCGATAGTCCCATCCCCAATATTCCCATCCACGCACAGGCGATCCACGTCAACGGCTGCTGCGGCACGTGAAACGGACCTTCGACTATCGAGGCCGCCGTCACGCCGAACACCAGCCCGCCCAGAATCAGCGGCAGACTCGTTTGAAACGGATGCACCCCACGCAAATACTTCCGTTGCGCAACCGTGCTGAGTGCATAGAGCAGCGTCGCCGTAATCATCGCCCCTTGTCCCAGCACGTCGCGCTCTTTCCCGATTTCCGGATTCATCAGCAAGTAGATTCCACCGATGCCCGACAACAGCCCGATGAACTTCGGAACCGTAAACGACTCGTCATGCAAAGCGAAATGCGCAATCACCATCGTCCACAGCGGCATCGTCGCGTTCAGCACCCCCGCAAGCCCCGAATCAATCCGCGTCTCCGCAAATCCGATTAAGCTAATCGGCATCGCCAGACTCGTCACTCCCAGCACAACCGGAAGCCAGAACTCCTTGCCCGACCACTTCAGCTCAAACTTGTTCCATCTGAGCACCGCAAACGTAATCACCGCTCCAAAGATCAGTCGCCAACTCACCATCGTAATCGGACCAATCTCGCGCAGCGCGTATTTGATCCACAAAAACGATGTCCCCCAAGCCAAGCAGCCCAAGTACAGAAACACGAGCCACTGCCGCACGTTTTCTCCCCTTATTGCCCTTCTCTTGCCCGTCTTTTGTTGCGCGTTCTCTTACCCTCAGACCTATAAGATAACATCCTGAACGCCCGTTCGCAACTCATTTCCATGCCTATCGAAACATTGACTTTACATTTCGGTGCCGACGCCTTTGTTCCGCACAATGTGCGCAATTTGTTTTACACACTTTGCACGATGTGCAAGATTTCACATGAACTGTCCGCAAAAAACAAGCCTCGTGCTGCGGCACAAGGCTTGAACAGCAAATCTTCTTATGCGTTTACGCCGGAGGCATCGTATTCTCGACCAAACCAATCACGTTGCCGGATGGATCCGTAAACAACGCCATGGTAACCATCCCCGGAATCACCGTGCGGGGCAGTACTGTTTTTCCACCCAGCTTCGCTACATCCGCCAGCACCGGATCAATCTTGTCCACCCCGATGTAAACCGTTACTCGCGGTGACCCACCCGGCTCGATGCCGCTGATTCCGCCGCCGATGCTCCCTTCCTCCGCCGCGACTAATCCATATTGCATCGGATTGCTTGCGTCAATCTTCCAGCCGAACAGCTTGCTGTAAAACGACTGCAGCGCGCCGCCGTCCGAACCGGTGATTTCAAAATGCACAACTGGTTGTCCCATCTGCTCCCCTTTCCCGAGGTGTGGTTCTGTTATTCCAAACTATCGGCTTTTCTGTCAAGGTTTCTTACGGCTTTTGCGTGCCCCACTTCGCCAGCCAAACCAAAAAGTCCGTGCCCACGTCCAGCGCGTCCGGATGAATCGTAAACTCGCTCGTGTGCAGTCCCGCTTCGCCCAATCCGTCCTTGGCAATCCCCAAACTGAAATAGAGACTCGGAAACTCCTGCGTGTAATACGAAAAGTCCTCCGCCGTCATGCGTTTGATGCTTTGCCCGTCGGGCCGCAACGCCGGAAAGTCGCGCGCCGCCGCCAGCACCGCTTCGGTCAACTGCGGATCATTGAGCGTCGGCGGAGCGCCGCGTCTAAGCTTAAGAGTCGCTGTGCAGCCCGTAGCCTGCGCCGTGTGCGTAATGAAATTCTCCATCATGCTCTCAATCGTGCCGCCGTTCTGCAGTGAATCACCAATGTCCATATACGCCCGCACTGTCCCTCCGAACGAACACTCCTCCGGCAGTGCGTTGTAAACTTTCGCCGTGTCGCATTCTATCCAACCCACGCTGATGATGCACGGCTCTTCAAGCACATTCAGCTTGCGCGCGGGCAAACTTGTCAGACCGCTCACGATGTTCGCCAAACAGGTCGGCACGTCGTCGCCCTGATGCGGATACGCCGCGTGCGAACCGCGTCCCTTCACCACCACACTGTAGTAATTGCTGCCCGCCAACACCGGCCCGGGCGCAATCCGAATGGTTCCTACGGGCAGTCCGGGAAACACATGCTGACCGAACACGCGCTCGACTCCGAGTTTGTGCAGCGTGCTGTCTTCGATAATGTCGTCCGCGCCGCCCTTGACTTCTTCCGCCGGCTGAAACAGAAAAACAATTGTACCCTTGACCCGCGGGTCACGCTTTAATTCCACCGCCGCGCCCAGCAGCATCGCGGAGTGCGCGTCGTGACCGCACGCGTGCATCAGTCCTGAAATCTTGGACACACACTCGAGTCCGCTATTCTCTTCGATTTCCAGCGCGTCCAAATCCGCACGCAGACAAATCGTCCGGCCCGGCCGTCCCGTGCGTAGAACCGTGATGACTTCCGTCTTCAATGACCGCGAATCGACAAACTCCTTGTAGCCCGCCCGCTCGAGTTCCGTGCGAATCAGCTTCGACGTCTCAAACTCCTTGTGACCCAATTCGGGATGAGCGTGCAGATGCTCGTAGGTTGAGCGCACGAGCGCGCGCGTGTCGGCCTGCGCGCTGCAGACGACGAGGAAGAGCAATAAAAGGGTCAAGAGTCGAGTCATGTCTGTCCGGTGATTACGATAGCGTCCGTAACTTTATTTCTTCACAGTTAATCTGCCGTCGGAAAATTCGGCGTGATACTCTTCCTCGCCGTTTCTGTCATAGCGCACGAACGTCCCGTGCTTCATATTGTCTTTGAAGTGGCCGATTTGCCACAACTGCCCCGACTCGCGGTTGAATATCCACTTCCCCTGCATCATCCCGTTTACGAACCTTCCCTGCGCCTTGATTTCCCCCGTCTTGAAGTAGTAGGTCAGCGTATTCCCTTTTTGCTCGGAAATCAACTGACCGTTCTTATAGCTATTGCCCGGCGCTTGCGCGGTTTTCGCTGCAGTCTTCTTGGCTTTCGGCGGCTCGTCCGCCGCAAGTTTGACAAGCCTGCCTCTGCGCTTGACGATGTTCTTATAATCCCACTGGATTGCGCGCGATTTCTTCAGCCACCGCTGCAAATGCTTTGAAACAACCTGTTCCGCAGCCATGTAGCGAACCTCCGCCGCTTTGAACTTCCCCTCCGGCTGCAATCCCGCTTCCTCGAACGACTGACCGCTCCAAAACAGCAGTCGCACGCAGTCTTTCAACTTGTGATAGCCGACAATCGGATTGCCGTCCAGAAACCACACCGGAGCACCGTGCCAAATCTTGCTCTCCGCATCCGGCAGCCCGCGCTCGATTTCAGCTCGCAACTTATCGCATATCGCGCGGTCGCCCGCCGATAAAGCGCGATGATATGCTGAAATCTCTTTGTTCATGATTCTCCCCTAAATAATCAGAGGTCGAAAAAAAGCCCCACGCTTCTCAACGCAGGGCCTCATGTTTGTCGGGTGCCCGAGCTCGGATTCGAACCGAGATGCCTTGCGGCGCTACCCCCTCAAGATAGTGTGTCTACCAATTTCACCACTCGGGCGGCTGGTTAAGCCAGATCTGTCGCTAATTTCCCCCGTTGGCGGGCTGCTGCTGCCCGTTCGTCGAAGCCGGAGTCTCCGCCGGAGTTGTCGTCTGTGTCGCCGTCTGAGAGGGCTGCACAGGACTCACCTGCGCTCCACCCGGAATGGACGGCACAGGACTTGGCTCTCCACTCGCCTGCACCGCCTGCTGAGTCACCGAAGTCTGCGGAGCAGACGCGCCGGACATCAACGCCATCACCAGACAGTTGAGCATGAACACCGTCGCCAATATCGTCGTCGCGCGCTGTAGGAAATTCGCTGCCTGACGACCGCCAAACACCGTCGATGAACCCATGCTGCCGGCGATGCCCGCCAGCCCGCCGCCCTTGGCGTTCTGCAGAAGTATTACCACCACCAGCAGAATTGAAACGATGATCTGCAGCGCGATTAGGAATCCGTAAAGCATATCTGCCTTCTCGTTGGTTACAAACTCACATCCGAGCCTCGGCCTGCGCCAAGCCCGTCATTACACATCTGGTTTTTTCGCCGCTTCCGCGCGAATTACGGCCCGATTTCCACCGCAGGGCTTGAAACTTCCGCCCGAAAGCCCTACCTTTGTGCGTTAATTCGCAATGTGCGGACCCCGCACCTTCACACTTCCACAAGCCAGGAGTTCGTCGTGAAAGTCCTGATTACCGGCGTCGCAGGCATGATTGGGGCCAGACTCGCCGATTGGATTGCCGACCACAAGCCCGAAATTGAAATCGTCGGCATTGATGACTTGTCGGGCGGATATCTCGAAAACATCAACCCCAAAGTCCAATTCTACAAGCAGAATCTGGCCGACGACATCAGCGCGATTTTCGAAAAAGAAAAACCCGACATCGTCTACCATCTGGCCGCCTACGCCGCCGAAGGCCTGAGCCCCTTCGTGCGCGTCTTCAACTATCAGAACAATCTGATCGCCACCACCCGCGTCATCACCCAATGCATCAAGCATCGCGTCAAGCGGCTCGTCTATACGTCGTCCATGTCCGTCTACGGACGCGGCAAGGTGCCCTTCGACGAACGCGACCAGCAGGCGCCGATTGATCCCTATGGTGTTGCCAAATACGCCGCCGAAATGGACGTGCAGATTGCCCATGAACAGCATGGACTCGACTTCTGCATCATCCGCCCGCACAACGTCTACGGCGCGAAGCAAAACATCTGGGACAAATACCGCAATGTGCTCGGCATCTGGATGTTTCGCCTGATGTGCGGAGAACCGGTCTCGATTTTCGGAGACGGCGAACAAAAGCGCGCGTTTTCCTACATCGATGATATCACAGAGCCGCTGTGGAATGCCGCGGTCCGCCCCGAAGCCTCAGGCCAGATTATCAATCTCGGCGGCATACATGAATGCACGATCAACGAAGCTGCGGACACGCTCATCAAAGTCGTCGGTCACGGCCAGAAGGTGCATCTTGAAGCGCGACACGAAGTCAAACACGCCTGGTCCACCTATCAAAAATCCATTGACCTGCTCGGATTTGAGCACCGCACCAATCTCGAAGAAGGTCTGACCAAGATGTGGGAGTGGGCGCAGACGCAACCCAAGCGCCATCAGTTTGAGTGGACGCAATACGAACTCGAAGTCGGAGTCTATTCGTATTGGAAGCGATAACGCTTCCCGAACTACGAGCCTTTATACCCGCGCTTGAATCCGCCCGTTGCCATCATCCATAAGATACGCAGCGTGTCCAGCGCGAAAAAGAACGGAATCGTCAACCAGTGATACCAGCGCGCGTAGCGCTTGTGAAATATCCACGCGCTGCGCAGCTTGTTTCGAATTTTGTATTTGCTGAGCTGGCCGCCGCGGCTCGCTGAAATCTTGTGCCACATCTTCGCTGCGGGTTCATAAACCACCCGATAGCCCGCGCGCTTCGCCTTCATGCACCAGTCCGTGTCTTCCCAGTAGATCAGAAACGCCGGATCCAGCGGCCCGATCTGCTCCACCACTTCGCGCCGAATCATCAGCGCGCAGCCCGTGATATAGTCCACGTCGCGCGACTGATCATACTGGCCCGCGTCTTTCTCGCGGATGCCGATATGCTCGGAAGTTCCCTTGTAGAGGTGTACCAGTCCCCCCGCAAACCAGATTTGGTCGGGCGGATGTTCGTAATACACCTTCGGGCCAATCACTCCGATACTGGAATCCCGCTCAATCGACTCCACCAGCGTCGTGACCATCTTCGGGTCGACAATCACGTCGTCGTTCAAGAGCATCAGGTAATCCGCTCTCTCCCGCAGCGCAAACTCAATCCCCGGATTGTTGCCCCGCGCAAAATGCAGATTCTCGCCGTTTTCAATGAGCGTCACGCGCTCGCCGTATCGCTCGCGCACCGCCGCCGGTGTGCCGTCCGTCCCCCCGTTATCCATCACCACAATCTTCAGATTCGGATAGTCCAGCTTGAAGACCGACTCAAGGCATTCGAGCAGAACCTTCTTCGCGTTCCACGTCAGAATCAGCAGATAGACCGAAGGCTTCATCTATCAGGACGCTCGCACACACTCCGCGTGCAGCGCCAGCAGACTCTCCACCTGCAAACTCGCCCCGCCGACTAACGCGCCGTCAATATCCGGCTGCGACATCAGCTCGAAGCAGTTGTCCGGCTTGACGCTCCCCCCGTATAGAATCTTCATTCGTCTGGCCGCTTCCGCGCTTCGCTGTGCAAGCAAACTGCGCACAAACTTATGCGCGTCCTGCGCCTGCGCGGGTGTGGCCACCACTCCCGTGCCGATCGCCCAGACCGGTTCGTAGGCCACCACTACTTTGCTCAAGTCCGCATCGTTGACGCGCGACAAACCCGTTTCAACCTGCCGCTTCAGCACTGATTCGAGTTGGCCTGAATTGCGCTCATCCAGCGTTTCACCGATACAAAAGATCGGAGTCAGTCCGGCTGCGAGCGCGGCCTGCACTTTCAGGCCAATCAACTCGTCACTCTCGCCAAAGATCGCCCGCCGCTCGCTGTGGCCCAGCACGACAAAGCGGCAACCCAAATCCACCAGCATCTCCGGCGAAATCTCGCCGGTAAATGCACCGGAACGCTGAAAGTAGCAATTTTGCGCTCCAAATGCAAGCGTTTCCGGGCTCTTACCACTCGCTTTACAAGCACTTGCAACAGCCCCTAAGGCCGTGTTGGGCGGCAATATAACCGACTGAACTGCCGAGTCTGCCAATTTGGCGGCATACTCCATCACAAACTCTCCGGCCTCGCCCGAAAGCTTGTTCATTTTCCAGTTTGCTGCCAGCAGAATCGTGCGACTCATTGTTTTCTATGCGTTTGTCAATGCTGCAACACCCGGCAGAACCTTGCCTTCGAGGAATTCGAGGCTCGCTCCGCCGCCCGTAGATACATGAGAAACCTTATCTGCCAGCTCGAATTTCTCCATCGCCGCCGCCGAATCCCCGCCGCCGACAACCGTGATTGCTCCGGCCTGAGTAGCCTTGACCAGTGCTTCGGCTACAGCTTTCGTTCCACTGGCAAATTCATCAATTTCAAAAACTCCCATCGGGCCATTCCAGACCACTGTGCGGGCCTTCAGAATAATCTCCGTGTAGAGCTTTTCGGTTTCCGGTCCGATGTCGGCAGCCAGCTTGTCCTCCGGAATCCGGTCGGACTTGGCCACCGAGGTCGCCTCACCCGACTTCAATTCGGAGGCAATCCGTGAATCGGGAGGCAATACGAGCTTGGTTGAAGATCCTGCGGCCTTCTTCATCAATTCGAGGGCCAGATCCATCTTGTCGGATTCCAGAATGGACTCGCCGATTTCGCCGCCCTGCGCCTTATAGAAGGTATAGGCCATCCCGCCGCCGACCAGAATCGTATCCACCTTGCCGATGAGATTCTCGATGACGTCAATCTTGCCCGAAATTTTCGAGCCGCCCAAGACCGCCACAAACGGGCGCTTGGGTTCAGCCAGCGCTTTGCCCAAGTAGTCAAGCTCTTTCTGCATCAGATAGCCCGCGACGCACGGCTTGATGAATTGTGTCACACCTTCCGTGGAAGCGTGCGCGCGATGCGCCGAGCCGAACGCATCGTTGACATAGAGGTCGCCGAGCTTCGCAAGCTTCTTGGCAAATTCGGGATCGTTCTTCTCTTCTTCGTTATAGAAGCGCAGATTTTCCAGCAGCACCACTTGACCCGGCACCAGTGACGCAACCACCTTCTCGACCTCTTCGCCAATGCAGTCCGTAGCCATCGTCACGGGTCGATTCAGCAGCTCCGCCAATCTCACCGCCGCCGGAGCCAGCGACATATCGGGATTCTTCTTGCCTTTCGGACGTCCGAGGTGGCTCATCAAAATCGCCTTGCCGCCGGATGCGATAATCTTCTTAATCGTGGGCAGCGACTCGCGGATGCGCGTGTCGTCGGTCACTTTGCCCTCGTCAAGCGGCACATTGAAATCCACGCGCACCAACACGCGCTTGCCGCTTAAGTCAACCTGATCAATCGTGAGTTTGTTCATCGATAGATGAAAAATGGAATTGATATTTTGAGATAGTTAAGACTTCGTCTTCGCAACGGCGCCCGTTGCGGGCGCACCGCATCGGTCATCTTGTGGCAGAATCTATTCGAAGCATCAGCTTTGCTTAACGTCTTTTGAGTTGTCGGTTTGCACCAAGGTCCTTCACTTCGCCGAGCCTTCGTTCAGGATAACAAGAGGGGGTCGTGCTCCCGCCTACTCTTCGCCGAAAATCTCGTCGAGCTGATTCTCAATCAAGGTCATCCGCTTGGTGAGGTCCTTGAGCGACGCTTCGATGCGCGCGAGAGCTTCCATCACTTCCGCACCGCCGCCGGCTGCGCGCGGAGCGCGGTCGCCAAACTCGCGGCGCGGCGGGCGGTCGCCCCACTCTTTCTTCGGACCGCCGAACGAACGGCCGCGTGGCGGAGCGTCTCCCGTGCGGCGCGGACCACGCGGCGGGCCGTCAAACTCGCGGCGAGGTGCGCGCGGACTGTCGCCATATTCCTTGCGTGGACCGCGAGGCGGCGGACGGTCGTCGCTGTCGTAACGCTTACGCGGAGGCGGACGGTCGTCTCCCGCGGCACGCGAACGCGGCGCGCGCGCAGGTCGGTCGTCACCCTCCCATTTCGGTTTTGCTCCTCGCGGACCCGCTGTGGCCGCACGCGGCGGTTTCGGTTTCACGTGCTTATGGTCGCGGTCTTTCAATCTGTAACGCTTGGGGGCTGTGGCCACTTCGGGCACTCCTTGAAAAAAATTTGAGCACATACGCCCCCACTTGCGAAGACTTCATCTCTCTTCGCAGCGCCGATAAACGTTGCGCAAAACACTCGACTCTCTGCTATCCCCGTCCGTGCAAATCCATTGACCCGCACCGACAGACACTCTTTTCCCGAACTATATTCCCTTAACGCGCGCGCCCTTGATGCTCACCATAATCACGGGAGCAGGACACGCGTGACTGTCCTCTTCGCCTTCATGCTGCTCTTCAACATAGCCCGGTGCGTTCGGGTCATACATCAAAGTTCCCTGCAACTCAATCTCCTTGCCCAAAGCATCCGGCGGGAAGGTCACCACGTCGCCGATACTCTTACACAGAATTGTAGACTTGTCCTTCTGCTCAATCTCCACCCAGCAGCCCGCGTGACGGCACATGTCCACCACCGTACCCGTAATCAGCACGTCGTGATCGACATAATTTGCGGGATTCGCGTTCAGTTCGGCAATCTTCGCCGGCCTCTTGAGGCTCGGCTCTTCGCCAAACGTGCGCATCTGCTTGCCGGAGGAACAGGAGATCACGAAGATCGTCGTGATGAGGAGAGTAAAGAGAACTTTCATTTTCATGTTAGGTTTTATCTCTTGCTTCAAGAAAAATGGAAACCGGAGGTGAATTGATTGCGGAGAAACGCTATGGGGCTTGCTCGTCCGACGCGCTTGGTTCGTCTTGCAGATCATAAGGCTCGGGATCCATGTTCTGTTGTCTCAAAAACCGCCTTAAATCTATCTTGATCATGGAGAACAGTTTCGCGATTATGAACGCGTCATCCAACCAACCAAAGAACAATAGAAAATCAGGGATCAAGTCAAACGGCATCAGCACATAAAGCACAATCGCAATCACCGCGACAATGGTCGCCCACGGAGTTTTCGCATGACGGTGCAGGACAGCAACCATCATCTGCCGCCATAACTTGAAGCGGCGATAGAGAAACTTCCATCCGCTTCGAGTCTTCGGCAGAATTGCGAAAAAGGCGAGAAAGGCGGCGCCGAACCCTGGCCGGCGTTTCGGCATTACGCAGAAGGCTTGTCGTCGTCCAGCGGCTTCGCTTCCGGACTCAGACCGTAATCCGCCAGATTCAAATTGCGGTGCGCGGCGTAACGCTTGAGGTCTATCCGGACCAGCGAAATGCAGAGCGCGATCACGAGCGCGTCGTCCGCGAAACCCAGCGCCGGAATAAAGTCGGGCACGACGTCTATCGGCGAGATTAAATAAAGCAATGTTGCCGTCAGCGCCGCCACCGTCGCCCACGGAACGTCGAACTCCTTCTTTGTGCTGTCGCGCAGCATCTCCCACAGCAGCTTTGCCTGCTTCCCGAGTTTGACGACGAAACCCTTGCCGGAATTCAGCAGCTTCTCAATCCCGCTCTCGGCCTTGTCAACGGCCTTTGAGACGTCTTCCTTCGTGACCGTATTCTTCTTCTCTTCAAACCACTTGCCGGTCTTGTCGGCGACTTTTTCAAGTGCCGAATGCGTCTCCGACGTGACGTTGCCCCAGAGTTTCGTCACTGAGCTCTTCGCTTCCTCGAGGCTCTCTTTAAGCTCGCCCTGTCCCTTTTCGGTGTCACTCATCATTGCCATCCTTTGTTAAGTCTCTGCTCCTGAGAGAACGCAACAACACAACGCGCTTGGGTCGGCGCGCCTGCGAGTTTCCGCCTATGCTCCCATTTTCGCGAGCAGGTCCACACAGCGCATTGAGTAGCCCCACTCGTTGTCGTACCAGCCGAAAATCTTCACCATCTTCTCGCCCATCACCATCGTCGACTTCGCGTCGAAGATGCATGAGTGCGGATTGCCGATGATGTCCGCTGAAACGATTTCGTCTTCCGTGTATTCGAGCACGCCCTTCATGGGTCCGTTCGCTGCGGCTTTGAACGCCGCGTTCACGGCTTCAATCGTGACCGGCTTGCTGGTCACGGCGACCAAATCCGTAATGGAACCCGTCGGCGTCGGCACGCGCAGCGCCGTGCCATCGATCTTGCCTTTCAATTCCTTGATAATCTTTCCCACCGTGCGGGCGGCACCCGTCGTCGTTGGAATGATGCTCACCGCGGCCGAACGCGCGCGGCGCAAATCGCTGTGCGGTGCGTCGAGAATGTTCTGGTCGTTTGTATAGCTGTGAATTGTCGTCATGAACGCGTGCTCGATGCCGAAATTGTCCAACAATACTTTGGCCATCGGTGCGACGCAGTTGGTCGTGCAGCTCGCATTCGACACCAGCTTGTGTTCCGGCTTCAAGTCCTTGTCGTTGATGCCCAGCACAATCGTTGCGTCAATCTCGTCCTTCGAGGGCACCGTCAAAAGCACCTTCTTCGCACCCGCGTCGATATGCTGTTGAATCCCCGCGCGGTCGCGGAACGACTTCGCGCCGGTGGACTCGACCACGATATCCGTCTTATTGTCCGCCCAGTTCAGTTTCTTCGGGTCCTTTTCGGCCGTCACTTCGATATGATTCTTGCCGATTTGCAGCCCCGTCGCCGTGACCGTCACAGTCTCGTTGAACTTGCCCTGCGTCGAATCATACTTCAGCAGGTGCGCGAGCGTCTTCGAATCGGTCAGGTCGTTGATGGCGACCACCTCAAAGCGGGGGTCGTTGTAAATTCCGCGAAACACCAAACGGCCGATGCGGCCGAATCCGTTAATTGCAATGCGAATAGCCATGAGAGGAATAAACAGGAATTATTGAAAATGGAAAGTTGAAAATTTAGAATTGCGAGGCAATCTCATGCGCCGGCACAGTTTCCCGCCGGAGTTCATACCTTATCCGAAAAAGATCTCCGCTATCTCATACGTCCGATCGTCGACAAATCTCGTCTTGCCTTTCATTTCGGAAAGCGGCACCATCATTAAGTGACCGTCGCGCAGCGCGACAAAGTGGCCGAACTGCCCTTGCGCAATGGCCTCAATCGCACAAACGCCCATGCGCGTCGCCAGCAGCCTGTCTTCCGCCACCGGAGTGCCGCTGCGCTGCACGTGCCCGAGCACCGTCACGCGTGATGAGATACCCGTGCGCTGTTCGATTTCGCGCGCAACCACGTAGCCGATACCGCCGTAGCGCGGGCGGCCAAAGCTGTCCATTTCCCCCGACGTGACGATCTCTTCGCCCTCTGCCGTTGCTCCCTCCGCCACCACCACGATGGAAAAACGTTTCACTTCGTGGCGCGTCACCAGTTGCCGGCAGACTCTGTCCCAGTTGAACGGGCGCTCGGGAATCAGCACCAAATCCGCACCGCCGGCAATCCCCGCCGTCACGGCTATCCAGCCCGAGTTCCGGCCCATCGTCTCAATCACCATGATCCGGTGGTGAGACTCCGCCGTCGCGTGCAGGCTGTCAATCGCGTTCGTCACCGTTTGCACCGCTGTATAGAAACCGAAGGTCGCGTCGGTGCCCGCAATATCGTTGTCAATCGTCTTGGGAATGCCGATGATTTTGGCGCCGTGCTTCGAAAGCTCGTAGGCCGCCGAGAGGCTGCCGTCCCCGCCGATTATCACAATGCAGTCCAGTCGGTGCAGTGCGCTATTCTCCAGGCAGTGGGCCACCGTGTCCACATCGTGAACCGGATTGAAACGGGATGTGCCGAGGATGGTTCCGCCTCGGTTCAGGATTCCCGAAACCGACTTGGGCGGCAGAGGAATAATGTCACCATCGTGCAATCCTTTCCATCCGTTTCGGATGCCGACGGTTTCATAACCGAAGCGATTATTGGCGGTGCGGACGACAGCGCGAATGGCTGCATTCAGACCGGGGCAGTCCCCACCGCTGGTAAGTAAGCCTAATTTCATATATTACAGGGGTTCAGGAGGCTGTTGAATATAGAATTTACGGCTTTGCGAGCCGAGAGTCAACCAAGCTATCTTCTCACGCAAGCCGGATTGCTCAGGTTCCTCGCCTCCCACAACCAAAAACGCCGACCCAGAGGCCGGCGGTAGTGTCTTTCTGCTTTTCTTTGGCTAACTTCTGGGCAGCAGGTCGGGTTTTCTCCCGATGGGGAAGCGCAATACAAACGTGCTGCCGTCGCCCGGTGTCGAGAAGACGTCCAGTGCCGCACCATAGCGCGACAGAATCCCGCGAGACGACGACAATCCAAGACCTGTCCCGACCGGAGTCCCTTCCGGTGCGTCCTGCTTCTTGGGTTTCGTCGTGAAGAACGGCTCGAAGATGCGCGCCTTGACCTCCTCGGTCATGCCCATTCCGGTGTCCGCCACCTCCAGCACCAATTGCCGCTCACGCACATAGGCCTTGACCGTCAACACCTTCTTGGGTGTGTCGTGCATCGCGTCAATCGCATTGCGCAACAGGTTGCCGATAACCTGCGAGAGGTCAATGTAGACTCCGAAAATGGTCGGCAGCTCGTCGGCAATCAGCAGCTTGGTTTCGATATTGTGCTTGAAGAACAAGTTGCCCTCAAGAAAACGCAGTTCCGTTTCGATGATGTCCCGCACGTCGAGTTCGCGCGGTTCGGTTTCCCGCTCGTTGCGCGACTTGTGCATCAGATTGGCAATCAGATCGCGCATGATCAGAGCCTGTTTGCGCACCTGTTCGATTTCGCGTGTGGCCAGATCCTTAAGCTTGAGCAAATCACAAATGCCCAGAATGCCCGTCAATGGGCCGTTCAGGTTGTGCGCGATTCCCGCGACGAGCATGCCGAACTCAGCAAGTTTGGATTCCCGCGTCAGCTCCAGCTCGAGCATGTGGTTCTGTTTTTCTATCAGTGATTGCTCTGTGATGTCCTTGCACATCAGCATCACCTGACTCGAATGGCCCGTCTCGAACAGGAAGCTGCGCGTCACCAGAAACATGCGCCCGTCGCCCGCTTCCAGCTTGAGAGTCTTCCCGCCGTAAGCCGAAGTCAGTCCCTGCAAGTCCGTGCGGTCTTCCTTCGAGAATTCTTTCAGCCAACGGTGACAGACGACCGCCAATTCGTATGGCTCGAACAGTGTTTCCATCGTGGGATTCGCGTAGCGGACATCTCCGCTGACATCCATCAGCACCAGCCCGTCGCGCATCGCCCGAATAAAAGTATTCAACCGGTCACGTTCAATGCGCAGATAGCGCTCGGATATCGCTCGCTCTCCGACGTCGCGGCCCACTAACAAAGCAAACTCGCCCTTCCCCGAGACGGAGCGGCGAGTCGTAAACTCAATCAGACGCGGATTGGCCGACGGGTCGGCCGGAGTCAACTCCACTACATGCACTCCGCCCACACCGGCGTCTTCATACAGCGTGCGCACAATCTTGCGTTCGCTTTCCGGGAAGAACAGCAGCAACGGCTTATCCAATAACTCGTCGCGAGAACGGCCCATCCACTCGCAGAACCGCTTCGATGCTTCAATGATCTCGCCGCGCTTGCAGTGCACCACCACCAAACCGTCCGGACCTTCCAGCAGCAGATCCAGCAGTTCAGGAGGCTGTTCTTCGTTCGGGGCGGGCGCTTCAGCGGACTTGGTGCGGTGAATGAAATTCTGCAGCAGGCCGGCTAAGCCCCGCGCGCGCGTGGCACTGTTCGTTGACCCAAGGTCCGGAGCAGGTGAACCCCCGTTCGGCTGACCGTCAGGAGTCTCGGTTTGCTGCTGCGCAGTGGTCTTGGGATCAGGGCTCATACTTGCTCAGTTTGGGCACACTTTGCCTGTTAGGTTGTGCGATTTGCCCCACCCTTCGAAAGCGTAAAGTGTTAGCCAATAGAATCAATGGTTTAGCTTAAGGTCATGCGGAACCCTGCATTGCAAATGTCATATAGGGCAATCTAAGTGCCAGTTGCGGTCTATCTACATCTGCCATTCTGTCGGAGGCTCTGCCCCTACTGCGACTTCTTCAAGAAAGTGCCAAGGACAGGCGATTTGGCTCGCATCACAAGCTTGCTGCTTTCTGAGTTATCGGCAACTCTCGTGCGCGAAAAGAGTTTCGCAGTCGGACCCTTAACCTCTGTTTATTTTGGCGGCGGGACACCTTCACTGCATCCACCGGAGCAAATTGAGAGACTGTTGAACGCTGTTTCGTTGCTGGGCGATGTTCATTCCTGCGAAGTCACATTGGAAGCCAACCCGGGCACGCTTACACCAAACGGACTATCGCATCTGCGCCACGCCGGAGTTAACCGGCTTTCGCTGGGTGCGCAATCTTTTTCGCACCGCAAGCTGCACCTGCTCTACCGCGACCACACCGCAGACGAAACCCGCGAAACGGTGAAGCACGCGCGACAGGCCGGATTCACGAACCTCTCGATGGATTTGATTTTCGGTTTGCCGGGTGAAACGCGCGAAGAGTGGCTGTCGGATATCGAACAGCTCTTGGCCTGCGAGCCGGATCACGTGTCGCTCTACAATCTTGAGTATCACGAACAAACCCCTTATGGCAAGTGGCTCGCGGAAGGCAAACTCGATCCGCTCGAACAGGACTTCGAAGCGGAACTCTATCTGATGACTCACGAAAAACTCGAGCAAGCGGGATTCGAGCATTATGAGGTTTCAAACTTCGCACGGCCCGGCTTCCGCTCGGTGCACAATCAAGTCTATTGGGAGGGCAAGCCCTATCTTGGACTCGGACCTTCGGCGCATTCGTTTGACGGAGTGGCCAGACGGTTTGCCAACGTGGCGGATTTGCACGAATACGAACGCAGAGTAGCCTCGGGCGAGTCGTGCATCGAGCGCGAGTGGCAAAACAGCGAGCGCGAGCAGTGGGAAGAGTGGATTTCGGTTCGGCTGAGACGCAAAGAGGGAATCCTCCGCGATGACTGCGAAGATGCGTGGGGGCTGAAGAAGACGCGCGAACTCTGGGAGGCGGCAGAAAGGTTGCCGCAACACCTGCGCGAAGTGGGAGAGAGCGTCTTTCGCTTGACGCCCGAAGGTTGGTTCGTCGAAAACGAGGTGCTACTGAAGCTATACGAAGATGCCTTAATCTGCTGAATTTGCGGATTCAACCTCCGGGTTGAATTGGTGTCCAAGAGAATGTATATTCACAAACTCTTTTCGTTTTAATAGAATTTTTCTAAATTCAACAAATTTCTGGAGTTGTAGATGAAGACCCTGTGGATTCTGGTGCTCGCGCTGGCCAGCGTAACCCTGATGAGCTGTTCAAGCGGGAAGAAGGTCTCCCGTATTGACGTCGAAGAGACCGTAGACCTGTCGGGCAACTGGAATGATACCGATAGCCGGCTGGTGGCCGACGAGATGATTAGCGATGCGATGTCGCGGCCGTGGCTCTCCAACTTCCTGCGGGACAAAGGAAAGAACCCGGCGGTGATCGTCGGCAACATGCGCAACCTTTCGGATGAGCACATTGCGACCGGCACGTTTGTTGGCGATATCGAGCGCGCGTTTGTGAACTCGGGTAGCGTCCGTGTTGTAGCGAGCCGTGACGAACGTGACGGCGTACGCGAAGAGCGCGAAGATCAGCAGGCCAACGCCTCGCTCGAAACCATGAAGGAATTCGGCATGGAACTCGGCGCGGACTATATGCTGATCGGCACGATTAACAAGATTCTCGATCAGGAAGGCAAGGAAAAGATCGCCTTTTATCAGGTGGACCTGACTTTGACCGACATGCAGACGAATGAGAAGGTGTGGATCGGCCAGAAGAAAATTAAGAAGTATATCGCGAGAAAGAACTACAAGCCCTGATTTCTCGCATGAACTCTCCGGTATGCGGCGCAGGTAAGGTTTCCTGCCGCCGCGGTTATACATTTCTGATGGTCATTTTGCTCGCCCTGCTGCTCTTCGGGTGCGCGGGAAAGCGGACACTGTTGATGGAGCAGGTGCGGACGGAGTTGCGCGCGACCTCCACGGAAAAGGCGCTCGAAGCCTATCGGAAGGGCGTCAAACCCAACACCGAACGTGTGGACGAGCTGCTGAATCTTGGTCTGCTCGCATTGGAAGCGGGCAAATACGACGACGCGCTGAAAGCTCTTAAAGAGGCCGACCGGCTGGCCGAAGAGCGCCTGACCAAGAGCCTGTCCCGTGAAGCCGCCGCGCTGACCACCTCCGACCGCGTGCGCGCCTATCAGGGCACCGTCTACGACAAGGCGATGCTCCACTACTATCAGGCTCTGGCTTACCTGATGAAGGGTGATCCGAACTCCGCGACTGTCGAGGGACGGCGCATCGCAAGCTATCTTGAAGTCAACGCGCGCGAATCCAAACACAGCTACACCAACGACCCGTTCCTGCAGTGGTTTGCGGGAGTGATGTATGAGTCCTACCGTCAATATAACGACGCGTGGATTGCCTACAAACGCGCGCAGACGCTCTATCCATTTTATGGCATGGACGAGCCGGGCTATTTGTGCCGCGCGACCTATGCTTCTCTGAAGAAAGTGGGAGCAAGCGAGCAGGAAGCGGAGCTGTTGGAACGTTGCCCCGACGTGGACAAGGACTATGATCCGAATTGGGGACGCGTGGTCGTCTTATGCGAAGCGGGCATCGCGCCGCAGATCCTCGAGACGAACATCATGTTCCCGATTATGAAGTACGACCAGCGCAGATTTGGCAGCGATGAAGAGCGGGAACGCTACGCTCAGGAAGTGTATCTGCGCGGCCACGATTATCGCTATGAAGAAGCGCAGCTCGATTACTTTCTGCGTGTCGCGCTGCCTTACTATCCGAGCGACTATCGCGGTACGGACGTGCAGCGCGTCTCCGTGCGGGGTGATAAGCTCGACCGGCTGGCGGAGTTTGCCGCACCAGTGGGACGGATTCTGATGCAGGACCTCTCCGACCGGATGCCCGCAATTACCGTTCGTGCTATCACGCGTGCCATCGTCAAGTATGCCGCGTCGAAAGCCGCCGAAGATGCCGGCAATAAGGACAGCAAAACATTGGGAACCATTCTCGGGATGGGAGTGAATCTGCTCGGCGCGGCCACCGAAGCTGCCGACACACGTTCGTGGGAAACTCTTCCGGATAGAATTTTTGTCGCCGACTTTCAATTGCCGCCGGGCGAACACAGCTTGCGGGTGATGTATGAAGGCTCAAGCGGCGAAACGGTAATGCGCTACGATTTGCCCACCGTCAAAGTTCGTGCGGGCGAGTTGACGGTGCTTCGTGCGAGGTGCTGGAAGTAGGCGGGCAGCCGGACAAGACACGGCTTCTGACGCAAGCACTGGTCGCTTTGCTCGCAGTTGAGTTGGTGTTTGCAGCTCTAAATGTTTGGCCGACGGACTCAGTGACCATCAACCGTGCGGTGAATCTGAACGGTGAAAACACGATTCCCGTCTGGTTCACCAGTTCGCAATTATTGGCTCTGGCCGTCACAACCTATCTTGCCTTTCGGCGCGATCACTCGAAGTCTTGGCTGCTGCTCGCCGCCGGATTCCTGTTTCTCTCTGTGGACGAAACCGCCATGCTGCACGAGTCCTTCGGCGCGGCGATCTACAAAGATCTGATTTCGGAAGACTACGGTTATTCGGATTGGGTCTATGTCTTCTCGCTGCCGATTGCGGCGGGGGCGGCTATTTTGGCGATGCTCATCGCGCGCTTCAGGGCAGTGTCCGGTTGGAGTTTCTGGAGCGGTACTGCGGGGTTGCTTCTCTGGATGGGAACGATTGGATTCGAGTTGGCCGACTCGAGCCGGCCGGGTGCGTTGATCCTCTTCGAAAACACGTTGTGCCATCCGCTGCACATTGCGGAGGAGCTGTGTGAAATGGCCGGAGCCTCGCTGCTGCTCTTTGCGATCACAAACTATGTCTTCCTGAAAGATCCCAGCGGCGAACCCGCCGCATTCACAGTCAACAGTCATTCATGAAATTCTCCACACTTTGCATTCATGCGGGAGTGCATCCCGACCCGACGACTGGCGCCATCATGACGCCGATTTTTCAAACGTCCACCTACGCGCAGCCGGAACTCGGGAAGCACCTCGGCTACGAGTATTCACGCACGGACAATCCGACCCGCGTTGCTCTGCAGGAATCCATCGCCGCGCTCGAAGGCGGGCAATATGGATTGTGCTTTTCCAGCGGAATGGGCGCAATCGATTGCTTGATTGCGACGCTTTCCAGCGGAGATCATGTAATTGCCGGCGACGACGTCTACGGCGGCACCTTCCGCATCTTCAAATATGTGCGCGAGAAGCAGGGGATTACCTCAGACTTCATCGATCTGACTAACCTCGACCTGCTCGAGCAGAGCATCACGCCAAAAACGAAATGGATTTGGCTGGAGACACCGACCAATCCGCTCTTGAAGCTCGTGGACATCCAAGCCGTCGTGAAGATAGCACGTGCAAAGGGCGTCAAAGTCGCTGTCGACAACACCTTTGCCACTCCATATTTTCAGAAACCTCTCGCGCTTGGCGCGGATCTCGTCATGCACAGCGTGACGAAATACCTCAATGGCCACAGCGACGTCGTTATGGGTTCAATTGTGCTGAACGATCAGGAACTCTATCAACAGTTGAAGTACATCCAGAACGCCTGCGGTGCCGTGCCGGGTCCGATGGATTGTTTCCTGACGCTGCGCGGCATCAAGACCCTCGCGGTGCGGATGGAGCGGCATCAGGCCAATGCCGCGATGCTCGCCAAAGATCTCGAAACTTCCCCGCACATCAGTTGGGTCCGTTATCCCGGACTGAAATCACATCCGCAACAGGATCTCGCGATGCGGCAAATGACCGGCTTCGCAGGTATGATCAGCTTCGAACTTAAAGGCGGACTCGAGGCGGCTCGCAAGTTTGTGTCCGGTCTTAAACTCTTCACCTTGGCCGAGTCGCTCGGTGGCGTCGAGTCGCTTTGCGATCATCCTGCTATCATGACCCATGCGACCATTCCGCGCGACCTGAGGGAAAAACTGGGCGTCACCGACGGCCTGATTCGGCTCTCCGTTGGACTCGAAGATGTGGATGATTTAAGGCAGGACTTAGCCAATGGATTTCAAAAGCTTAGATAGCCCTTTGCCTGCGAAAGAAAATTCCCGATGGCGCGAACCCTCGGGAATTTTTTTGTAAAACGGTCTGTGCTTTGCAATTCATTTCGCCTCGCAGGTCCTTGAAATTCGGAAAATTGTCTTTACTTGTTCAAACCTATTCTGCTTTCTAAGTCACGCATTGCCGTGCGGGCAAAGCGTTCCTGTGTCAGCATCGTTTGACCTCGCAAGTTGAATTGCACATCATTCGTTCGGCGCTTTAAGATTGGGTTAGTCAGTCTGCATCCACGTTCACAGGTCGGGGAGAACAATTGATGGACGGCACAATCGGGTTAATCGGGTTTCCAACGCTGCTGGACCACATGGTCTCGCGAATCCTCGCGGACTATGAGGTGCAGATTGAGCGCTTGGATGTGGAGCGCGCCGCGCCTGTGATGAAGAATCTCACTCTTGCCTTCTTCTTCTGGCCGGACAAAGGCGACCAGGGCTGCCAGCGACTGAAACAGCTTGTTTCACAAAGAGACGAGAAGCTCTGTCCCGTGATCGTTGTGGCCAATCCAATCGGCGAGCTCGCTGCGCAGCAGGCTGTCGGAACCTGCGTGAAAGCCGTCCTGCTCACACCGCTGCGTCCGAATGAAATCATCGATACCCTCGCCAAGTATGGCGGATTAAGCAACAGCAAGGCGCGTAAGGCTGTCAGTGTGGATTATGTCAATTCACTGCTGGGTAACACGCTGCACACGCTCGAGAAGCTGACCGGTTTGGAATGCGAACGGTCGAACATGCAGCTCTCCACCGAGGCCATGACCACCGGACACGTCTCAGGAACCGTTGCGTTCAGCGGCGGCGCCGAAGGCTTCATCACCGTCTCGTTTCCGCGTAATCTTGCCGCGAAAATCGCCTGCTCCACCATGTCCGCGCGCGGTGAATATGTGACAGACATCGAAATCAGCGCAAGCATCGGCGAGTTAATCGAATCAATTGCGCATGCGGCCAAAGCCAACGTCAGCGACCTGCGCGAACAGCTGCGGATTTCCCCGCCGCAGGTCTTCGCCGGAGGCCCGCACATCGTCGCGCAGCTGCGAGGGGAACCGGTCTTTGTCTTTGAGTTTCGTGCGGCCAGTGAGATCTTCTCGCTGCTCATCTGCCTCCGTCGCAAGGCCGCCTGATCCTCAACACCGCACCCCGTGCGCGTTGTCATCCCGCCACCACCTTGTTCTTGAAACTGCAGATTGCTTCGCTGCGTAGTTTTGTATCCACCACTTCCCGTTTTCGACTGCTAATTTCTGCTCCGCTGGTCTGCTATTTGCTCACACTCTTGTGGATTCCGACTAAGTGCGCGCAACTCTCAATTCATACTTTAGACTTTATTCGCCAGAGGATGACATGACCATACTGTCCGTTGATGACTCCACCACTATCCGCAGAATCGTCCGGCGAAGCTGTGAAGAGCTTGGTCACTTTGTGCTTGAAGCTCCCGACGGCATTACGGCGCTGGCCGTGCTGGCCGAGCAATCTCAAGATATTTCGCTGGTAGTCCTTGACTGGAATATGCCCGGAATGAGCGGGCTGGACGTCCTGAAAGTGATTAAGAGTGATCCTGCGACTAGGCATATCGTCGTCATGATGCTGACTTCGGAAGCCGATATGAACTATGTTTCCGAGGCCCTCGCAGCCGGCGCGCAGAACTATCTCACCAAGCCCTTCAGTCAGCAGGCTCTCACCCTGAAAATTCTGGAAAGCACCTACATGGTCAACGCCTGAACGGCGCGGCCCCGCAGCCTGTCTGACGGGAAACTTGCGACGGCCGGGTGCTTGCCCGGCCATTTTCGCTCCGGCTTGCGGGTTCGCGCAGGGTTTGTTACATTCTAAGATGCAAGTATCCTGCGATTCGGCGAATCATGGCTCATAGAACGTCGGCCGGCGGAGGAACGACCGTCTATCTGCTGGGCAGCCTTGCCGAGGGCGTGTTCAGCATGGCCTTCACGATGGTGCTCGTGAGGCTGATTACGCCCGCTGATTTCGGGGCGTGGCGGCAATTCATGGTGCTGGCCAGCATCGTCTGGAATATCGCCGTGTTCGGGTTGCCGCGAAGTCTGATTTACTTCTATAGCACTGCGGATGAGCGGGCACAGGGCGCTATCGCACGACGCACATTGTGGCTGACGCTGAGTTTCGGCTGCGCTGCGTCCATCCTGTTCTACTTCGGACTCGACCTTGCCGCCAAACAGTTTGACAGTCCGGGCCTTGCCGATGAAGCTTTGCTCTTTTCCTCCTTTCTGCTGCTCTGCTTTCCGACTCTTATCATCAATCCGCTCCTGCTCTCCGCGAATCGCCGGACGCTGATGGCAGTCACTAAAGTAACGCTCGCACTGCTCAGAATCGCCGCGCTGATCGGACTCGTGTGGTTCAATGCGGATCTACAGACTCTGCTGATCAGCTTGAACGTGTTCGCGCTTGTGCAATTCGTTGTGCTCGTTGCCCTCTATCTGAAAGTTGCAGGTCCCGCGCACGTGCCGCTCTGGGCAAATGTGCGCGAGCAGATGCGCTTCTCCGCGGACGTCACCGCCACCTCGATTGCCGGACAGATTGCCGTCGAAGCCGACAAGCTGATTGTCTCCTCCTACTTTCCTCCGGCGCGATTTGCTTCCTATTCCGTCGGCGCACGCGAACTGCCGCTGATTCCGATGATTCCCTACAGCATCTCGGACTCCATCTCGCCCGAAATCAGCCGCCTCTCCGTGCAGCAGAAATTCTCCGAACTGCGGGAACTGTGGCACCGCTGGATGAAGCGCACCGCCCTGCTCATGTATCCCGTGTTTGCGCTCGTGCTCTTTCAACATCGCGAAATCATCACGATACTTTATACCTCCGAGTATCTCGAAGGCGCGCTCCCGCTCCTGATTATCGGCTGCATTATTCCGATGCGCGTCACGTCCTACTATCAGATGCTTTTGAACCTCAACGGGTCGCGCGAAGTCATGTCGGCCTCGATTGCCATGCTCATTTCGATTGTCGCCTTGAGCTTCGTGTTCCTCTACGCGTTCGGGATGTGGGGTCCCGCGCTCGCAGTCGCCATTTCGGAATATCTCATCAACACTTGGGTCGTCGCACGTATCGCCCGCAGAACCGATACCCCGCTGTCACTGGTGATGCCGTGGGCGTATCTGCTCAAACTGCTCGTCGTTGCCGTCGGCAGCGGCGCACTTGCACTGCCTGTGCTCTCGCTCTTGGACGGCGCTCCGCTGTTGCTTAGTTTTGCGACTTATGCCTTGACACTGCTCGTGCTCTATGCCGCCGTTACGCTGACTCTGCGCATGGTCTCACAGGAAGACCTTGCTCTCCTGCGCAGCAAGTTCCGCCGTTAATCGGCAGACCCGCTCTCATTCGCTCATTCCTCGACTTGAGGTGCCTATTGGAAACTCCATCCTTCGATCGTCTTCAGGCCACGCGCCGCAATCGCAAGCTGCGCAACAACTCCGCCGTCATCGCCGGCATCTGTGCCGTGATTGCCACGGTGCTCTGGTTTGACCCGATTGTTTCTAAAGGACAATTGCTGGCCATGCCCCTGCTGATTGTCAGCTTCATCTGCTTTCTCTTTGCCGGACTGACGGTCTTCTTTCACATGAGGTATATCACCCGTGACTAAATTGCGTGTCGGTATCGTCGGTGCAGGCTATCTGGGAACCATCCACGCCCGCCTGCTCTCGCAGAATCAGGACGTCGTCTGGACGACCGTCTTCGATGTGGACTTCGAGAAGTCGCAATCCATCGCCGAACAGTTCGGCGGATTGGCCGCTCCTTCCTTGGAACAGGTCTTCGTTCAAAGCGACGCCGTGCTCGTTGTCTCGGCGACTTCGTCGCATCATTCCGTCGCCAAAGCCGCGCTCGCGGCGGGCAAACATGTCTTTCTCGAAAAACCCGTGACTACGACCGTCGCCGAAGGCGAAGAACTCGTCTCACTCGCGCGCGCGAAAAACCTCAAGCTGCAGGTCGGCCATGTCGAGCGTTTCAATCGCGCTTTCCGCGCGCTCGGCAGCGAGTATCCGCACCCGAAGTTCATCGAGGCTCACCGTCTCGCACAGTTCAAGCCGCGTGGAACCGACGTGGCCGTCGTGCTCGATTTGATGATTCACGATCTGGATTTGATTCTGAAGCTGATGGGGGAATTCCCCTCGCAGATTGACGCGTCCGGCGTGGCCGTCATCAGTGAAGCGGCGGACATCGCCAATGCGCGTCTGACTTTTCCCTCCGGCGGCGTTGCCAACGTCACCGCTTCCCGCATCAGCGCGAATCCCATGCGTAAGCTCAGAATGTTTTCCGAGGATAGTTACATCTCGCTCGATTTCGCCAAGGGTGAAGTGCAGCAGTTCCGCCTCGCGCATGCCGACGAAGCGCACGTTGCCGGAACGCTCATGCTTGGCGAGATTGAAAAGGGTGCCATCAAGCGCAAGATTCTGATGGGTGCACCCAGCGCGCCGGAAGGTAACGCAATTGACATGGAACAGCGCGCCTTCTTCGATGCGATTCATCACAACACCGAACCGCCCGTCACGGGCGAGGACGGCTTGAATGCGCTCAAGGTCGCCGTCCAGATTCTCGAAAAAATCGGAACAACGGAAATCGCTACGGGAAGGGAATGAGACTCCTGCAATCACGGTTTGCCTATGCTTAAACGCTCTCACAAATTGATTCAGGACTTTCACTAATTCTGGATAGTCCTATCCAATAATCCAAAATCCCGTGGAACTTTTTCCGTGTTCATACGTTCAAATATTATACCCACCCACTGGCATGTCTCCCCTCCTCTCGGTTAACTCCATCCTTTCCATAGTTTTCCGGACGAAATCGTGGTAGTCTATCCCACTATCTTCATTTCCGCAGGTGAGGCCTCCGGTGACCTGCACGGCTCTCATGTCGTGCAAAGCCTGAAAAAACAGCTCCCCGGATCGAACTTCTTCGGGCTGGGAGGCGACCGGATGAGGGATCAAGGAGTTGAACTCCTCTTTCACGCGCGTAAACTTGCCTTCATGGGCTTCGCCGAGGTCATCCGCCACCTTCCATATATAATGCACGTGCGCAAAACCGTCCTGCGCGAAATCCTCTCCCGCCAACCCGAACTGATCGTGTTAATAGATTACCCAGGTCTGCATTTCAGCCTGCTCAGATATCTCGAATCAAAGCGAACTGTTTACAAACCGCGAATCTTATATTATATTGCACCTCAGGTTTGGGCGTGGAAAGCCTCCCGAGGGCCGGAATTAGCCCGACTGGCCGACCGAATTGCTGTCATCTTTCCATTTGAAGAACAGCTTTTTCAAGGGCTTGGCGGGAACGCAAAGTTCGTTGGACACCCGCTTCTCGATGAAGCGCGGGGTTTGCCTCCGAGAGGTGAATTTCTAAAAACTCTGGGAATTGAGCCGGATTCCCGCGTTCTCGGCCTCCTCCCGGGCTCCCGCAAACAGGAATTGCGCCGTCATCTGCCGCTTGTCATCGAGACGGTAAAACTGTTGCGAAAAGTCCTTCCCGACTTGCAGCCGGTTCTGGCCGAGTCGCCAACCATCGCCCCAACGTTCTATGATTCCTACTTGACCGGCAGCGGTATCGCGCGTGCGCGCGGTGTCTCACACGCGCTGTTGGCTCACGCCAATGCGTCGCTCGTGAAGTCAGGTTCTTCGACCATCGAAGCCGCGTTCTTCGGGAATCCGTTTGTCGTGTTCTATAAAACTTCGGCTCTAAGTTTCGCCATCGGCAAACGTGTTGTGAAAGTGCCGCATATCGCGATGGCGAATCTGCTTGCAGGCGAAGAAGTTGTGCCGGAGTTTGTGCAGAATGATGCCAACCCCGATCAACTTGCCGGCGCACTGCTGCCGCTGTTGACCATTCCCGATGCGATTCGCGCGGCGCGCGAAAAACTCGTCAAAGTGCGCGCGCAGATGGGAGACCCCGGTGCGGGAGAACGTGTCGCGGAGATGGTCATGGAAATGCTTAGAGAGTAGACGTTCCAATATTGAACTTCGGGTGCAGGCAGTGCACCCCGCCTTGAGTAAGAGTCTCGCAGAAAGTATCCAGAAGGGGAACCGTGATGAGCTTACTGAGACTGCTGACCTTGATGGGAATTATGTGGTGCGTATCGGCGGTTTACGCCTTCGAGCGCATCGAAGAGGATGCTCCGGGCAATTTGAACACTCCGAAGCATCTGACGATTCAACTTTCGACGCCGTCGGTGGATGCGGGTGCGGGTTGCAATCCGTGCGGACGCATGAAAACATCCGCGACGTTCGGACTGCGGCACGGTATCAACGCGTCTGTTGCTACGACCCGTTTCGCGGTTGAGGAACTTTCGCAAGTGCCGAGGCACACGCGCGAAAGCATCTCGGCCACTGCCAACTCTATTCGCAATTTAGGCAACGAATCCGTTCGGACAACCGACTCGGCGTTAGCCGTTCTGTATTCTCTTACCGCCGGAATCCTACGAATCGTTTCCTCTTCACTCTCGGCACTCGCTTCGGCCATCTGGCCCTTCTGATACTCGGGGCCACGTGGCGGATGCGCGTGACGGGCTTTGACAGAGTTCTGTCCTACATGCGCATGCGGAAGCCGCTGGTGATGGTGACGTGGCACGGACGGCTGCTGGGGTCGACGTATCATTGCCGGCGACGAAACGTTGTGGCGATGATTTCACAGCATCGCGACGGTGAAATGGTATCGCAGGTTGTCGAGCATATCGGATACGAAACCGTGCGCGGCAGTTCGACTCGAGGCGGGTCGGCCGCTGCGCTGGCTATGATCAGCAAGGTTCGCGCAGGACAGACGGCGGCAATGATCGGAGACGGCCCGCGCGGACCGATCTACAAACTTAAACCCGGAGCAGCTTACATCGCTCTGGCCAGCGGTGCGGATGTCATCCCCGCCATGTTCGCGGCAGATCGCGCGTGGGTGTTTCGCTCGTGGGACCGGTTTACAGTACCCAAACCGTTCTCACGGGTTTTTTTGTATTACGGAGAGACTATTCCGAATCCCGGCGCAGATGCAGACGTGCGCGAGTTCACGCGTACGATTGAAGCAGCTTTGGAAGAGTTGCGGCTGAAGGCCGAAGCGGACGTCGAAGCACTCAAGCAGTCATAGCGACTTCGTTTTTTCCTGCCGCAGACGCAGACAAATACATGTCACGAACCGACCTCCACATCCATACGAAATTCTCGGATCGGGCGACAAACTTCTTTCTTAGGAAGTTGTCCGCTCCGGAATCCATGACCGAACCGCGGGCTGCTTACGAGTTGGCCAAGCGGCGAGGGATGGATTTCGTCGCCTTCACGGACACGGATACGCTCGAAGGATTTGCTCAGGTCGCGCAGTTCCCCGATGTCATACCGGCGTGCGAGACGACCGTCATGTTTCCGGAGGACGGCTGTCCGGTGCGTCTGCTGATTTACGGATTGACCGAATCTGAACTTGCCAAGATTCTCTCGTTTCGCGGACAACTCTATGCGGTGCGGGATTACCTGCTTGCGGAGGACCTGTATCACGTCGTCGCGCAGCCGCTCGAACCGCATGACCGAAAACTGAATGCGGATCACGTCGAGCGACTGCTGTTGCTCTTTGATCACTTTGAATCGCGAAGCACGGGTAGACAGCAGCGGACAAACGAATTCACCGCCGCACTGCTCGACGCATTGACGCCGGAGTATCTCGATCAGCTGCAGCGCAAGTGGAAGATTGAGCCGGCGTCGGAGCGACCGTGGCAAAAGGGTCAAGTCGGCGGTTCCAACGACTACTGCGCGCAATACATCGGGCTGACGTGGACGGAAACTCCACCCGCGACCTCCGTCAAAGAGTTGCTCACTCACTTGCGTTTGCGCGCCGGTTCGCCGAACGGCATGCACGGTTCGACCATCGCATCGGCGCACTCGATGTATCGGGTCGGCGCCGAGCTTTACGCACACAACGTGTTCAAGCGGCAGGGCGCGGTGCACGGCATGCTTGACTTGATCGTCAATCATGTGCTCACACCTGAGCGGCAGAAGCCGCGCCGCATCGCGCGTTCCCTGTGGAGCAGTTTCAAAGGCTTATTCAAAGTCAAGAAGCCGCTCTCGCCGATCGAGCGAAAGATTATTACGGAAATCTATCACGCTTACCGCGAACTTCCCAAAGAAGAGCGGCTTTCCGGCATCGGGCGCGACGATCTTGGAACTTTTGACGCGAGGTTGTTCGGAATGGCGGACCGCATCCTGAGCCAGCTAAGTTACAGTTTGCTGAAGGAAGCAGTGGACGATTTTGAAAAAGGTGAAATCGGGAACGGTGTCCAGTATGCGGCTGCGTTGCTGCCTATTCAAAGTGTCATGGCTCCGTATCTGTATTCATTCGACAAACTCAATCGCGATCGCATTCTGATCCGGCAGATCGAGGAGCGAACGCAGGGAGTGCTTGAGCTTCCCAAGAAGTCGCCGCGAAAAAAGGTCGCGTGGTTTTCGGATACGGTGTCCGATGTGAACGGCGTCTCCATGACGCTGGCCCGCATGTCGGAAGTGGCGGAGAGCCTCGACGAAGACCTGGAAATCATCTGCTCTGTCGCCGCATCTCGCGCTCCGCAAGGCAGCAAATTCCACAACTTCGCACCGGTGGGAGAGATCTCCATCCCTGATTACGAGTTGCAGAAGCTGTCGGTTCCGCCGATTCTGCGGATCATTCGCTACCTTGAGTCGCAGCCTTTTGATGAATACATTATTTCGACGCCGGGTCCGATCGGGCTGATCGCGATCTACTGCGCGAAGCTGTTCAAGGTGCGGGTGCGCTCAATTTATCACAGCGACTTTCCGCAGCATGTGCGTCAGATCACCGGCGACGAGGGTCTGGAAGATACTACATGGAAATACATGCGCTGGTTCTACGGACTTTCCGACGCGGTGTATTCGCCCAGCGATCATTACCGCAAGCAGCTCATCGAGCACGGCTTTAATCCGCGCAGACTGTTTCTCTATAACCGCGGGACAGACCTCGACTTCTACAATCCGCGGCATCGCGATGAGGAGTTCTACAAACCTCAGGGCATTCAGGGGCGAGTTATCTTCGTCTATACGGGGCGGGTATCACGAGAGAAGAATCTCGACGTGGTGATTGACGCCTTTGTGCAGGACGATTTGCTGAAGGAAAAGGCCGCGCTGGCCATTGTGGGAGACGGACCATACCGCGAAGAGCTGATCCGCCGTAACCTGCCGCCGATGATCGTCTTTCCGGGATTTGTGAAAGGCAAACAGCTTGCGAAAGCCTACGCATCGGGCGACGTGTTCGTGTTTCCGTCCACGACGGACACGTACGGTAATTCCGTGCTGGAGGCTCAGGCCTCAGGATTGCCCGCACTGGTCTCCAACGAGGGGGGACCCAAAGAAATTATTCTTCCCGGCGAAAGCGGATTCGTGCTTGCGGGCTACGACACGAAGGCGTGGCGTGACGCAATGCGTTCATTGGTCGAGTCTGATGAGTTACGCCATCGCATGGCGGCGGCAGCTCGCGCGCGCGCCGCGACCAGAGACTGGACGACCGCCTTCAAAGAGTTCTGGGATGAAGATCCCTATCCGCGACCTGATGAGGAAGTTCGCGCAGTAGTTATCGCATAACCCGACCGCATCTCCAAGGAGAGTTTGAATTGCCCGTCATTGAGCATGCACGCAAGGCCCGACCGCAGGGCTATACCTCCGACAATCATCGAAAGTGGGAGTTTAACAACTCCTTTTACCAAAAGCACCTCGAGCTTTATCTCGACCATATGCACAAGCTGCTCGAGTTCACGGGTGCAAAGAACGTTCTCGACGCAGGCTGCGGTGAAGGCATCGTTTACCGCGCCATGCAGGAACGGGGTTACAACGGCAAGTGGACCGGCTTCGATTACAGCGAAGAAGCCGTGGAATTCGCACGCATCGCGTCACCGGAAGCCGAGTGGCATACGGCGAGCGCGTATGAGATTCCGTTCAAGGACGAACAGTTCGACGTAGTTTTCTGTTCGCAAGTGCTCGAGCATTTGCCAAATCCGGACCTCGTGCTGACCGAGTTGGACCGAGTTGCCGAACACTGGCTGCTGGTGTCTGTTCCCTACGAACCGCTGTTCAGAACACTGACATGGTTTTCGGTGACGTTGGGATTGGGCGGAGATCCGGGCCACGTGAATCACTGGCGACCCGCCGATTTTCGGAGGTTCCTGCGACGCGCGGGTAAGCTGCACGCGTGGGAGCGCACGACCGTTTACCAGATCGGTTTGGTGGACGTCCGTCCCAAGCATCACAATAAGCCGGTGTAATTCAACTTATTCGAGAGCGCGCACGCGAGCAATTCGACGCGCACGCGAGATGAAGTGCGATTGCAGATTGCATGCGGCAGATGCTATAGGTTGATTAGACGCACGGAGTTGTTGAGTTAGCCCGACGAGAGTTCGCACAAGCCACGATTATTGATCCGCGTTTTTTGCGCGGGTCTGTAGACTAAGTACAGAGGTATGAAGAAGATCGCCGTTCCGTTTATGCGGAGCGGCGATTTAATTTTGGTCAGGTCCAAGCTTTGCCATAAGGGGAATCGAGTTACGATGATGTAAAAGAGAATTGACGATGAATATGAACGGCGGGAACGTCTCCGATGAGCGGGTGCCAATGGACATCTTGCTGATTGAGGATCGGGATGAAGCCATCGAGATGGTGGAAGGTGCGATACAGGAGACGCGACTCCGCAATCGCATGGTGGTGGCCAGAACGCACTTGGAAGCGCTTCATTATCTGCGGCACACCGTCTCTTTCGGACCTTTCGACCTCGATCATGGCATGACCAAACCGGGATTGATTTTGCTGGACATCAACATGAACGGACAGCAAGGGTTCGAGGTGCTGCATGAGATTCGCACTGACCCGAAACTGATGACGATTCCGGTGGTCGTTCTGACCGACAATCTGCAAGAATCCGATCTGGCGTACACAATTTCGCACGGTGTCACCGGTTACTTTCTGAAGCCGATGGACCCGACACAGCTAAGAAAAGTTGTGCGCGACGTTGAGGATCACTGGAACCTGTTGTGGGCCGCTCCCTGCGCGAATTGATGATTACCTGATTGGATGCGAAGAGGCTCAGCGATACGATGAACAGGAACGCCCGCCGATGACTCGGCGGGCGTTGATGTTTCTGGGGGGAATTTCTTTTTGAACAGTTCTGGAATGTGTTTCGATTTTCTCAAGCAGGGCGTGGAGCAGGACGAACTGCGTTGATGGCTGCGAGGCGATTATGCGCGTCGAGGGCGGCGGTCTTGTAGCACTCCGCAAGCGTCGGATAATTGAATACCGCGTGAATCAGGTAGTCGATGGTTCCGTTGTGCGCGATGACGGCTTGACCAATGTGAATCAGTTCCGTCGCTCCGGTGCCGATGGCGTGCACACCGAGAAGTCGTCGTGAGCGTTGATCAACGATGAGCTTGACCACACCGGTGTCGTCTCCGAGAATCTGACCACGGGCAATCTCACGATAGCGCGCGACGCCGATTTCGTAGGGGATGGACTCCTGCGTCAGCAGAGCTTCCGTCGCTCCGACGGTCGAGATTTCAGGAATTGTGTAGATGCCATAGGGATATATGTCGGGGACCTGGCGGTCGTCGCGCATTCCGAAGGCTTCGAGTGCAGCGAGTCTGCCCTGCTCCATCGAAGTCGAAGCAAGCGCAGGAAATCCGACCACATCACCGACCGCGAAGATGTGATCCACGTTCGTGCGGTATCGGGAGTTGGCATTGATTCTGCCTCGTTGGTCAACTTCCAACCCTGCGTTAGCGGCGTCAATCGTGTCGGCATTGGCCTGTCTGCCCGCCGAATAGAGAGCAACATCTGTCACAACAATCTTACCGGAGGCAAGCGTCATCACGGCGCGCGGAGTATCCCCGCTGCGCTCAATGGCGACCTGTTCCACCTTCTCACCGAGTCGAAAGACGACGTTTAACTGCCGGAGTTGATAGATCAGCGCATCCACAATTTCCGTGTCCACGAAGCTCAGGAGTTCTGTTGCCTGATCAATCACGGTCACTTGCACACCCAGTGCGGCGAAGATGCTGGCGTATTCCAAACCAATCACGCCGCCGCCGATGCATGTCATGGTACGCGGCAGCCGCTTCAGTTCAATGATCGAATCGGCGTTCATGATCACTTCGCCGTCGTGTTCAACGCCCACAGGCATGTAGGGCCTCGTGCCGACGGCCACGACGATGAAATCGCCTTGCAACTCCTGTATCTCTCCGTGATATTCGACCGTAATCGTGTGCGGGTCCTTGAAGCGACCACTGCCTACGATGATATCCACGTTGTTCCGCGTCAGCTGATTGCGGATAACTTCCCATTCCCGCATCATGACCATTTGGGTGCGATGTCGCAAGTCATCCGCTGTGACATTCTCCTTGTTGCGGTATGCCGCGCCGTAGAACGCGCGCTGTTGAATACCGGACAGGTGAATCGCCGCCTCGCGCATCGTTTTGGACGGTATAGTCCCAGTTGCCACGCAGACTCCGCCAAGTTCGCGCATGCGCTCGACAATCGCCACTTTCTTGCCAAGCTTCGCGGCGGAAATCGCCGCACGCTGACCACCCGGTCCGCTGCCGAGCACAATCATATCATATCGAGGCGTTGACATAAGGAGTTGCTTTGGTTAGGAATTAGAAGTGACCCATGAAATTACAGAACCGGCAGCAGTATTGCAACTTCCACTCCACGACATGTTGCAGCCTGCCATCATCGAGGCAACCTTCAACATTGTCACGGATCTTCAATCTCCGTCGTTTCAATGCTTTGACCGCAAGAGGACGAGTGGCCTTGTGCTTGCACATCAGGAGCACGGAAAATACAGGTAACCTTTATGAATCAGCGCGGCGTCACCACCCTTGAGCTACTGCTTGTCATTGTGATTATCAGTATCCTTACCATGATCACGATGACGGAGTTCTTCAAGGTACATAATCGTGCATACGTCGGCGCCGCATTGTCGGACCTGCAGGTGCTCCGTCAGGCGATCTCGATGCACGATGCGGAGTGGGGTTACTTTCCACCCAACGATGCGAATACGCTGCCTGCGCTCGTCGCACAGCTCCGTGATCCAGATGGTCAGCCCTACTTGACGCCACCCTCCGGCAGGAACTGGAGTTCTTTTGAATATGAGGCACCGGATCCGGGAGACCTCTATGCGGATTATGATTTAACCGTCGTCTGTAATGACCACTTCCGAACGCAGGTTACGGTGCACTGGGATTCGAAGGTAGACTATGTTCGATTAGGTCCAAATTAATGGACGAGAGCTGTGCTTTTTTGGACGGCCGACACGAGAATGTCGGCCGTTTGCATTCTGCAAATCAGATTCTTGTGAGAGGCATTGGACTTTTACTGACCCATAGAAAATCATGGCGAGCCTGTCAAAAGAACGGCCGTATGTTGTCTTCGTTGACGGGTCAATATTTTCTTAAGATCACCCTATCAACGGTTTAAGAGTGAACGATGTATTTACTTTGCTTTATGGGATGATAACTTTGCGCACGAGCAGATAAGTACTTGCGCTGTGGCGCTTTTCAAACATATATTTGAAACGTCATTACCAACGAATTATTGTCAACTACCTTGGAGATAGTATGAAGATTTTGAAGACCCTCTTTGTTACATTCGCGGCGGTTATCTTGCTCGCTGGTTTGGGCGCCTCGAAGGCGCATGCCTGGTGTGACCCGGGTGACATTTATTGTGGAACGGTGATTGACACGACGGTCCGATTTGGACATGATGACGTGGAGCGCTACCGCTCCGGAAGCTCGGGTCCGTATTGTACGCCGGGTGGAACTGACGATCGCTGGCGCGGCAAAGCGCATGTCTACCGTATTCGCGGCAACTACGACCCGCTGTGGATTACGCTGGATTGGAATGATAATCCAACGACTACCCGCGATGACTTGATTCTCGTCCTGCTCGAAGACTGCGACGCGAACAAGTGCATGGGCGCAGATCCGCACTACCTTGAGTTCTCAACACAGAACGGAAATCGTCTCCCAAATGACGACAGCAATGGATTCTGGATCATTGTTGACAGCCGTCGTGATACGACCATTGCATATACGTTGCGAATCTTCTGCGGCGACTATCCGTTTGATGTCGAGCTGATTTCGTTCTCGGCAACGCGCAGCGCGGAAGGCGTTGACTTGCGCTGGAGCACTGCCTCTGAGACGGAGAACGACCGGTTTGAAATTACCCGCCGCGAACTTGGCACGGATGATAATGTGCTGGTTGGAGTGGTCGCCGGACACGGCACCACGTCGTCGCAGCAGAACTATCAGTTCGTTGATCGCTCTGCGGGCGAGGTTGGTTACGAGTATCAGTTAGCCGCATTCGATGTGAACGGAAACATGCAGGTGTTCGGCCACGCCATCGTGGAATCGGGAACGCACGTGACTCCCGTGGCAGACGAGTTCAAGCTGATTGATAACTACCCCAATCCGTTCAACCCGACTACGAACATCCGGTTCTCGCTGGCATCCGCCTCTGAGGTCGCTTTGAGCGTGTACGATGTTCAAGGAAGGCTTGTTGCCGAGCTTTTCAGTGGCTCAATGAATGCGGGTGCTCATGAGCTCGCCTTTGACGCCACCGGTTTGACTTCTGGTGTATACTTTGCGCAGTTAAGCGGAAGTTTTGGCAGCGACGTAATGAAGATGGTTCTCATGAGGTAGTTCGTGAGTTCATGGGCTTTCAAGGGGCCGGTGCAGCGCATCGGCCTCTTGCGTTTCGTTACAGCTCGATCAGTTGATTCCGCCTGATGAAATAGAGTAATTTGTGAGCGGGAGGTTTTCCGGTCAGGCGCTCTATCAGCACTGCATATCCGTTAACCTGCGGCTTGTAATGTTCTTCAACCAGTCTTGGCAGCGTCTCCTCCGCAACCTGATCTGTTTTGTAGTCCAAGATCGTCCACGCACCGTGCGCGTCCTCGAAGATTAGATCAATGAAACGTGATTGAACTGTTCTGACGGTGCTTTCAGTTATCGGCAATTCTGTGAAGATACGGCGAGCTTGCGGAATCTGCTGCGTAAAGAGTTCGGACTTCGCGACGGTATTCACGAGTTCCGTTACTTCCTCAACTTCAGACTCATCAAGGTTTTGCTGCATGCGGGCGACTGCAAGAGCGTTCGCTGCCGTTCGCCCCTTCGCCATCTGCTCCAACACCGCATGAACTGCTGTTCCAACGCGCAGTGCGCGTATTCGGTTCCAATCCACCGGCTGCGGGTCAGGCTCTTCGCCAGACAATCGAGGTTCGGCAACAAGGTTTTGCAGTCGTGCGACATGCAGCGACTGCCAATTGTTCCATTCGCGCAGTGCGGTTGAGTCTTCGTTAACTTGTGTCGGACTCGCCATGCGTGGGCGATAGGGTGCATGCTCGCGCTGCTCGCCGCGATCAAGAGTCGTTTCCACCGCCAGCGTGTCTTGAGCAGAAAATCGCGCCGTTTGCTCGTCATAATAGCGTTTATACAAAGAGAGAGCCGTCTGCTTCTCAGCCTTTCCAACCGACTCGTTCTTCTTATCCTTGCCATACAGAAACCCGAGCGGCGCAATCAGCCGGTCTTTGGCCCGCGTCATGCATACATACTGGAGGCGAAGTTCCTCGTTCTTTTGCGCTGCTTGAACGGCTTTTAGAATGCCCGTATAGCTCCTTGTTTTCCAATCTCCCTGCAGCGTGACTGCAAGGTCATGCGGCGCTTCGGTAAGCGACTTCCGAAGCAGCCACTCGCCGCGATCGCGGATATCGTCGTTCAACCGATAAATGTAGACCACAGGAAACTCCAAACCTTTGGCTTTGTGCAGCGTCAGGATCTGGACAGCGTCACGATTCTGATCTATCGCCTCGAGTTCTGTGCTTTGAACCAGCTTCTCCATATCGAACAGTCGATCCACAATGGATTGAAATGTCAGCAATCCTCCCGACTCAAGTTTGCGGATCAGATCCACGAGAGTTGCGATGTTTTGCACGCGCTGGACACCATCCGACTTCATGCCGAAGTGGATGGCAACCGGCCGCTCAGAAAGCATGAGTTCAAGCAGCTCCGAGACGGGCAGCCGCTTGCTTTGTCGATGCCATTCTGCGAGTGTGCGGAGTGCGGTTCCGACGAAAGTATCCTTGGGCTGTTCTTCAGTGTAGATAAAGTTTCCGCCGGAAAATTTGTGAGCGAAAATCTCGTCATCGGAGAGCGCAAACCAGGGAGAACGAAGCACGCCAATTGTCGCCACAGTGTGCTGCGGGTTGGCGATCGCTGCAAGGGCCGTAAGCACCGCCTCTATTTCAACGCGGCCGGCAAACGCACTGTTCATGAAACTAATAAATGGAATATCGCGCGCGCTGAGCGCATCCAACAGTATTTCCAGCTTCGTGCCGGTGCGGAGCAAAATTGCGGCATCACCATACTTCTTCAACTCTTCGCGATCTCTGAGCGCGCGAATGTGTGCGGCAATCGCCTGGGCTTCCGCCTTCGCCGCGCTGTCGGCATTCTGATCTATGGGTTCGTAATCGGAGTGCGGCAGGAGAAGTTCAACGGCCGGAAGAGCATTCTCCTCCCGGCGTGTGGCGACCAGCGGTTCATACCTCGGCGCATCGTCCGCATCCCCAAGCATGAGAGGGGTAAACATCCCATTCACTTCATCAATTATCGTCTGGAGACTGCGAAAGTTGCGAGTGATACTGAGCTTTTCCCCGGATTCTTCAATCGACGCTGCGACAAGATTATAGACACGGACATCCGCTCCGCGAAACGCGTAGATCGCCTGTTTGGGATCACCAACCACGAACAGCTTACCGGGCTTTAGCCGCAACGATTGCCAGTCTTGAGCGAAATCGTTGTCTTCCTCCGCCAGATAGTAAAGAATCTCAACCTGGATCGGATCGGTGTCCTGAAACTCGTCAATATGCAGATAAGAGAATCGAGATTTGAAATAGTGCCGTGCAATCTTTGACCGGCGCAGCATATCGCGGCAGAGCAGCAGGAGATCGTCGAAGCCGATGCGCGCCGCAGTACGCAGGGATTCCCGATATTCGCGGACGGCGGGTGCGAACCACCGAATCAGCTCCGCGCAGATACGGCTTGAGAAGAGACTCATTAATTCGGCAACAGCCGCAGAGATCGCCTCGACAATCACTCGCGACTCATTGAGAGCTTCTGCACTTGTCCACTTTGCTTTGTTTCCCTTGCGGCCAGATAACGGATGGGATGACAACCAGCGAATGCCCTCGCGCGAGTAAAGTTCGTCCGGCATTGCGCGAATCCAGAGGTCAAGTCTTTGAATCGTCTTCCCAAGCGTATCTTCGGGATCCTTACAGTAAGGCGCGTAGGACAGTGCCTGTTGAGCAAGTGATCGGACTTGTTGAGTCATCTGCTCGATCACGGCGTCGCTTCCTTCTCCAACGTCTATTCGATCAAGTCCATCAGAGATGCCTGTCAATGTTGTGAATAGTTTCTCAAGACTTTTCTTGCTGTCTCCGAGCAGTTTCAGTCCGATGTCTTCCGCCAGATCGAGTGCGAGCGGCACAGGCTCGTCCAAGGCTCGTCTGAGCCAGTTGGTGAGAAACTCGCTCTGCGCGGCCTGCGCCTGCAATTCGTCAAGCAGCGTGAATTCGGGCGGGAGATTTGCCTCGACGGGAAGCGTGCGCAGCATATCCGTTGCCAAACCGTGAATCGTGTTCACGGCCATGCGATCGAGTTCCAGCAGCGCTCTCCGTGCGTGCGGTGAGGTCTGTTTCTCCTGAAAGGCAAGCCGCAGCCGCTCCTTTAATTGGCCGGCCGCTTTGACGGTGAAGGTGACTGCCATTATCTTTTCTATCGGTACACCACTCTCGACGAGAGAGCATATCCGATCGATCAGCAATGTCGTCTTTCCTGTCCCTGCTCCGGCCTCTACGAGAAATGTCTTGTCATGAACTGACACAGCACGATCGCGCGCGATTTGATCACTCATCGTCACCCTCCTCCCTCGCTTCCTCGTCGCGAATCGCCCGCATGCCGGGAACTGACTTCCCGGTCAGGGGTTTGCTGCTGTGACGCATTGCGCCGCAGGCCAACTTTACGTTGCAGTGCCTGCACACCGCGCCGTCATCTGCATCGGGATCGGGCACAAAAACTCCCCGCCGTATGTCGTGCAATAACGACAGCGCCGTTTCCTTCGCATCCACATCAAGAGCTTCATAAGCAGAGACTACTTCACTTGAGTTTATGTGCAGATATTGGGTCTCTACTGTCGAGTCCGGGTGTTTCTGCGCAATGAGCTCGCGATAGATGCCGAGCTGGATGCGTCTGCTGGTTCCGCGTGAGTTCTTCTGTATTCTGCCGCTCTTATAATCTATCAGCATACACTGACTCTTGCTGGAGTCAACGTCCCAACGGTCAATACGGCCCCTGAATTGTGCGTGTTCGCCGGTCTCTGACACTAATTGAAGTGGATCCGGATACGGTTTTTCTCCTTGCCCGAAGCTAACCTCGACATGTTCGGCCTGCCATGCGAATTCCACACTGAGCAAGTGGTCATGGTATTTCTCAAGCGTCTCAAGTAAGTCTTCGCGCATCCTCTGATAAATGTGAGCAGGTCCGACGGGATACTTTTGCTTGAAGTCGGCCAGAGTTTGCTCCGCAAGCTGCTGCAAATCTGCCCACTTGAAGTGCTCCTCGCTATACGGCTTGCCAATTCGCGCGGCATGATACTTTTGCAGAATGCGATGCAGGAGCGATCCGCGCTCGCGACCGCTAACCGGCTGCAGAAGATCGCAGGCTTCCGGTGCGTACGCCTCGAGCTCCCGATTCACGGAGAAACGAAACGGACACTTCCAATAGTCCTCAAGCGCAGTCACAGATACTGGTCGTGACGCATCGTATTTCTCGGCTATGTTGCGCAGCACTTCGCTGTCAGTAAATCGCCCTTCAAATTGTGAGAATTCCGAAGCTGAGAAACGTTTGTATTCAGCGTCAAATGCGCGGCTGAAATCCGAAATGTTCCAAAGCTGATCAAGTGCGTGGGTAGAGTGTTGTTCGATGGCCCGGGAGAGTGATCTGCGATGATACTCCATCGCGCTGATTGCTTGTTCCGGCGGGCCTGCGAGCGGGTGTGCCGCAGCATAGCGACAAAGCGGATGATCCTTGAAGATCTCGTCGAGCGTGCGAGTATCGTTGTCACCACGACATTGTTGTTCCATCAGTTCCGAAAGGTAGGGCGAAACAAGCTGGGGGCGACCTTCGTCATCGGCGCGGGAGGTATAGTAATAAATCTGCTGTGCGGATTCCCTCAAGACAGAAAACCAGAACCGCTCGCGTGCCTGCCAGTCGCGCCTGAGGGGCAACGCGCAGTTCAAGCTCTTGTTCAAAGTCATTCGGTCTGAATCGAGCAGTAAGGGATCCTGCGAATCTATTCTCGGCAACGTTCCTTCATTGCAGCCCGGTAAATGCAAGGACGCAAACGTTACGCCGTAGCATTGCTCCCGAGTGGCTATGACCGGACGGTTCTGCAGGAATCTTCCTGTGCGCGAACCCGGCGTGGAGAGCGTGATTTCCATGAACTCGCGCAATCCAGTGGCTGAGATAGGAATCCCGGCGGTGTCCAGCAGGCTTGCCTGACTCAGCTGCAGCACGATATCCGAGAATTCATCGTTGACCACTGTCACTTGCGAGTAGTAGGACCACAGACTATTGATTGCCTCCTGCCAACTCGCCGCATTGACGACATTTTGTGCAACCGTGAACAACTCCTGAAGGAAGGCTTTCAGCTGATCCACATTTGAAATTGCCTGCTGCAAAACCGCAAGTGTTTCTTCATTCTCGTCTTCAATCTGAGCAAGACGTTCCACGCGATAACCGAGCTGGTCGCGCAAGCGGGTAAGTCGAGCCTGCCACTCCTCCGCGCCGTCAACGATCATCGCCTCCTGGGCTAATCGAACCCATTCCCCCGCTAATCCGGCATATCCGGATTGGAACGGTGCGGTTAGAAGATATTCCGTGACGTCCTCGATCGCGAATTCCGTTCCAAGAAGTCTGCTGAATGCACGCAGTCCACGACCTGCGGCCGTATCTCCCAAAGTTTGTGCTTCATAAATGAACGGCGCGAGTCCAGCCTCGCGACAGCGACTGCGCAGTGCGCCAGTAAAGGCTCCCGATCTCTGCTGAAGCACTATTCCGATTTCACCGTCACAGTCCTCAGCGGGCATTAGCACGCTTCTTACAACTTCAGAAGCTGCGCGAGTGTTGTCAGGTGCCGAAATGAAGTAGTGCTGCTGCTGAAGGTCTGCACTCGGGAGAGTCAAGTGCGAGAATTCGTGGGCAAGAAACCACTCGTAAAGACCGCGTGTGAACTCATACTCCGCACTTTCCTTGTCAAACGTCAAGTAGCCCGTCACATGAGTTGCAATGAAACTTCGTGCAAGCACGCGGCGCGCAAGCGGGGGCAGGTCGTACAGCGCGTAGAAAATGATCGGCGGAAGTTTAAGCTTTCCGTCCCGGGTTGCCTCCGCCGCCAAACGAAGCAGTCCCGGAGAATCATGCCAGCGGAGTCGATCAAGCTCTGTATCAATTGCTATGAGCAGTTCCGCAAGATCTCGAAGCTTTCTGTCTTGATCATGTTCCTCACGCGTCACTGAAAGAAGACGATGCGGGGACACTTCGTGCAGTATAAGCTCCTGCCGCGTGCGCAGCAGTGCCCGCCGAAAGCCGGGAGTAGTGCTGATATCTGCGACATAACCGAGGGAGGGTTTGAGGCGACTTACAATCTGCGTCAACAGCGGGTCCACGGCCGCTTCGCCGAGCGTCCGCCAGCCATCGCGCATCGTGATCGGTTCCGCAAGTGTGCGGGCAAGTTCGTGCACGGTTATGAAACGCAAATTTGCCACGACACCGAGACTTTCCGCAACTCGGCGGCGCAGGTGCAAGCGCGTCAGTTGATTGGGGATAATCACCCAGACTTCCGCGAACGGGTCTTCGCCCTGAAGTTCGCGAATGCGCACGGGCAAATGCGCCTCCAATGAAGGAAGCTGACCCGTAAAAAGAGTGTTTGAACTGTTGCCTACTGAAGACACGATATGGACTCTATGCTGACTTACGAGGGGCAGTTGTAGTGGGGCACATCCCTTGCGAAGTAGAACTCCGAATAAAAAGACCTCAATGCTTGCAACTTGAACGTTGATCTAAAGACGCTATGGCAATAGTTGGATTACTGGTGGTGATTGGCGGGGTCATCGGCGGCTTTTTGATGGCCGGCGGCGATCTTGGCGTATTGTATCAGCCTGCTGAGCTTGTCGTGATCTTCGGCGCGGCCATCGGCGGCCTGCTGATTTCGGTGCCCGTGGCGACACTGAAGAAGCTCATCAGCGACGCTATCGGGATCATGACAGGCAAGTCTGGGCCGTCGAAGGAAGCCTACACGCAGACGCTGCTTTTGCTCAACGAGCTGTTTCAAATGGCCCGCAAAGACGGCATCATCGCGCTGGAGTCACACGTTAACGACCCGCACGTCAGCAAGATTTTCGAGAAGTATCCGATGGTCACGCACAACCACGCGGCGCTGGCCTACCTATGCGACACGATCAAGCTGTTCCTCGCGGGTTCGGTGCCGCCGCACGAGATTGAAATGCTGATGGACGCCGAAATTGACTCACATCATGAGGAAGCGGGAATAACCGCCAACGTAATCGCGAAAGTTGCCGACGCTCTGCCGGGACTCGGAATCGTCGCAGCAGTCCTGGGTATCATCATTACGATGGGCCACATCGACGGAGACCCCGCAGTAGTAGGTAAACACGTTGCTGCGGCACTCGTAGGAACGTTCATGGGCGTGCTGATGGCCTACGGATTCTTCTCTCCGATGGCTTCGAATCTTGAAGCGCGAAATCGAAATGACGCGCGCATGCTCCATGTCATCAAGGCGGGCATCAGCGCTTTCGCTAAGGGAATGGCGCCTTCCGTATCCGTCGAGTTTGCGCGCCGCGCAATCTTCCACGCGGATCGTCCGAGCTTCGAAGAAACGGAAAAAATGCTCAAGGAAGCAAAAAAGGCGAACGCATAGCCTGAGTCATCATGGCCGAGTACAACGAACCACCAATCATACGAATTGTCAAGAAAGGACACGCGCACGGCCACCACGGTGGCGCGTGGAAGGTGGCCTTTGCTGACTTCGTGACGGCGATGATGGCGCTTTTCATTGTGCTTTGGATTCTCGGTCAGTCGGAAGATATTAAGCGCGGCGTCGGCGGATACTTCCGCGATCCGACCGGCAAGGCGCTGCTCGGCGCAGGGCCCAATCAAGCCATCAGCAACGCACCCGGAAAGTCGATTATCAAACTTCCCGCCGTCACTCAAAGCCACGCGATGCCGGATCCCGCTCTCGAGAATGAGGCCGAAAAGCTGCAGGAACTCATTGACGAGACCGAAGCGCTGCAGGCACTCGAAGGGCAGATTACCATTGAAGTGACGCACGAAGGTCTGAGATTGGAAATTACAGAGGGCGACAAAGAACCGCTCTTCGAATCCGGCAGCGCGAAGCTTTCTCCAAAGTTGATCAATGCGCTTCAGGCTTTGGCGCATGAATACGGGAAGCTGCCGAACAAACTGATCCTTGAAGGTCACACGGACGCCAAGCAGTTTGCGAGCGGCAGCGGAATGAGTAACTGGGAACTCTCGACTCAGCGCGCAAATGAAGCCCGCCGAGTCATGGAACTTTCAGGATTGCCGTCCGATCAGGTGCTGATGGTGCGCGGCTATGCCGACCGTCGACCAAAATACGAAGATCCGATGGATCCGCGCAATCGCCGTATCTCGCTGCTGCTCGTGTCGAATCAGGGGATGGACATTGCGCTGGGCAAACTCAGTTTCACCGGTGTTCAAGATACGGAAACACTCAGCGAGCAGCAAGGTCCGGACGGCGGAAAAACGAAGCGAAACAGAGTTTCGCTGTTCGCCTCGGGCAAAGGGGGTGAGTAGTGAGTTCCAGCTTTTACGCTCGCGTCGTCTACCTGCTGGGTCCAGAGGAGAAACGCCCGCCGGATGTCATCCTGCAAGCGGCGGATGTGCGATCAATTCGACGCGGTCATGAACCGGATCTCTCCATAAAACAGTTTGATCCAACCGCAGTCATCATCGGCGCGCCGCTGGATCACGAAGCACAGATCGCACTCGACCGAGTGGCGACTCTGATGCTTCCTGTGGTTGGATTTGGCACGGGACCTTCCGAGAGAACGATTTGCAATGTCACCGCGGCGATTTCAATGCTCGATCTGCGTGCTATCCTGCAGGTCGTCTCCAGCCCCGCCGTGCTCAGTGCATTACCTGCGGGACAATCCACGAACGGCCTGGGAACATGGCTCAGGCATTCCGCGGAAGATTTCGCACAGATGATCGAACATCTGTTGTCGCTGAGAATACCTGATTACAAGGAGCGTGCGGAACGCGTGCTGCAAGCTTGCCTCTGGATCGCCTCACATCTCGGGATGGGTGGCGAAGAACTGAATACTCTTTCACTCGCGGCAAGAATGCGGGAAATCGGCAAACTCGGATTGCCGGATGAAATTCTATTCGCCGCACGTAATGAGCGCTCGCCCGATGATCAGGCGTTATATGATCAATATCCGACATTGGGAGCGCGCGTGCTGAAGCAGTTCCCGATGTTTGCCGGTGCGGCTAAGGTGGTCGAGAATCAGCTGGAAAACTTTGACGGCTCCGGAATGATGCGATTGGGCGCGCATCAGATTCCACTCGGCTCGCGAATCCTCCGCGTGGCAAGCGCATTTGAGATGATTGCCAGCGATGCCGGAGTGCGGGGACGCGAGGAAGTCGTGCACATACTGGGCCGCGGCAGAGGCTCGCTCTATGATCCGATGCTGGTCGGATTGGTGGAAAACTATGCGACCCTTGCAACGTCACCGCAGAAGAATGGAAGAGCGACGCGCCGTGTGCGGTTGTCGGACCTGCATGAAGGCATGATCCTCGCTGAAGACATCTGGGGCCGAACCGGAGTGAAGATTGTCGGAGCGGGCACAAGACTGAATGAGCATATTCTGCGAATACTGATGACGTTGCCTCTGAATATGGCCATCGAGTCGGTGGAGATTCAGCGCGAGAATTAATCGGCCGCTGGCTTAGAGTATCGAAAAGCCCCTCGGCATGACACCGAGGGGCTTTCTTATTCTAATGGAGGTGGGGGATTTACTTCATCAGAATCATCTTGCGCGTGGCACTGAAGCCTTCAGCTTCGAGACGATAGATGTATACACCGCTCGTCAAATTCGTGCCATCAAACTTCACCACATGTGTTCCGGCTTCCTGTGCGCCATTCACCAGCAGGGCCACTTCCTGACCGAGCAGGTTGAAAACGCGCAGGCTGACGTTCGAGGCCACAGGCAGCGAGAAGCTGATGTTGGTCTCGGGGTTGAACGGGTTCGGGTAGTTCTGGAACAGTGCGTAATCGCTGACAACACCCTGAACGCCCGGCGTCGCATTGACGCTGGCATACTCTTCGGAATGTCCGTTCAGGTCCACACCAACCAGCGTGTAGCGATAGGTGGTGCCGTTCAGGACATCACCATCAACCCACGAATAGCTGTGGCCCGTGGCGCTGTTGGTAGCGGAGGCCTGATGGACCTTCGCACCGTTGCGCAGAACGTCGAAGCGATCCATATTGGTCTCGCTCGCGGTCGTCCAGTTCACGGTCACCTGATTATCACCGGCAACAGCGCCGAAGCTCGAAAGCTCCGCGGCCAACTGATCATCAAAGCTCAGGCAGAAGCAACCCGTGCAGAGCGGGAAGATTTCAATTTCCCAGAATCCGTCGTGGTTCCAGCGATAGGCAATTTCCATGCATTCGCTGTATCCGCCCCAGTCATTGGGACTCGGGAAGAAGATTCCACCACCCAGCGTGAAAAACGTCGGGGGCACGATCGCTGTGCAATTGGGAACATCACACGGTGTGGCGGTCGGGCTGCAGCCCGGCAGTGCACTGATTACGGGAACACCAGCTTCGTCAAGGTCGGCGCCGACCAGGAAGAAGTTGATTAGTTGAAATGCGCAAAGCTGAATGCAGGCGGACTGGCCCAACTGCAATTCCGCCGGGTAGCTGGGTACACACTGGGCCTGCACCGTTGTCGGTAAGGCTATCATCAGTGCGGCCAGCACCATCATGGTAGCAATTATTTTCTTCATGCGGTCAATCTCCGTGGTTTTTAGTCATCCGTCGTTTTCTGAGAGAGAGAGGCTGAACGCCTGCTGGCTTACTTCAGATATACAAGCTTCTTGGACTGCGAAAACTCGCCAGCCGTCAAGGTGTACATGTAGACACCCGTCGCGAGACCTTCGGCAGACCAGTTCACGGTGTGTGAACCAGCTTCCATCGCACCCTTGGCAACCGTGGCAACTTCGCGGCCCAACATGTCATAAACCTTCAGCGTGACGTCGGAAGCGATCGGCAACGTGAAGTTGAAGTTGGTCTGCGAGTTGAACGGGTTCGGGTAGTTCTGAGCAAGCACATACTCAGTGGCAATTTCGGCTCCCGCTGTCGGGGTAGCTTCAACCACAACGGACTGACCGTCGATGTTATACACGGAAACATTGCCGCTCAGGTCTTCGACGTGCAGCTTGTAATAATACGTCGTGCCGTTCTGAACCTGATTGTCAACGAAGTTGTAGCTAAAACCAGCCGCGCTGTTGGTCGCGTTGGTGCGCGAGATCTCAGCATAGACGCCATCGCGATCGGTGCTGCGGGTCACGCGGAAGTTCTTCAGTTCGCTTTCGCTCGAGGTGCTCCAGTTCAGGCGGACCTGACGGTCTCCGGCCACAGCGCTGAAGCCGTTGATCTCAACCGGAAGAATGAAGTCCGAACGCCAGATGCAAATGCAGCCCGGATCGTAGCCGCAGTAAGACATCGTCAAGAACAGGAAGCAATTCGGGAAGACGCGAATATTCCAATTGAACAGCGACCAGTCAACGCCGGCGCAGTCCGGATTGTCACATTCGGTTTCGTCCGGATGGCAGCGGTTCGAAACGGTCACTTCGAGCGTCTGCGGCGTGTAGCCCGGGTCTTCGCACTCGATGGGAATCGTGTACGTACCGTGGCAAATGGTCGCGCAGAAAGACGAGTTAATGGGAATCGAGGCCGGAAGCACCGGGGTGCAGCCGTCGTTCATGTACTCAAGCGTGACGCCGTTCGGAGTCTGAAGCTGGTTCCAGTCAAAAATGTCAATGGTCTCAACCAACTGGCTCCAGTCCGCAGAGTAGATCTCAATGTTCGCACCGACCGAAACGGGCGTGTACTGCGGCAGTTCGCCGACGTACATGTCCAATTCGCACCAGTGGAACGTCTGATTCTCAGCCACGATACCGTCAATGTACTGATTGGTTTCTTCGTCATAACGCTGCGGCATGCCACAGGCGGCCGGCAGGTGAACGAACGAAACGATCGCGTTAAACGGCGTCGCATCGCTGAAGATCAAGTGCATTTTCTGGTTTTCTTCATCGAAAGCCAGTGTCGCAACATCCAAAGCGAGGGCGTTGCTCGCGAAAAGCATCGCCATCATACACATCAAAACAAATCTCATTTTCTTCATCCCGCACCTCTCTGCTATGGTCAATTGACGTTGCCCAGAGGACGCATTCCGCCCTCTGAACCTTCCTTGGTTTCCAATTACTGTGCTTAATATACTCGCCTTCACTTGTTCATGTCAACCATTTTGCGACGAAATGAAATTTTTTGAGGGACTTAGTCTAATGGTCGACTCTTAATTCCGCTAATGTTAAGTGTAGTAATATTATTAACTAAAAATGCCTGTTTGACTGACTCGGTGGAGTTTTTCATGTGCTTCACCGCAGGTTGCGGGTCTGCAACGCTCGATGCCTCCAAGTGGGGCCTCTATGTCCCAATTCTGACTCTCGGATCCCGGAAAAACAGCTCTTCTGCGGTCTGTGTAGTCTGTCGAATGACTGTTTCCAGTGTAACCCCATGTATTTCTGACAGTTTTATGGCTATTTCTCGCACGTGCGCAGGTTCAGCCCGTTTCCCTCTAAAAGGAACAGGAGCCATGAACGGAGCATCCGTTTCCAGCAGTAGTTTATCGAGTGGAAGGCGTCTCGCAAGCTCCGGCAGCGCGGAGTTCTTGTAGGTAATATTTCCTGTAAACGAAATCAGAAGTCCCTGATCAAGCACACGTCGCGCATATGTGTAATCTTCAGAAAAACAATGGAAAACGCCACGCTCCATACCTGCTGCCTCGACCATCTCAATGGTGCGGGTGCCCGCAGAGCGGTGATGAATCACTACCGGCAGGCTCACGCGCTTCGCCAGATCGAGCATGCGTTCGAAAAGCAACTCCTGCTCTCGTAAATTTGTCTCACCGCGATAGATGTCAAGTCCGATTTCACCGACCGCAACCACTGCAGGATCTCCGACCGCTGCCTCAATCCAATCGAGATCCGGTTCGAAGATCCGGTCCGTTTCGCTTGGATGAACTCCAATCGCGCAGTAGACCTGTCCGGGAAAACGATTCACAATGTCGAGGCACTGTTCGCCTGTTTCGCGATCGACAGCGATGGTGATGGCGCGAGACACGCCTGCGGCGCGTGCGCGCGCCAGCACATCATCAAGATCGTCGGCGAAATGTTCGTAATAGAGATGGCAGTGTGTGTCTATCATGTGAAACAGCGTGTCGGCCGCTGAATTATGGACCGGGCTGAGTGTTTCCTACCGATTTGTTTGCCCGCGTCGTAAAGATCCAATCAAGAACTTTCCCGAAGGGGGTGCGTTCGACGAGCAGCACCATCACCGCGTTCAGCAAAATGCTGCTCAGCACGAGCGAATACACCACATTCTGAATCATTTCACCGCCGGGGACTCCCGCCTGCAGCGGAATGGAAGCAAGCGCAGCGGCGGCCAGCCCGCGTGGTGCCATTGTGCTCACTAAGGCCGCGTCATGCGGAACCATCGTTTTCGGCGCTACTATCCGAACCACAGGCAGACGGACAACAAAGATCAATACGGTGAGGCCAGCCCCGATCAAGGTGTGTTCGAAATTATCAAATCGTATCGCCAAGCCAATGTATACAAAGAAGAAGGTCTTGACCAAGAAAACGACATCGCTGAAGAAACTCTTCTCCTTCTCGGTCAGCGCAATCGGCTCTGAGGGCAGCCGCTTTGTGAGCCACCCAAGCTTGAGCCCTTCGATGTTCCCAAGCGTCACACCAAACGCCAGCGCGGAAATCGCGCCGGACATTTGAGCGAGTTCCGCTAAGCCGTATACCACAAACACGAAGGCGGGTGTCATGAATATCGAGTTGTGAATCTCCCGTGTCCAGCTCAGCAGATAGGACCAGACGACTCCCGCGATGACGCCGAAGATGATTGACGGCCCGAAACCCAAAGCGATGCGCAGGATAATCTCCACCGGATTCACCGCGCCTGTGCTGTAAGCCTTCAGAATTCCAAGCATCACAACGATGCAGAGCACGTCCGTCAAAGCTGACTCGAGCACGAGCATCGCTCGCGTCTCCTGATGCAGGTCCAAACTGCGTGCCAGCGGAATCACCACCGCGGACGCCGTTCCCGCCACGATGGATCCAAACATGATTCCTTCCAGAATCCCGAGTTTCATCCAGAAGATTCCGCACAGCGAGGCAACGGTCATGCTGGTCAGAAAGGCCGCAAACGTGAGGTTCGTTGCTCCACGCAGCGAGCGCCGCAAGTCGTGCAGATGCATCCCGATGCCGCCTTCAAACAGCATCACGATCAGCGCAACAACCGTGAAGACCGGACCGACATTCCCAAAGTCATCCACTGAAACGATCTTCAGCCACGGCCCGATGACCAGCCCGATTACCGTCAACAAGAGCACATCCGGCACACGAGTGCGACGGAACAGCCCTACAAACAGATGCGCCAGAAACACCAGCGCACCGACAAAGGCTATGACGAGTGCGGTATTCATGTGTTCGGACTAAATCTTCTGAAGTTGCGTGTTTGGGTAGTAATGGGCAAGAATCTTCTCGACAGTCCAACCGGCTTTAGCCATGGCCACCGCGCCTAACTGGCATAATCCGACGCCGTGTCCCCAGCCTCCGCCGTGCAATGTAATTGTTTCTTCGGAAACTTTCGCAACGAAGCAGGAGGACGGCAAATGCGAGTCGGAAAGCGCGCGACGAATTTCCAATTCTCCGTAAAGCGTTGCATGGCCCGCATCTCCGTGCACTTCAAGGATGGTGATACGTCCGGACGGGCTGCGATGTTCCACGTGAAGCGTTCGAATTGCGCCAACAGAAATACCTGTTTTCCGTGCGAAAAGCTCACCGAGCGCAGGCTTACTATATTCACGCGTCCAACGAAACAACTTATCTTCATTCCATGGATGCGGATAGGGATAGTCATCCGGATTGCAATAGGCGTGCGGCGGCGCGAACAAGAACTCTTCCACGTTTGTCTCATCGCTCAAGTCCGGCAACGGAAATTCTCCGCAGGGCCGAACAGCAAAATAGCCCGGTTCGGCTTCACCCCATACTTCACTGTAATAGTCACTCACGCCGCCGCACGATTTTGCATAGCGCGCGTCGGCAACTCGATTGGAATAGATGAGCACCGCGCCGCTGGTTGCACGAATCGGCTCGATGACTGCGTTCGCTTCGCGGATCGTCCCCTGATAACATTGACAATGATCATCGTGACATAAATCAAAACCGTCGCTGTAGTGATGACGGTTTGCGGTCGCAAGCACCGTCGAACGCGCGGCTACGGCTTGCGCCTGTGAAAATGCCGCCGGCAAATCATGACGCATCTCGCTGCCAACAGCCGTTTCGACATATTGCTCGAGCGGCAGGCGATTCGCGGCGCTAAGTCCGCCGTCCGGCGTTGCGAAGAGTTCCAACTCACCTCGATAGGTCAGCGGTTCGCGGCGTTCCCAATGAAAGCCCCGTCCGATCGGCACATGATTGAGGGTGAAGGTCGCAGACGCGCTGCGCGGAGTCAGCTTCAGGCGAACGCAGTCACTCGAGAAGTCACCGAGCGTCAGCGCAACGCGCGTCTTCATTTCCGGCCGCGTCAATCGAACGAGCGTCAGGCCGATCGCCTGAAACGCGCGCAATTCTGTCATCACATCCCGCGTATCGTCGCGCGAATCCAGTCTGATGACGGGCCACCAGACGCGATTGTCGAGCATGCCAAGTCGTGTCTCCCACTGCATTCCCGCTTCGAGTATCTCGCCACGCGCACTCAGTTCCGCGCTTTCCACTTTTGCGAGGAGTCGTTCCGCATCCGTTTGCGTGAAGCACTCTCCCAACCTGATTGCCCACCGCAATGGCTGTGGCTGCGAACGCCCTTCACGCGCTCGCAATTCCCCCGACACGTCCGGCAAGTCCAGCCAGCGATTGCAATCGGTGAAACATTGCGCCGAAAAGCTGCCGTTCAGCGTGCCAGCGATTTCGGGTTCATTCCAGAGTAGGCCAATAGAGACGGAGAGCATCGAAGAGAGTAGAGTAATAGTGATGACTGTGGAACTAACTCAGCGCATAACAGAACACGGCTGCCGCTGTGACGAGATTCAAACTCTCGGCCTGTCCACGAGGCTTCAGGGTTAGTCGGTGTGTGCAAAGCTTCTCAAGTTCCGGCGACAGCCCGCGCGTTTCATTGCCCAACACCAACAGTCTTGGGGACTTGTATTCATATGGCGCGTTGATCTCGGTTCCGCCGTGTGCGACGAGTGCGAGCGAGTCGCCTTTCCATTTCCTGATGAACCCGGCCAGATCCGCGACTTCGCGAACCGGTTGATGAAACAGCGAGCCCATCGAGCCGCGCACGACTTTCTCATTCCATACATCTGCTGACCCTGATCCGAGAATCAGTTCCGAAACGCCGAAGAAGTCCGCCACGCGCAGAAGCGCGCCGCAGTTGCCCGGATCGCTGACCTGTTCACAGAGTAGAGTGACGCCGCTCGCGCGTGGACGCAGTTTGAATTGCTTGCCGATGGCCGCTATCCCCTGCGCGGCTTCAACCTGCGAAACACGGCGAAACGCGTCCGTATTCAGTTTATACGAGAGAGTCTTCGGATGCGCACGCGAGATGTCCTCCCAGCGTTCCTCCTCTCCAGTCAGCACGATCAGACAGTCCACCGCCTTCGCAGCGAGCGCTTCGCGCACACAAACTTCGCCCTCAATCAGGAACAGGCCCGATTCGCGGCGAAACTTCTTCTGCGAAAGTTTTGCCCATTCGGCAACTTGTTTGCGCGTGGGAGCAAGGAGGTCGGTCATGATGTTCTCAAATACCCGTCTTTCCTCAGCCCCCAGAAGCCTGCGATCATCAGCACGAACCACACTACGGCCCCGAGAGTGTTGAGCATCAGAAGATAACCCAGCCCAAGTGTCATTCCGAAAACGAACAGAAAGCCCCACACAAATCCGCGCGCGGGAGTTTTCAATGACAGGGTTTTCGGCAGCAGCAAGCCGTGCTCGCGGCAATGCTGCGCGACAGGACCCCAGAAGCCCGGCGGCGACGTGCGGCGATAAAACTCTATCAGTTGGCCCATCGGGGCGGGTTTCGTCAGGAAGGTTGCCGTAAGCCAAATCGCCATTGAGCCGAAGGTAATGATCAAGAGCTTCAACCCGAAATAGATCGGCCCCGCGCTGAAGAGCGCGACCGTAATCACGCTCGAGGCAATCATCGCGGAGATTTCGCTCCATGCGTTGATGCGCCACCAGAACCATCTCAGTATATACACGGGTCCGGTTCCCGCGCCGAAAGCGATGACAAACTTGAAGGCCTCGGTGACGCTCGTGGTAAAGTAAGCTGCAAGTCCCGAGGCAATCAACACCAGCACCGTAGCGAATTTCCCCGCACGCAAATAGTGCTTATCATCGCGGCCCTTGACCACAAAGTGCCGGTAAAAGTCATGCACCAGATAGCTCGCACCCCAATTCAACTGCGTCGAAACCGTGCTCATAAATGCGGCCAGCAGCGACGCGACCATCAGCCCCAGCCAGCCCGAGGGCATGACCTCCATCATCAATTTGGGATAGGCCATTTCGTGATCATCGAGCACAGGATAGGCAATGAGAGTGCAGAGTGCGACGAGCACCCACGGCCACGTGCGAAAGGCCAGATTTGTGAGGCTATACCACAATGTGGCGAGAAACGCATGCTGCTCGTTCTTGCACGCGTTTTGTCTTTGAATGATTTTGCCGCCGCCGTCGCTGTTGACGTTGGCCCACCAAGTGACACCAGAATACACGAGAAAACCCAGGAACGCAGGCGTCCAGAAATCCGCAGACGCCAGCGCCGAGGTGCCCGGGTCGGGAACCAGTGCGAGTTTGGCCGCTTCGCCGCGCTCAATCAGAGTCGTGTGCAAGACCGCAAGACCGCCGACCTCGCGCACGGCAAACACCGCGAAGGCGATCGCGCCAATCTGCGCAAGGATATACTGCACCATATCGGTTAGTGCGACGCCCCAGAGTCCCGAGAGCATTGTATAGACAAAGGCCAGCCCTGCAAACAGCGCAATCGTCTCAACCTTGTCCCAGCCGATGGCCGCGTTCATGATTTTCGCAAGTGCCAGAAATACCCAGCCCATAGCAATGACATTAATCGGCAGTGCGAGCCAGAGCGCGCGAAACCCGCGGAGGCCGCGCGTGATCGGGGTGTGCCCATAGCGCAGCTCTGTCAACTCCACGTCGGTCAAAACCTTGGCGCGCCTCCACAAGGGAGCCAGAAAGAATGCCGAGAACAGCGAGCCGATCCCGAAGCACCACCACTGCCAGTTCTCGTAGATGCCGATTGTGCGCACCAGTTTGGTTACATATAATGGAGTGTCGCAGCTGAAACTTGTGGCCACCATCGAGGTCCCCGCAATCCACCATGGCAACGCCCGGCCGGCCAGAAAATACTCCTCGGTGGACCGGTGCGCACGGCGCGTCATCGCAATGCCGACCGCAAGGCTCAGGAGATTATATCCGATGATAATGGTCCAGTCAAGCGAGGAAAGCATGCGATGGGGGCCTGCGTGATGGCTTCGGGAGGCTGCGGGTCAAGCTGAAAGGTAGGGATTTTGATTTAGAAGCGCAAAACCCCTGCAATAAAAAAGCCTGAGCTTCTGCCCAGGCTTTTCTACATATATTTGCCCGTCAGGATATCCAGCGGAGCGTATACCTCATCGTCATATAGACGCCGACGAGGATAAACACGATTCCCGTCGCTATGCGCGCCCACTTCTCGAAGTGTGTCAGACGGTTGAAAAGCGCGCCGGTTGCCTGAGTGCTGAAGACTATCACCGCTGCAAAGGCCAGCACAGGAAGGGCTGTCCCGACGCCATAAACGGAGGGAAACATTCCAATAGAGTTGAACTTCACGGCCAGCGGAACCAGACTGCCAAAGAACAGCGCCGCCGAGACCGGACAAAACGAAAGCGCGAACAACAACCCGAGCAGCAACGCACCTGCTCCACCCCACAACTCCGCGCGCTTGGCCAGCCGCTCCCTCCACGCGCTGCCGCTGCCCCAGGAGAGTTTTAACCAACCGGTGAGCACGATACCGATAACAATCAATAGTGGCCCGAGCCATTGATTCAGATGTTTCTGTAAGCCGAAGGAAAGTTTGGAAAGCGACAGCACACTCCAAACCACCAGCGCGCCGATGATCATATAGGCGAGCATCCGTCCCACGGTATACAGCACCCCCACCCATAGTGCTTGTCTGGGAGCGTGCGCACGCCGCGCAACAAAAGAAACGGCCGCGATGTTTGTGGCCAATGGGCACGGGCTGATCGAGGTCAGAATCCCCAACCAGAGCGCCGAGGCCAAGCCAATCAGGTATTCATTCATTTATTCGCTCAAGAAGGCCGCGACTTCGGTTTCCACATACTTCTTGAAAGCCGTTTCGTTGTTGAGCAGCTCCCAGATTTTGTCGCAGTTCTTCCACTTCACCTGCTGGCCGTCCTGATAGCGAACCAGCACGAGCGCCTTGGTGAAGAGATTATAGTCGTCGATGAAGTGCGCGTTCTCTTCCTCGTCGATGTTCTTCATCATCCACACTAATTCCCCGTTCGACAATCTGTCCGCGAACGCCTGCTCTATGGCTTCGTGCGAGTACTTCTCAATCTTCAAACAGCTCGCGCAACGAATCGAACTATAGAAATAGTAGGCGACATTGGCGACCTGAGGCTGCGTTTCTGTCGCCGCGGCGGGCTCTTCCGCAAGGGAAGGGCGAGTCAGGCACAAGAATACGGCAAGCAGGGTAAGACTAATAATTCTCATGCTTATTCTCCGGCAGCTTCAGTAAGAAATGATCTGAGTTCCTGTTCGCTCGGTATTCTGCCCGACACCTTGACTTGACCGTCGACAAGCAGCGCAGGCGTCATCATGACTCCCGCAGTGACAATCGCATTGATATCTGTGACTTTCTCGACCTTCGAATCCAGGCCGAGGTCGCTGGCGACCCTCTCAGTCAACTCGGATAACTTGTTGCATTTGGGGCAGCCTGTGCCCAGAACTTGAATTTTCAATTTACACCTTCTCTTCTTTTCAGCTTAAAATGCACTTGCCTTGATATGTGAACAACATAATTTAGGAATTTTGAGCAACAGTTTACCACCCGGGAAATGCGATCCGACCGTCCACTCTTAGACCGGCAAGCACCGTGGCCATCCGTTGCTGAATAAACTACTCTTTGCTCCATTTTTCTCCCGCCTTGGTGGAATTGAATTTTATACTCTGGTTGCGAGAAGTCTTGTCGCGCTGCGGGTCCTCATTTTTCAGGTGACATATATTCTTTCTATTTGTAAATTCTAATTTTAAGATTATTCGTAAGAATACAAAATAGTTGGTTGATTTCCATCCTTCGCGATGGAGAAACATTGCGTTGAGTAAGTAAGTCACAGGATGCTGATTTAGGTCCTGTGTGTTCACTATTGTGCAGAATGCGTTATTCTGTGTCATTGCCTCTCAGACTGGATTTTGCTACCTTTTAGGTGTCAGACCGTGAAAGAGATACTCTTTCCTAAAATTATTATTATCAATAGACTACCGATTGGAGTCCTGTCATGCATGATCGCCTCTTTATTCCGGGTCCCGTGGAGGTTCGCCCCGAACTTCTGCAAGCCATTGCCAGGCCACAGGTTGGCCACCGCACACAGGCTTATATGGACGTTCACGCTGCGACGATCCCGATGCTTAAGAAAATTCTCTATACCGAACAGGAAGTGCTGTTCTTCACCTGCTCGGCGACCGGTGTTATGGAAGGGTCTATTCGCAATCTCTGTCAAAAGAAAGTGCTCAACACGGTCAACGGCGCGTTTTCCAAGCGCTGGTTCAAAATTGCGGGCTTCAATGGTATTCCAGCCGATGCGTTGGAAGTGCCGATGGGTCAGGCCGTCCGGCCCGAAGCCGTAGACAAGGCTCTCGCAACCGGACAATATGATGTGTTCTGCGCGGTTTTCAATGAGACTTCGACGGGCGTGCGTGCGCCGCTGGAAGAGTATGCCGAGGTTCTGAAGAAATACCCCGATGTGATGTTTTGTGTGGATGCCGTGTCCGCCATGGCCGGCGATAAGATTGAAACCGACAAGCTCGGTCTCGACGTTTGCCTGGCCGGAACGCAGAAGTGCTGGGGATTGCCGACGGGATTGTGTGTCACCATGATTAGTAATAAGGCAATGAAGCGCGCCGAACAGGCGAAGGCACCCGGTTACTACGTGAACTTTGTGGACGCGAAGAAATCCAATGACAAGCATCAGACGCCACACACGCCCGGCATTCCCATTCTTTTTGGGTTGCATGCGCAGTGCGAACACATTCTAAACGTCGAAGGACTCGACAATCGCTGGAAGCGGCATCTCGACATGCAGAAGCTGACTCACGAGTGGGTGAAGAAGGCGGGCTTCGAGCTCTTCCCTGAGAAGGGTTATGAGTCGGTCACGCTGTCTTGCATCAAGAAGCCGGAAGGCTTCGATTTCAAGACGCTGAACGGGCAGCTCTCGAAGAGACATCATTGCATCATCTCGAACGGCTACGGCGACATCAAAGAGCAGACGTTCCGCATTGCGCACATGGCCGACACGACGGTCAGCGAAATGAAGATCCTGTTCGGTTGGATTGATGCGATTCTGGCCGAGATGAAAGTTCCGGCGTAATTCTCGTTCCGTGTGGTCGCGGGGGGGCCCCCGGGGCCCCCCCCCCGATGGTGAGCGGTGGGACATGGGGGGGGGCGCCACCAAAAAAAAATGTGAGGATTTTTTTTGGGTTTTTTGTTCTGGTTTGGTCCCCTTATTTGATGGCGGTGGCGATGGCGGGGGCGGCGGGGGCGGCGCCCCCCCCGCCCCCCCGCGACCATTTGTCTCCGCTTGTTCCGATGGTGGGTCCCGCAACCAATAAAAGGGAGAAGATTATGATTGCGTTTATTCTGTTTCTTATGGCGACCAGTGCGGTTGCACAGCCGGTGCATGGGCCGTATGTGGTTGCAACTGCGGATGACGAGATCAAGGAATTCGAAGTCTGTGTGCGCGGCGACACGGTTGACGTGTTAAGTCTGCTCCGTTTCTCGTCGTACTATTTTGGTTATAGCTTGCGCGATACCGAACCGCTGAGCAGTTTCGCCGTGCTGATTCCGGGTGACTATCCCGTCAGGCAGCTGCTTGATATGACTGCGGCGTCTCCGGAAAGGTGGGTCTGTCTTCTGCATCGGAATACACGAGAAGATGGAAGTACGTATGGGTCGTTCTATTTCACGACCGACCTGCTCTTTGGCCATAGCTCCGAGTCCGAGATGATTAACGTCGAGACAAGCAGCTACGTTGACTCTCCGAATTATCATCAAGGTAGTTGGACAGAGGGACATGCTTTACAGCTCAACGAAGGTCGAATCGACGTCTCCTACTACATTGCGGACATCGGGCCGTTTGATGTATGGTATACTGCCGGCGCGCACGAGTATGATGCCGAACTGAATGAAGTGAACAGCACGTCGATGATTGACTATCTCGGCGGTCCGTATGTCGAACGCGGGAACCGAGTCATTGCGACAGGTCTACCGGGGGATAGCCTCCTTGCATGGTCGGCATGGCCGCCGTCCGGCGTTAGGATGTTTCTGGGTCCTTGGACGGAAGTTGAGGGCTACAATTGCAGTTTCACAGCAACGTGTGAGTATCTAAATTTACAGGAATCCTTTCTGACCGACGCGGGAAGAATCATCGGAGCTTTCGACGACGCGACGCTCAGACAGTTCATTCCGGGCGAAGATAATACGGCGGAGTGTGTCGCGTTTGCGGCTTCGGGATTGGACAATGTGAGCGCGTGGGCTTTTCACCCGTCATTCGGATTCGCAGCACTGCAAGCAAACCCCGGAAGCGTGTTGCTCGCCCGAATTGATACCGCAGGAAACGCTGTCCATCCAATTGGCATGCTGTACGGAGCGGACGGTCCTCCTTTTGTCGTGGATGCGGACCTTGCTATTACAGATGATGGAAAAGTTGTCGCCGTCTGGAGTGAATACGATGAATGGGGAGAAGGACCGCGCGTGCTGCAACTCGCATGGGTGGATTGGATGACCTACCTTGCGGCGCCCGAGCACTCCATTCCCACGATTCCTCGCGAACACACAATTTCCGTTCATCCCAATCCGTTTAACAGCACCGTCACGATTCGCTATGAGCTGCCACAGGCGGGACCGGTCACACTGAAGGTATATGACTTGCACGGAAGACTGGTTGAAACTCTTATTGACGATTTCACCTCCGCCGGAAAGAACGAAATACAATGGTCGCCGGAAGTTTTCAGCAGCGGTGTTTTCTTTCTATCGCTTGATGCGCCGCGCGTACACACGATACGTAAACTGCTTTACCTGAAATAATCTATGTCCACAATTCGCCTGTTTGCCTTGATCGCAGTCCTTCTCTTTTTCACGCACGCCTTCGGTCAGGCCAAACCGGTCACGGTCGTCGAGGCGGGTTCACTCACACCACTGCCGAAAGTCTGGGTGTTCGATGAAGCCGAGACAATTCTTCTGCAGACGGATTCGTCGGGCTATTTTGACTACGCTCGTTTCTCGGATAAGCACCACATCGTCTTTTTTCATCCCGACTACGTGCGCCGCGTGCTGACTAGACGGCAGATTGAGCAGGAGAACTTCACAGTCGCACTCGAGCGCGTGCGCTTCACCTCTCAGGAAGTGGTTGTGCACGGTCATCGATTTGGAGGCGAGCGCAAGGACGTGCCGCAAGTTGTCACAACGGTTACGCCGAGGCAAATCCGGTTCGGAAATCCTCCCACGACCGCCGACGCGCTGGCACAGAACGGAAATGTGTTTGTGCAGAAGAGTCAGCAGGGCGGAGGCTCACCGATGATTCGCGGCTTTGCGGCGAACTCTGTGCTGATGGTGATTGACGGCGTACGGATGAACAACGCAATCTATCGCGGCGGCAATTTGCAGAATTCAATTTCGGTGGATGCCAATTCGCTCGGCTCGGCCGAAGTCTTGTTCGGCCCCGGCTCGGTTCAATACGGCAGCGACGCGCTCGGCGGTGTGATGCTCTTTAATACCCGCGAGATTCTCCCGTCATTGGGCAAGGAAACACGTTTGGGCGCCAATGCCGCGACCCGCTACGCAACGACCAATAACGAACGAACCGTCACCGGCACAGCGGAGATTGGCTTCAGGCGCGTCGCACTGCTGATTACCAGCACCTACAGCGAATTCGGCGACATGCGCAGCGGGGCACGGCGAAGTGACGCCTATCCCGACTTCGGTGTGCGGCCAGAGTACGTCGTGCGGGAAGGTGAAGAAGACGTTGTCCGCGTCAATGACAACGACCGCGTGCAGACCCCAACCGGCTATTCGCAGGCCAACACGCTCTTCAAGCTGCGCTATTGGGCAAGCACGAATTGGAACGTCAACTACTCGCTTCTGCACACGACCAGTTCGAAAATTCCGCGCTACGACCGTCTTACGCAATACCGAAACGGGAACTTGCGCTATGCCGAGTGGTATTACGGCCCGCAGGACTGGCTGTTGAACCGTCTGTCGATTCTGCACACGTCCGATCATCACTTCTTTGATCATCTCAACGCGATTCTGGCCGTGCAGAACGTCGAAGAGAGCCGGCATGACCGCAGCTTCGGCAACGACAGATTGAATTCGCGCACCGAGCAGGTGGATGTTTACTCGTTGAATCTCGATTTTGACAAAGAGCTGAAAGACGCCGTGCTCTATTACGGCGCCGAAGCGGTTTACAACGACGTCACCTCGACCGCCGAAGGGCGCAACATCGTCACGGGAGAGAAGAGCGTCATTTCCACCCGCTATCCCGACGGCGGCAGCACCGTCACTTCGCTTGCGGCATATATCGGCGGGCGCAAGCCAGTCGCCGAACATCTGACCGTCACCGTCGGCGCGCGCGCGACGGCCAATATGTTGAACTCGAAATTCGTGAACAAGGATTTCTTCGCGTTCCCGTTTGACGAGCTGGAAGTCAACTCCAGCGCGCAGACTTACAGCGGCGGCGCGGTTTGGAGTCCGAATCAGTGGACCTTGCGCGGAACGCTCTCGAGTGGATTCCGCGCACCGAATGTGGACGACGCTGCAAAGGTGTTTGACAGCGAGCCTGGACTTGTGGTCGTGCCTAACCCTGACTTGAAATCTGAACTTTCCTACAACGCGGAACTCGGCATTGAACGCAGACTCGGAGCATCGCGCGTGGGAGGTAATGCGTACTTTTCAATTCTTCAAGATGCGATGGTGCGGCGCGACTTTCAGTTTAACGGACAGGATTCGATTCTTTACGACGGCACGATGTCCCGTGTGCAGGCAATCGTAAACGCGGGCGAAGGATACATTACGGGTTTTGACCTGTTCGGCGAGATTAAGTTGACTCAGCAGTGGTCGGCCCGCACGTCGCTTACTTATACATCCGGACGCGACACTGAAGACGATGTGCCGCTGCGCCACATACCGCCCCTGTTCGGACAGACCAGCCTGATGTACGAAGCAGCGATTTGGAACGCCGAACTCTGGAGCCGCTATAACAATTGGAAGCAACTCCATGATCTCGCTCCCGATGACGATGCCTACACCGACGACGGCATCCCCTCGTGGTGGACGCTCAACTTGCGCGGCAGCGTCCGTCCTGTCACTCATCTCGAGGTTACCGCCGGTTTGGAAAATATTTTTGATCTGCACTACCGACCCTACGGTTCCGGCATCAGCGCGCCGGGAAGAAATCTGATCGTCAGTTTGAGAGCGGCATTGTAGCCAGTTTTGCCTGTTGTTTACTTTCACCCTCGGTGGGTCCCGAAAGGAGATGGTGTCATGGTTTGGATCATATTTGCTCTGATTTGTTCGAGTCTCTGCGTTGCGCAACCCGTTCACGGACCGTTTGTGATTCTCGCGAGCGATTCGTCAAGTTATCTTTCACAGATGCGCATCGCGCCGGGAGACAGCACGAAAGCTGTGCTTTTCTTCCAACGATCGCACGGCGGCGAGCGCATGATTCAGAAACGGGATTTGCTCTTTGCTTCCGACACACTTGCGACAGATTCGCAAGTTGTCTACTTCGCGCCGAGCGGGACTTCTGCCATTGAAGTGGTCGCTGCAAAACCTAACGGTGATTGGCTCATCGTTCAGAGACGAAACAGCCAGCATTGGGTAAGGTGGGAAACTCAGGGAGATACGTCGAACTTCTTCGCTCCAATACAGTGTTTCGATCCGTTAAATCCCTACGCTTCGCTCTATGGCTTCCAGGTTAATTCTCTCGACAATGGTCGATGGCTTGTCTCCTATCTAAACTGGTATTTGGCGGGTCCATGGGAGGAACAGGCTTTGTGCGGGATCAGTTATGAATTGGATGCTGCGTCACCAGTTGATTCCTGTGTCTGGAGTGACTTCTCTTCGTATTGGCCGAACGTCTTTCCACAACTGTTCACTCTGCCCGCTGAGAGTCAAACGGAATTTGTCCTTGCATCGTCCTACGATAACAGTTTGGAAGAACCGAACTTCCTGATTGCTTCTACTGATTCGTGCCCTGCGCAGGAAGAAAGCGTCGAGCGGTATCTTGAAGGCTGTGCTATGGATATTCGCCGCGGCCGTGACGGAACTTTATTGGCGTTGCAGCGTTCTTGTCCTGTGGTCGGTGGAGATTTGCGTTACTGGGTGACTGCCTTTGACTCTTCGGGAATGCTGTGGCAGGCAGAGCCGCACCCCGTTCCCCTCAACTACGAGAAGATTGTCTGGCATCGGGACTTCGGCTGGGCTGCTCTATTCTACACCAGCCGATTCATTGATCTCGTGAGGATTGCGGCGAATGGTGACTTGGCCGAACCTCGTGGAACGGTGTTTTGGTGGGACGGCGCCTATCAGGTTGATGAAGTTGAGGCTCTGATTGCTGATGACGGCACAATTCACATCGTCTGGCGCGAGTTTATTCCCGGACAGGCGTTGCTCCATCGCTATCAGTATGCGACACTGCATTGGGATGCGGCTCTCGACAGTCGCGATGCTCCTGCGCCGCTGCCGCAATCCGTTTCCCTGTCCGCTTTTCCAAACCCGTTCAACTCGTCTGTACAGATCAAGTATGAGATGCCGCGAGCGGACAAGGTGCGCTTAAGAGTTTTCAACACGCTGGGTCAGGGCATCGCCACACTTTTCGACGGCCGCGCAGGCGCCGGAGTTTATACGCAGAATTGGACGCCGGAGGCAATTGCCGGAGGTGTGTATTTCATCAGACTCGAATGCGGCGCGTTTGTGACTACGCAAAAGGTTTTGTACATTAGATAGATTCATCTCCTTTCAATTTTCCATTTTCTATTCTCTTTTCCTATCATGCCAAAAATCCTACTCAATGACGGTATTGACGCACTGGCCGCCGAAGCTCTCATCAGCGCGGGCTTCAACATTGACACCAATCACTATGATGGCGCAGACTTGCTTGCCAAGGCCGCCGACGTCGAAGCGCTCACCGTCCGCTCCGCGACAAAAGTAACTAAAGAAGTAATTGACGCCGCCAAGAAACTGAAGATTATCGTGCGCGGTGGCGTCGGCGTCGACAATATCGACGTAGCCTACGCCGAGTCCAAAGGCATTGCCGTGCGCAATACGCCCGGCGCATCTTCGATTTCTGTTGCCGAATGCGCCATCGGACTGATGTTTGCCATTTCGCGCGCTATTCCTGCCGCCAACGCATCCATGAAGTCCGGAGAATGGGACAAGAAGTCATTCTCGAAGGGCATCGAGCTTGAAGGCAAAGTGCTCGGTATTATCGGCATGGGACGCATCGGCACACAGGTCGCGCAAAAGGCCGCAAGCCTCGGAATGACGGTCATCATGGGTTACGACAAGTTCCCCGAGCAAGTCAAGGCTAAAGGTTTCCAACTGCGCGAACTTGATGAAGTGTTTGAGCAGGCCGACATCATCTCGATGCATATTCCCAAGAGCAAGGACGAGCCTGCGTTAATCGGCGCTGCGGAAATCGCCAAGATGAAGAAGGGAGTGATCCTGATCAACACCGCGCGTGGCGGCGTGATTGATGAGGAAGCGCTGCTCGCCGGACTCAACTCCGGTCACGTGTACGGTGCAGGAATTGACGTGTGGGTGAATGAACCCAAGCCGCGCCGCGACTTGGTTGAGCATCCTAAAGTCGTCGCGCTGCCGCATATTGGTGCCGCTACCGTCGAAGCACAAGGCCGCGTCGGTGATGAAGTCGCTGAAATTCTGATTGACTTCTTCAAAAAGTAGACTGCCTGTCATGTCTTGCGCAAGGTGATTTGCACTTGCAAATCTGTGCAAATGTTCGTACCTTCACCCCGTGCTGACCGCCTATCTGGCCCTGCTCGGGGTGACGGTTTTTTGGGGATTCACCTTCCCCATCGTGCAGTGGTCATTAGACGACTGTTCGCCGATTCTGTTCGTCGCGTTGCGCTTTTCGCTGGCTGGTCTGCTCTTCCCTCTGATCTTCGGCCGCAAGTCGCTGCGCTTCAATAAGCTCCTGCTGAAGCGCGGAGCCGTGCTCGGCTTCTTCCTGTGCGGCGGCTACGTTTTTCAGACCATCGGCTTGCAGTATACCACTTCCGCCCGCGCGGGATTCATAACTGCCCTGTATGTTCCGCTGACGCCGGTTTTCGGCTGGCTCTTTTTCAAAGCGCGTATCCGCAAACGCATGTGGTTGGCTGCTGCGCTCGCTTGTGCCGGAATCGTGACACTGTCGCTGCCGGAAACGCTCGCGCAGGGACAGGCAATCTGGTCGCAGCTTGCGCTGAATCTCGGTGATCAGTTCGTCCTACTCTGCGCGATTTGTTATGCACTGCACATTCTGTTTATCAATCGCTGGTCTTCGTCAGACAGCGAATTGCCATTGACGTGGCTCCAACTCTCCGCAACCGGTGTCTTCGCCTTTCTCCTGATGCCGTTTGAATCGGTGCATTTCACCTTCAGCGGTGGTTTGCTTGGCTCGCTGCTCTTTACGTCGATTCTTGCCTCAGTCATAGCCATCTGGGCCATGATGCGCTTTCAACCGCGCGTGCCGGTGACGGGCGCCGCGATAATTTATTCGATGGAGCCGGTCATGGCCGGCCTCGCGGCGTGGATCATGCAAAACCACGTTCCGCCGACCGTGACGCTCTTCGGAGCCGCCTTGATTCTGGTCGCTATGCTGATCGCTTCAACCATTCACGAACCCGAAATCACCCGGACATGATTTTCCGTCTGACTTTCATCCTGCTCATAACCGCGCTGATAGCTCAAGCTGAGCGTCCGCGTGTCATCGTCGAGCGCGACTCCACGTCAAGCAAGCAGCTCACCAATCCGAGCTACTTCCCGCCTACGGATTCGACCGGACCGCGTCTGGTCATCGACCCGGGCGAAATGGTCTATCAAATGAAGGTGGATTCTATCAACACCGTCGCGGAAGAAAAAATCCGCGAACAAATCATTGCGCTCGAGAGGAATTTCGACAACCCCGAATTCGAGGAAAAAGTCGGTCGGGTCATCGGCACGATTGTCATGGATCAGCAAATGGCGCTGCTCGACTTACAGATTGAGCGAGCAATCTCCCTGCGCGACACGCTCCTGCTCATGGGCATGCAGGTCGGATTGCAGGAACTCCTGAAGGCCAACCCACAGTTGGAGTATGAACTGCTCAACCTCGACAAGCGCATTGCCAAAGAACTAAAAATGCTCTACGAGCATACTGAACGTTAACCCGTTATCTTGGCTAAATTAGAAAGGCGCAGATAAGTCTGCGCCTTTTTTGTGAATCCGCGAGCGGTGGAATCCGCCCGAACAGTGCGCTCATTCAAACAACAGACTTCCAAAGTAGACCAGCGACAATCCGCTCAACACAATCACCATCCCCCAGCACAGGACGTTGTAGATAGGACCGTTGACATACTTGCCCATCAACCGCGTTCGATTCACCATAATCAGCATCGGAATCAGGATGAACGGCAGCAGCACCCCGTTAACCACCTGTGAAAGAAACATCACGCGGATCAACGGTAGTCCCGGTATCAGCACAAACAGCGCGCCGAGCACGATCAGCGCCGTGTAGATTACATAAAACTGTTTGGCCTCATCCCAACGGTAATTCACACCGGACTCCCAGCCCATCGCTTCGCAGATTGTATACGACGTCGAAATCGGCAGCACCGACGCCGCAAAGAGGCTCGCGTTCAATAGCCCCAGTCCAAACAGCAGCGCGCTGAATTCTCCGGCCAACGGCTTCAAGGCGGCGGCGGCCTGTGAGGCTTCTTCAATTCGCATACCCGTCGGATAGAGAGTTTCCGCACAGACAATCACGATAAACAGCGCGACGATGCTGACGGCGACACCGCCGACAATCGTGTCTATCCGCGAATATTTGTAATGCTTGAGCGGAATTTCCTTCTCAACTACGCTCGCCTGCTGATAAAACTGCATCCACGGGGCGATCGTCGTCCCGATTACGCCGATAATCATCAGCAGATACTCGCGATTCCCCGTGAATGTCGGAGTCACCAGCGCCAAACCCACGCGCTCCCAATCGGGTTTGGCCTGCACACCGGCAATCACGTATGCCGCGTAAAACACCACTGCAATCAGAAACACCCGCTCAATCATTGTATAGCTTGCCTTCAATACCAGCACCCACACCAGCAGCGCGGCGATCGGCACGGAAATCCATTTGGAGACACCGAACAATTCCCCCGCCGCCGCTATCCCCGAAAATTCCGCTACCACGTTCCCGAAATTCGTCACCAGCAACGCCATCATCAAATAGAAAGTCCACCGTACCCCGAACGTCTCGCGGATCAAATCCGAGAGCCCCTTCCCTGTCACAACCCCCATCCGGTTTGACATCTCCTGAATCATGATCAGGACTATCGTCATCGGAATGAAGATCCACAGCACCGTCAGCCCGAAGTGCGCACCCGCCTGCGAATAGGTCGTGATTCCGCCGGCATCGTTGTCCACGTTCGCCGTGATCAGACCCGGTCCCATGATTGACAGAAACAGCAAAAACCTCGTCCAGGCGGGCGAGGCGCGGTAAGTCAATCTTGAGAACAGTGCGGCCATTTTGAAAAATCAAAAAGTGAGATTGAATATTGAAAAGCAAATACTGCGTTCGTGCTGAGCGGCTGCGCTATGCTCCTTTAAGAGAAACGCCGTCGAAAAACCCTTGTATTACCTTCCGGTTCTGCGCGGAATCTTCGGTCTGCGATGCGATGACGTAAACGTCTTCTTCTGCGGGCCGATGGAGCCGCTCGTCTTTTGCAGACTCGTGGCCTTTTCCGGTGCGGGAACTTCATAATTGAAGTGCGCGAGTGCGCTGCGCGTCATGGTCGTGCCCAGATGCTTCTCGATCTCGCGCAACAGAATCTCTTCGTCGGGTGCGACGAGCGTAATCGCATCTCCCAGCCGCTCTGCGCGTGCCGTGCGGCCCGTGCGATGCACGTAATCCTCCGCCGTCGCCGGCAGATCATAGTTCACTACGTGCGTGATGCCGCTGATGTCGATACCGCGCGCAGCGATATCCGTCGCCACCATCACACTGAACTTGCCCCGCTTGAATCCGTCCAGAGCCGCCGTGCGCTGCCGCTGCGTGCGGTCGCTGTGCAGACTCGTGACTTCGATGTTGCTCTTCGCTAATAGCTTCTGCACCTTATCCGCCCGATGCTTGGTGCGCGTGAATATCAGCACCGCAGGCGAATTGATTTCCAAGAGAATCTCCAGCAGCAAGTCAGGCTTCAAGTGCGCGGGCACTGGATACGCCGTGTGCGTCAAGCCGCGCGCCGCAGACGACCGTGCGCCGATTTGAACCAGCTTCGGCTTGGTCAATATCTCGTTGGCAAGTTTCATCACCTCATCGGGAAACGTCGCCGAGAAGAGCATCGTCTGCCGCTCCTTCGGCACGCGCGCGATGATCCGCCTGACATCCGGCAGGAATCCCATGTCCAGCATGCGATCCGCTTCGTCCAGCACGAGGACCTGCAGCGAGTCAAGCTTCAAGGTCCCGCGCGACAGATGATCGAGCAGCCGGCCCGGAGTTGCTACCAGCACGTCCGCACCCTTCTTCAATCCTTCGAGCTGCGGACCATAGCCCACGCCGCCGTAGATCGCGAGTATCTTTATCTTCGTATGCTTGGCATACTTCTTCAGCGAATCCTCAATCTGCACGGCCAATTCACGCGTAGGCGACAGCACCAGCGCTGCGGGCTTTCCATGTTTGCTGTTCAGCACGTGATGCAGAATCGGCAAACCGAATGCCGCCGTCTTGCCCGTACCGGTCTGCGCCGCACCCATCACATCTTCTCCCGCCAGCGCCAGCGGAATCGACTGGTTCTGGATCGGCGTCGGACGCTCATATCCCAGTGCAATCACTGCGCGAACCAGACGCTCGTCGAGGTCGAATTGCTCAAAAGCAGTATGCTCGACGATCTTTTCCTTTTCTTTCGTCACTAATCCTTCTTCCACGTTTTGTAAAGCGTCGGCATAAGGTCGTCCAGCGAATCCTTAAAGCTTATTACGCCCTTTTGTACTCCGTCGTCATCCACTACCGGGATGAATAAAAAGTTATATGTCAGGAAGATCTCCGCGATTTCCTTCAGTCCCGCATCCAGCGAAACGGTGATCAGCCGCCCCGAGAGGATGTTCCCCACCTGCAGTGCCGGATCGGTCAACAGCAAATGCCTGAGCGACAATGCGCCCAGCAGCTTGCCGTCCTCGTCGTGCACATACACATAGTAATAAGCTTCAATCTCTTCGGCGTTCGCGCGCAGCAATTCGATCGCGTCTTCCACCGTCTGCTCTTCGGAAATCTCGAGAAAGTCCGTCGTCATCAAGCCGCCGGCGGTCTCTTCCTCATACGTCATCAGTTCGGTGACTTCGGCCCGCTCGTCTTCAAACTCGAACTTCTGAATAATCTGCTCGGAAGCCGTTACATCCAAGTCCGAAAGCAGGTCCGCAGCGATTGAAGGCTCCATCTCCTCGATAATCTCCGCAGCGCGCTCCGGCTCGAGGCTCTCGAGAATCGCCTTCTGTACATCGTAGTCCGTCTCTTCGAGTGCTTCCGCAGCCGTCTCCGCATCCATCGACGCCAACACCACTTGCCGTTGCGAATGATCGAGATCTTCCAGAATGTCCGCAAGCTCTCCCGGATGCAGCTCCCGCAGTCGCTGCGCGCCGACTTTCAGACGCACCGGTCCGGGAGTGTCTTGAGTATGGCTCACCGGCTGCACATACTTCCACGATATCAACTCGTCTTCAAATTTCTTGCCGAACGCTTGTGCGGCTTTGCGCATGGCACTTTCGTAGCCCAGACGACGCACCAGACCCGACACGCCCACGTCCACATGCACCACCCACTGCCGCTCTCCCACCAGGAGCTGAACATCATTCACCCGCACGACTTTCGCCCCTTCCACATCCACAATCTGTTTGTCCCACAGCGTATCGCGGATCGAAATATCGTCAGGACCCGGCTCCAGCGGCAAAATCTTGTGCTCGTCCACCTTCAGCTGACCGTGCTTCAATAAGTCGAGGTATTCTTGCCCCGCTGCCGGATAGAGCACCAACCGGCCGCGATGCCGCAGCACCAGCCCCTTCACCTCGGGAAACAGCTCCGTCACCTGCGCCACCACGTCCCACACCTTCCCCATACCTGTCCCCAACGTCCGGGAATAGGCTGGCCGGCCCAGAATAGCGGACATGTATATCAGTTCATCAGGTAGACGCATGGAAGTCGGGTTAGCCCAATTCTTGGGTGACAGAATAGGACAAAGAGGGGAGTAGGAACTTGCGGACACTGCGTTGCGTGCTCGCCAATAAGTCTACAAAATACGCATTTTGAGGAACTTAGTCAAACTGTCAGACTTGCGGTTTTACCGTAGTTTGTGTATCTTTTCGCAAACTACCCTTCGTTATCCGGAGTTACTGATGGCACGTATTCACCCCTTTCGCGGCTTAACCTATTCCCCCGATTTGTCCGCCAAGCTTGACAAACTCGTGACGCAACCCTACGATAAGATCGACCGCGCCCTGCAGGAGAAATACTACGCGCGCGATCCCTACAATGTCATCCGTGTTATCAAGTCCGATGAAACGGTCGCAGATCCGGAGTCAACTTATCCCGGCGCGGCCGCTACGCTGGCCAAGTGGATCGCGGAAGGAAAACTCGTAGAAGCTCAAAAACCCGCCTTCTATCTTTACTATCAAACGTTCAAGTTCCTCGACAAGACCTACGTCCGCAAAGGCTTCATGGCGTCCGTGGCGCTCGAAGAAGAGCGCGTCAAGTCTCACGAACATACTCTGGCCGGACCCAAAGCGGACCGCCTGCGGCTGTTGCGCGCGCTCGAGACCAATGACGAGTGCATCTTCATGCTCTATACCGATCCCGCCAACGACACCGTGAAACTCATGGATTCGGTGGCGAAGTCGCACAAGCCCGCTCTCGAATGCCGCGACGACTACGGCGAATTGCATCAAGTCTGGGTGGCCGACGATCCGGAATTTGTCACCAGTATGCAGAAGCTGCTCGAACCCTGCGACCTCTATATCGCCGACGGACATCATCGCTACGAAACCGCCTGCAACTTCAAACGTGAAGCCCTCGAAAAAGGTTGGAAGCCGCTCGGGCCACAAGGCTTTGATCATCGCATGATGGCGCTCTTCCCGATGGAAGACCCGGGACTTGTGATTCTGCCCACCCATCGTTTGATTCGCAATGTGCAGAACTTCTCTGCGCAGAAACTTCTTGCTGCCTTGAACGCAAGTTTCACGATCACTCCGCTCTCCAGCGCGGACGCGCTCTTCGCACAGATGGACACCGTCGGCACAGATCAGGTCTTCGGCATGAAGGCGATCGGTTCACGCGAAGAGTTTTACTTCCTGCAGCCGAAGCACACGACCGTCATGGTATCGCGGGATAACTTGACCGGAATCTCCGAAGCCTCCCGCAAGCTTGGCGTCACAATTCTGCATTCTCTCATTCTCGAACAAGAGCTTGGTATCGATGCCAAAGTGCTTTCCGCGGGAACGCATGTGGATTACGTCCGCAGCCGTCAGGAAGCTGTGGATGCCGTTGGCAAAGACGGCATTCAAGCCGCTTTCCTGCTGAACCCCACAAGTGTCCATGACGTGAAGGCCGTCGCCGCGCTCGGTGAACGCATGCCGCAAAAATCCACCGACTTCTATCCCAAACTGCTCGCAGGATTGGTGATGATGAAACTCGGAATACAGAAGTAACTGTTCGTTAGTGGGGCACTCAGTCTGAGTGCCCCACTGCATTTTGTAGAGGTGCTCCCATGAAACGCGTTTTGCTCACACTACTTTTCTCCCTCTCCGCACTTGCTCAATGGCCAACCGATCCCGCGCAGAATCTCTTGATCTGCAATCACAGCGGTGAACAGGCCATCCCTAAAATCGCCGCGCTCTCGGAAGGCGGCTGCTACATCACATGGCAGGATCAGGCCTCTGGGAATTACGATGTTTACCTGCAGCGTTTGGATGCGAACGGCGTGCCGCAGTGGGCTACTCCCTGCGGAATTTTGATTTCCAACCATCCGCAGGACACGTGGCTCACCGACTGGGATATGGCTGTTGATGCGAGCGACAACTGTATCATCGCCGTGAACGACATTCGCAGCGGCGGCGACCGCGACATCACGGTCTACAGTATCGGTCCGCAGCAGGAATTTCTCTGGGGACCTGACGGGATCGCGCTCTCGAACAACGACGGATTCGAACCAGACCCGCGCATCGCTCCAATGGACAACGGAGATGTCGTCTTCGCATGGCAGGAGGAAAACATGATTCACCTGCGCAGACTGAACATGCAAGGTCAGGATGTTTTTACGCCCGCCGTGATTACGATTACCGCCACCAACGGCGTCTCAATACCGCGCGTCGCCGCTGCGGACAGCAGCAGTGTGATTCTCTCTTATCTTGTGCATCAAGGGTCGCAGTTCACCTCGCCGCGCCATATCTACCTGCAAAAATATTCGCATTCCGGTGCCGCAATGTGGCCGGCCGGCGGCGTGGCAGTCATGACCACCAACGGTATCGGAATTCAGATGCGGCCCGATGTGATTTATGACGGTGCGGGCGGAGCCTACTCTTTCTGGTATGACACGCGCAATAACGTGCATCACGTCTTTGCGCAGCGCGTCAACGCTGCGGGCAGCGTCATGTGGACGGCCAATGGTGTGCAGGTTGACCTCACGGCAAACGAATTGCAGATGTCACCTTCGGCAGTGCTGGCCGGAAACGGCATTGCCGTCTTCTATCAAACGGCCAACAGCAATCAGTCGATGGGCGGCTTGGACGCGCAATTGCTGAGCGGTGCGGGCGACATCCTGTGGAATGTGAACGGTGCGACCATCGCTCAACTTTCTCCCGAGCCGTGCTTCAACGTGCGTGCACATATGCAGGGCAATAATTTCGGCGTGTTCTATTCACAATATGCTCCCGGCAGCGCGCTCAACACATTATTGCGCGCAAGTCAGTTGAATCCCGCCGGTCAGCCGACGTGGACACCGCCGATCACCGACCTCTGCACTGTTGTCAGCGAAAAAGGGCGGCCGTATACCACCGTCAATCCCTTCGGGCAAATCATCGCCGCGTGGCCCGATTCGCGCACCGCGACGATGGACATCTATCTGCAGAACGTAAATTCTAACGGATCCCTCGGACCGAATACGCAGCTTCCTCCGGAAATTCACATTGTCTCGCCGCAGGATTTTGAGATTGTTCACAGCGCGGCGGTCAACATCATCTTTGAAGTCGAGAACTTTCTTATTGATCCCGACTTCGGCGACGGTTTCGTCTCGGTCACGGTCAATGATCAGGATCCGGCCTTGACAAACATTGTCGCACCGTATCCCGTCACGATGTCCCCCGGCGAGAATCTCGTCACGCTTGAAATCCTCGACCTTAATTTTCTTCCGCTTGAACCGCCGGTGATGGATTCCGTGCATGTCATCTATCAGCCGCGAAATCCGAGTATTGTGATTACCTCTCCCGCCACTGATACCGTAGTCTTTCACAATCCGGTGACCATTTACTTTGATGTTGAAGACTTTATCATCTCTGATTCTCTGGGAGACGGTCATCTGCGCGTGGAAGTTCAACCGGATATTCCGCAATGCCCGCCGTTTGCTTTCGAGCATTTCAGCGCGAATCCTGTGGAGGTGACGCTCGAGTGCATGTACGAACACCGCGTGATTCTGAGGCTGGTGGATAACGATGGTCTGCCGCTGGTGCCTGATGCCGCCGATTCTGTGAATATCTTTTTCGGTGAAATTTCCGCAGACCCGCTTCCTGACGCGTTACCGACCAACTTCTCCATCACGAGTACCTATCCCAATCCGTTCAACTCGAGCGTCGCCATCGAGTACGACGTTCCGCGTTCCGCGCCTGTCGCTCTCGATATATATGATGTCACCGGCCGCAAAGTCGCCACCTTAATCAATGCGACTCATTCTGTTGGAACGCACCGAGTGTTGTGGAATGCTGACTCGCAACCCAGCGGCGTCTATATTGTCTCGTTGACTTCCGCGCATACTTCCGTCACAAGTAAACTTATGCTTGTGAAGTAGTTGTAACTTGCTGCGTGGGGACGGTCGTTCCTCCGCTTTTTCACCAAAGTTTATCGTGCAGGCGAGCCGTTCGGCTCGCCTGTTTTTCGAGGAGAGGCGTGCCGGGGTGGGTCAATGAGATTGTGTCACTTAAGTTTATATATTACAAGTTATGTCATGTTCTACCTGATTGATTTTTGTGCAGTTCGATTATATGAATTTTGCTTGGTTGTGGTTATATTACATAACACTTGGAAACTTCACAGCCTCTGATAACTCACAAAGGACACAGCATGAAAAAGTTTGTGATTGGGCTACTCGCCCTCATGTTTGTACTCGCATCGTCTGCCTCTGCAACTATCCGTTATGTCTCTGCTTCGGGTGCGGGTGCCTTTACCACTATCTCAGCCGCCGCCAGCGCCGCAGTCTCCGGTGACACGATCCTGATCGGGCCGGGCAACTACTCCGATGGCAACATCAATGTCTTCAACAAGCGTCTGACCTATATCGGTGCAGGATGGGATCAGACAATCATTGCACTATCCGCAGTGTGGTACGCCAACACCTCCGGTCAGAATGGCACCTCGTGGGAAGGCATGCAGGTCAATGGTTCCGGCCAAATGTTCTTAATGGCCAATTCCGCGGACTCCATTTCCTTTCGCCGCTGTATTATCGGTGGGACATCCGTCGGCAGTCGGTTGATTGACGGCCAAGCTGGCCGCAGTCTTACGGTGGAAGACTGCATTCTGTTGGGCAATCTGACGACGACGGGTGCCCCGATGATCGATATCACGACCGCTAATTATCCGACGACCTTCCGTAATTGTGTTTTCGTCAATCGTGGTGGGCACACCTCTTGCCGCGCCATCGGCGGGGCTGCCACTTCGGGGACAGTCGAAGTGTACAACTCGGTGTTCTTGAATTTCTCAACTGTACTTGCGTTGAGCGCTGCGGGCGGTCCGGTGATCGCAGTCAACAATATCTTCTACGATTGGCTGGCTTCGCCGAGCTTCGGTTCATACAACACGGGAGCCAGCGTCTGGGATTATAACTCCTCGACTGCTTCACCTGCCGCACCGGGTTCCAACACGACTGTCATTACCTCCAATCCCTTCGCCAATTATAACACCGCCAATAACTACGAATTCGGCATCACCGATCTACGACTTGACCCGGTTAACGGCGTCAGTCTGATTAACAGCGGACATCCGAGCCTGCTTGACTTCCTCGACGGTTCGCAATCTGATCGCGGTGTCTATGGCGGACCCAAGCCGCTCGTGGACAACGGCATGCCCAACTATCCGTGGGCTGTGAACATCGTGCTTAATCCCAACCTCGTCGGAGTCGGCACTCCCGTCAACGCCACCGCAGTAGGTCGCGTCGGACCGCAATACTAAACCAAAGGAGAATCTCATTATGAAGAAGATTCTTCTGCTCGTAATGCTGGCCGCGTGCTCCTGCGCGTTCGCGCAATCCGCTGTGGTCACGCAATGCGAATGGTTTATCGGCGCCGACCCGGGCCTCGGCAACGGCAACGCGATCTCTATCGGAACCCCCGAAGCTATCGAAGATCTGAGCTTCTCGTTCGGCACCGGTTCCTTTAACGCCGGAGATCTCGTGCGCGTACAGCTTCGTTGCCGAGCCGACAGTCTGCGCTCCGGTGCAACCAACGTCTGGGGTCCTGTTACCGATGCCGTCGTGGCGCTCTCGCCCGCATTGGGCAGCGTTCGCGTCATTACGTCCATGTCTTATCAAGTGGACAACAGCAGCTTTACAAACATTGACGTCACCGATGCTCCGCTCACGACGCTCAATGACGTGGTTGCAACAATCGGTCTGACCGACGGTTTGCATCGCCTGCGTGTGCGTGCCACCGACGATCTCGGCCGCACCGGTATGATTCATGACGGTTTCTTTGTCATCTACAATCCCGCAGGTATTGAATCGCGCGTCGTCACGCAGATGCAGTATCGCATTGACGGCGGCCCGTTCACCACGATTGACAATCCCGATGCGCCAATCATGAACCTCGCCGACGTCATCGCGACCAATGCTCTGGAGCTTGGCCTGCATGTGGTGGATGTGCGTTCCTTTGATGACCTTGGACGCGTCGGTCCCGTGCATCGTGCATTCCTGATTGTCAGTTCACCGTTTATCGGCGGCGAAGCGCGCACGATTGTCGCGGCGGAAGTCTTCCTCGGAGCAGACCCGGGTGTCGGCAACGGGATCGCAATTCCGCTTCCGCAGGATGGAGCCTTTGATGAAGGCACCGAAGATTTTCTCGAAGTTTACACCGGATTTCCCGTTGGAAATTATCGTGTCGGGTTCCGCACGCAGGACGATCTTGGACGCTGGTCGCAGGCAGAATATGATTCATTACTCGTCGGCCCGATTCTCGTCATCAGTGCAGTCGGCAACGATGTCGTGTTGAACTGGCAGTTTCCCGACGGCATTGATCAGTATTACATTCATCGCGCCAACGTCAGCACCGGACCTTACAGTGTGATTGACTCTACGGTCGCACGCACCTACACGGATCCCGGTGTCATCTCCGGACAGGATCGCGGATTTTACTACGTGACCTTCAGCGATGATTCGATCTCGATTCAGCAGCCCGGCGGAACGCCTGTGCACCGGTAGCGGTTGCCTTTCACGGTTATTCCTTGTAAGTTACGGGGTGAGTCTAAAGGCTCACCCTGTTGTTTTTCCGGAACATCTGATAGCTTTATGCGTTCAAAAGAAACCGGGGAGGAGAACCATGAAAGACAAACTCTTGTGGTTTGGAACTTTGCTCTGTCTTAGTGCATTTCTGGGATTCGCGACCGTAGCCGATGACTTCCGGCATCTGAATGAACTGGCTGCGGTGGCTGCCATTTTCGCCCTCGGCGCGGTCATGACCGGGATCGCATTGCGCGCGAAACGCAGGCACTACATGATCCCCGAAAGCCGGAGCCTTTGGTCGGGAATTGTTCTGACACTGTTTGGAATTCTAGGCTTCGGCTTCGTGGCTGATGACTTCAAACACGCTGGCGAAGTGCTTGGCAGTGCCGCTGTGCTGCTCGCCGGAGTTACTTTGCTGTTCCTGACGTGGCGGAAGCACAGACTTCCTTCACCTGATTAATAGATTCATCCGTCGCGCCGCGACGAGTTTCATCGTCTGGCGGCGTCCACCGTTCATAACATGGAGCCGATATGCTTTCCAAGAAAATGTACGATGTGCTGAATGCACAAGTTAATCACGAACTCGAAAGCGAGTATGTCTATCTGCAGCTCGCCGCGTGGTCCAAGGCACAGAACCTCGAAGGCTTCTCAAGCTGGATGAAGCATCAGGCCGAGGAAGAGCGCGAACACGCGATGAAGATCCACGACTTCCTGATTGACAACGGTCATGAAGTCGAGCTTACGGGAATCGAAAAGCCCAAACTGAATATCAAAACTCCAATTGACGTCTTCAAAGCGTCGCTCAAGCACGAGCAGAAGATTTCCAAGAACATTCACGATTGCTACACTGCGGCTTTGGCTGAAAAGTGCTATCGCTCTCAGGTGATGCTGCACTGGTTCATTGAAGAGCAGCTCGAGGAAGAAGCGACGGCATCATCTATTCTTGAGAAGCTCGAGAACTTGAAGGACAGCCCGTCCGCCATCTACTGGATCGACAAGGAACTCAAGAAGCGCGGCAAAGAGTAGCTTCTCTAACTAACAATTATTCAAAGAGCTGTGAATCTTTCACGGCTCTTTTTTTGTGGGATGGCACTTGCTTATTGACTTAGTGCTGACAGCAAGCTATACTATTGATGTGCTTTCGGGCATATCCAGGAAAGGTGGTGCTGCCATGAAACTTTTTGTTTTCTGCTTAGCCGTTGCTGTTTCGACTGCGTTCGGACAGTGCGAGTTTGATGTGTCCGCCAGCGATGCGACGTGCAGCGAGGCGAATGACTGCTTGAGTGTCATCGACTGCGAAGTCAAAGTCTTCACCGTCCCCTGTTCGGGTTGCTACTGCCTGAAAGTGCGCTTTGAATGCGGAGAAGAGAAGTGCAAGTATTGTCGAGTTTGTGCTAATGTCTATGACGGGGGGTCTCGCATCTCGACCTCCAATTGCCACAACCCGGACTGCCTAAGTGGGTCACAATGTTCGGTGGATTGTTGCGAGGGTACGCATCAAAACGTCTTCTATCTTGAGAGAGACCGCGAGTACAAACTCTACGTCTGCAAGAACGAATGCGACAACGTGGGGTGCGATGAATGCCCGGACGAGTGTGTTGCGATTGCCGAACTTCACCAAGCCAATGCAACACTATGCGAGTAGCCTTATTGGGACTTGCGTGTTTAACCGTTCAGGCGGTGACCTTCGCCAGAGTATGGAATGTTCCGGCGGAAGCGCCGAGCATTCAGGCCGCGCTCAACTTGTGCGAAGTGTTGGATACAGTTCTGGTTCAACCGGGCGTCTACAATGAATCCCTGAATGCACCGGTCGTTCCCGTTACGTTGATTGGCGCAGTTTCGGCATTTGACAACTTTCCCGTCACCATTGATCCCTCCACATTGCCCGCTCCGGATTCGATTTCGTGTCTGGCCATTCATGACGCACCGATGCAAATTGACTCCATTCGATTCCGAAATGCACCCGCCATGTTTCCCAGAAGAACGGGGTTCCCCTGCGGCGGAATCGTCGCGTCAGCGGATGGGGTTGTGCTCAGACACTGCAAGTTCGATTCCGTCTACTCGTGCGTCTTGACCAGTGGAACCATGACGATTGCAAACTGCAGTTTTCACACGTTGTGGAGAGGCTGCATCTCATCAACGTCATCGCTTCACGTCGCTGAGTCTACCCTGAGCGGTGTCGCCTTCTCGCTGCTCACATCCCGGCAGAGTCTCGTTGCAGACCGCTGCACCTTCGGGGGTGATGGAACACAGTATCTCATCCATGCCAGCGGCCAGATCGAGATTTCGGGGTGCCTTTTTGGACCTTTTGACCGCGGTGACTTCATTCGATTATACTTTTATGACGCAACCGGACGGATTGCCAATTGCTCGTTTGAACAATTTGCTGATGAGTCCCATGGGACAGTTCACCTTCAATCCTCCTGCAATGGTTCGATCCGCTTCTCGAACAACGTGTTTCGAGATATAGATTGCAATAATTATCTGGTCGCTGTAAACGAAGTGTGCGAACCGCTGCAACCCGTGCTGATGACCGGTAATCTATTTGAGTCCTGCTCGGTCAGCCCTGCTCATTCGCGCGGAGTCTCCGTGTATGCTGGCGACGCGACGATCGAACAAAATTCGTTTCGCTCTCTCGACGGTCAGAATACTATCGCCGCCGTGCACGTAAATCAGGACTCAACAACTCTGCGCAGTAACATCTTCATTGATACCGACTACGCGGTCAGGGCGGAACGGCTCGTGGATGCACGGTTCAACTACTGGGGAGATTCCACCGGTCCCTATCACCCGACGCTTAATCCAAGCGGACTTGGCGACGAAGTGTCCGATTCTGTGCTCTTTGAGCCGTGGTATCCGGATACCAGTTTTGTGATTGAGAGTGCTGACGAACGGGCTGAATTGCCGATGGAGTTTTCACTCTCCGTCTTTCCAAATCCGTTCAACTCGACCGCGCGGATTGAACTTTCTGTCCCGCAACCTTTCATCGCGTCAATCGAGTTAACCAACATCCTCGGTCAGCGCGTGCGTGAGCTTCATCGCGGACCCGTCTACGGCAGGGAGACAATACTTCTCAACGCCAATGAACTTGCCAGCGGTCTGTATTTTGTTCGCGTCTCCGACGTCATCCGCCGATCCGTCACACAAACTCAAAAAATCGTGCTGATTAAGTAGGATGCCTCTCCTCCGCCTTGCATCTTAACTCCAAATTACCCATATTTTACGCGGCCAATGGGCCACCGCAAAGCGGACAGGAAACTGGCCGCTTTTCTTTAATAATCAATAGCTTAGGTTGTCGCTACCAGGCTCCGACGGGCTGTGGCGGCGCGAACTTTGTGCGTTCGGCGGGTCGTTTGCCCGCTGCGTGCACGATGGAGATTGCCTCGTGACTTTCGTCATTACCGAAAAGTGTATCGGCGAACGCTACGCCTCCTGCATGCAGGTCTGTCCGGTGTATTGTATCTATCCGGCGGAGTATAACGGCGAAGTGTTTGCCGTGATTGATCCCGAACTTTGCATTGACTGCGGCGCGTGCGTGCCGGAATGTCCGGTGGAAGCGATCGTCGATGATCCGGATCTGGCGCCCGAGTGGGCGAGGATCAACGAAGAGCTCGCGCCACAGTTCAAAGACAGTCCGATGCCGGAAGTGCGGCCTGCGACCGATCCTCCTCGCAAGGGGAACGTCTACAACGATCCGAGAAAGAAGTAGTCCATGGAGACGCGTCGCTTAGGCAAATCCGGGCTGCATGTTTCCGAACTTGCGCTCGGCACGATGACGATGGGCTGGCGCAACGACGAGAACGAATCGCATCGTATTCTCGACGTTGCATTCGACAACGGCATTACTCTGATTGATACGGCGGATGTTTATTCGCGGTGGGTGGAAGGAAACCCGGGCGGAGTGTCTGAAGAGTATATCGGCAAGTGGCTGAAGACGAAGTCGCGCTACGACGTGGTGATTGCCACCAAGGTGCGCGGGCGGATGTGGGACGGGCCTTCGGGCGAAGGGTTGTCGCGCATGCACATCATCAAAGCCTGCGAAGACTCGCTGCGGCGGCTCAAAACGGATCACATCGATCTCTATCAGTGTCACTATCCCGACGAAGACACGCCGGTCGAAGAGACAGTCGAAGCGCTGGGCGAATTAGTGAAGCAGGGCAAGGTGCGTTATCTCGGAGTTTCGAATTTTCCGGCGTGGCTGCATGCGAAGGCCAACGGATACGCGGCGATGCACGGACTTCCGCAGTTTGTTTCGACTCAACCGAAATACAATTTGATATGCAGACGCGACGTCGAGAGAGAACTCGCCGCGTATTGTCAAGACGCGGAAGTCGGTGTGATTCCCTATTCGCCGCTGGAAGGCGGACTGCTGACGGGCAAGTATCGGCCGAATGAAGTGGGACCGGACGGCGCGCGGCACACGGTCAACGGGCGGGCGCAGGAGAAGCTGACTCCGCAGGTGATTCGCACGCTGGAAGCGCTGGCACAGGTGGCAACGCAACGCGGAGAATCCATGACGCAGACGGCGTTGGTGTGGATGCTTTCCAAAGAGTTCGTCACCAGTCCGATTGTCGGTGCGACGTCGGTCGAGCAGTTGATGGATTCACTTGGTGCGGCGGGCAAGAGACTCTCGCTTGAAGAGCTGGAGTTGTTGGATCAGATCAGCGAAGGATTGTAATCCGTTCACGGGCTTTTTTAATTTCACATAAGAACCTTCCATGTTAAAACACACTTCCATCGGCAACGGCCCGCCCATCGTGCTGCTGCCCTCCATGCTCGGCACGTCAGAGTCCGAATGGGGTCCGCACGTCAAGACATTCGTCGATATGGGCCATTCGGTTTTAACCGTTGACTGGCCAGGTCACGCGCAATCCGACTTGACGAAATCGTTCACGTTCCGCGTACTGGTTGAAGAACTTGACGCGCTCTTTAAGCATTTGAAGACCGAGCCTGCTCTTATTTTCGGGTATTCGATGGGAGGCTATGCGGCGCTGCATTATGCGTTGAAGAACGCGAATCGCGTGGTGGCAATCTGGATGCACGGGACGAAGTTCTATTGGTCCGGCGAAGAAGCAGAGAACATGGCCGCAGAGCTTGACATTGAGTGGCTGGAAGAGAATAAACCCGAGCGTTTGGAGAAGCTGCGCGCGATTCACGGCGAGGGGTTGGATGAGCTGATGCCGTGGCTGTCGAAGATGGTGACGAATCTGCCTGACACCGGACTGACGGAACTTGAGCTTGAAGACTTCAAGATTCCGGTGCTGGTGACGGTCGGAGATCGCGATGAACTGGTGCCGGTTGCGGAAGCCGCAGATCTGGCGGAAGCTTTGCCGAAGGGACAGTTGGCCGTATTTGCGGACACGAATCATCCGATACAGTCCGCGCGCGATCATGTCTTGATTCCGGTGCTCAAGGATTTTCTGAACCGATTGGATTAGTAGAATAGCGAAGCAGGATTTGACGCGGCGGCTCGGCAACGGGTCGCCGCATTTTTTTTGCGGGTGTTTTGCAAGGGAAGCGGAGGGATCCTTCAGCCGTGGCGGCTTCAGGATGACGACTTACACTTGTTGATGGGGTTTGCGTTTTGAAGGACCCACTTGAGCAGATTCTTCACTTCGTTCAGAATGATAAAGTGGGAAGGCGATGCGGGGTAAAAATTGGACAGTCTGCCCAATTCCTCCGAACTGATTCTTGGTTGACTGGTGCTAATATAATACAATATTTTGTGAAAGTCAAGTGGTTTTCGTAAAAATGTTGTAAACATTTGGGCAAGTTTGAGTTAGCAGGTGTGAGGCAAGATGAAAACGGGCCATCACAGAGTGACAGCGCATTTCCCTTCCCCCAGTCTCCGACCTTTCAGGTCATTAGCAGGAATTGAAGTTCTTCGCTCTACTGCTTCATGTCCAGCTCTTTGGTGAGTGTTTCGAGCGCCCAGGGGGCACCCAGCCGAATGCCGTTGACATCAATGCCGTACTTGCTCATGCAGAGATGGATGGTGCGGCGCGACACACCGAGGGCGCGGGCCGTCTTGGTGACATTGCCATTGTGCGCGGCGAGACTCATGGCTACATAGGTTCGACGGAATTGATCCATCGCTTCGTCCATGTGCCCTGAGATGGACCGGTTATCCTGAAGGGCAAAAGGGGCTTAAACCTCGGGCGGCTTGCGGTTGTCCAACCTACAGAAACCCGATAAAACCGGAGAGGGACCATGAGACCCCGAATACTTGTCATCATTGCGATTGCCAGTCTGCTGGCTGCAGCACCGTTGTTCGCCCAACCGGGACCGCCGGAAGGCGTGCCTGCACCGAGGGAACTAAGCAAGCAGGAACGGAAGTACCTACGCAAATCAATGAAACACAGAAATTTGGCATTGAAGTATCAGCAGAAAGCCATGCGCCACAAAGAGATGGCGCGGATGCAGGGACGTGCATTTCGGCATGAGCGCCTTGGTCTTGGACCACAGGCAATGGGCGGGATACCATTTATGCACCGTCCGGACTTTTCGCCGAGGTTTGACGGCGTGGGTCCGCATGGAGGGCTGGATCCGATGATGCGACGAGGGCCAGAAGGACAGGGACCGCAAATGGACGGACTGGGGCCGCACGGCATGCAGCGAAATGGCCCGCCGCCCAGACGCAAATGTGACAAGTCGCGCTGCCGCGCAAATTAACGGATGAACAACTCTTGAGGGAGCACAACTATGAAGAGAACCCTTGCACTTGCCGCCATACTGGGCGCTCTATTGATTGCGGGCAGTGCCGAAGCGAGCCGCCGCGATGATCTTGAACGTATCCGAATAGAAGGCCGCATTCAATCGATTCGCGGACAGATTGCTTACGTGCTCAGCGACTGCGGCACGACGTTTCGCGTGCATCTCGGCCCGCAATGGTATTGGGATGAATGCAACTACTATCTGCGCAGCGGCTCGTGGGTGACAATTGTCGCGTGGCGCGATCGCTATGACGACTACTGTTATGCAGGTCAGATTCGCGGACGTGATTTCTGTTATGACTTGTGCGACAGCCGAGGTTATCCGCGCTGGACGGATCGCAGTTATTGTGATCACAATTGGGTTCCGCGCCGGTCGTTTTTCGACGTTCACTTTTTCATCAGCTCGCCACGACCGCACAGTCATCATCGCACGTGGCAGAGCCACGATCGGCATGGTGGTGACAGAGATCGAGGACGGGACTACAACTGGGATAGGGACAGGAACAGAGATCGCGATCGGGATCACAACTGGGACAGGGACAGAAATCGCGATCGGGACCGAGATCGGGATAGAGACAGGGATCGCAACCCGGGTCGTAACGACCGAAAGACGCGTCCACGCGACAGGCGGTAGGTTCAGCAGGCGAACACTGTTCGCATGTTCAAGCAGAGCGGCTCGCGGGGGCCGCTCTGTTGCTTTCGAAAATCGGACTTGAAGAGTAGCGGAGGTTAGCTTATCTTAAGGATAGTGCATTTCTGAATGGTGTGGGCTATCTCCTGATTTATGATTCTGACCCGCTTACTCTGCGTCATGTTCGGGCTGCTTCTGCTGGAGTATGAAGTTGCCGAAGCTCGTATTCTCGGTGAAAGTGAGCCGAACAACACATTTCAGCAGGCGAATCCGATACAATGCGGAGATACGGTGCTCTGTGCTCATCTCGACGGACACGGAGCGGACTTCTTCCGCTTTCAATTGCCCGCCGGAGACTCGGTATATATCCGGACGTTCTCGTGCGAGACTCCTGAGAATACGATGATTCTGCTCTACGACAGTCTGAATACTCTAATTGGCGTGGACGACAACAGCGGTCCGGGAGCATTTTCGACGATTGCTCTGTTTCCACTGACGACGCAGATGTGCTACTTGCAGGTGCTCGATCCCTCAGGACAATCCACAGGAACGTACTCGCTCGCTCTCCAATGTCAGCATATGTTCAGCGGGCCGCATGATTTGTGCGCGAATGCGCGGCCCGTCACATTCTTCCCGTACTACGACGAATCCACAACGTTTGGAGCAGGTTCAGAGGGCGGAACGGCGGCGCCGGACGTGTTCTACAGACTCTCGCTGGCGACACCGGCCGATCTATATATTCAGGTTTGTTCGGAGTTCTTCAACGCGCGGGTGCAGATTTTGTCACAATGCGTTTCCGGCTATCTTGATGACGCGGACACGGGAAGCTGTCTGCTTGGAGCGGACCTTTACTCCTACGGCTTAACGGCACGGGACTATTTGATTATGGTGGAAGGAACGACGGCGAATCAGTTCGGTGAGTTTTCAATTGAAATCAGTCCCGCGCTGGGCGAGTGTCCGCCGGTGCCGAATCTCCTCATCTTTTCGGTCGGGAACGTGCCATTTCTCGATTGGCCGGACGTTGCGGAGGCCGATTACTACCTGATTGAGGGTGCGTTGAATGGCGAGGGTCCGTTTGAAGGAATTACCACGACCATTGAAAGCTACTGGCAGGATTTCAACGGGTTTGCCTTAGCGCGCCGATTTTACAGAGTGCGCAGCATCTGTCACTAACTAACTTCCTTCCATGTCTACTCTCGTCGCAGACTTCGAAGCCTACCGCGCGCGGATGAATCAGCGCATCCTCGGTGAAGACCATCAGGCAGTCAAACGCTTTTTCGGTGTGGACACGCTTACCTATCAGGACGGCGCGCTGGACCGCAGAACAAAAGAGATGCTCGGACTCGTCTCGTCGCTGGTGCTGCGCTGCGACGACTGCGTGCGCTATCACATTCTCGAATGCCGCAAGCTTGGAGTCTCCGTGCCCGAGTTTTTTGATATCTTCTCCGTGGGCTTGGTGGTGGGCGGTTCGATTGTCATTCCGCACATGCGGCGCGGCGTTGAATTTCTCGATGAGGTCATCGCGGGGGAAAACCAAAATACTGTATAACCCTACTATCTATTTTAACCTTTGAACGACTATGGAAGATTCTAAATTACGAGACGCTATTGAACAGTTCTATTTACGTTATGGGTTCGGCACTCGCTGTCTGCATGCGGGCGAGAAGGTCGGGCAGCCAAAACTAAAGAGTCACACCAACGCCATATTTGCGACGTCCACCTTCACCTTCGACAACGCCGAAGAGGGGGCGGATTTGTTCGCGCGTCGCACGTCCGGATATGTGTACACGCGGCTGGGCAATCCGACCGTGGTGGTCGCCGAAGCGAAGTTAAATGCCTTGGAAGGCCGCGACGTCAAACTTGCTAACCCTGAGAGCTGCATCGCTTCGCTTCTTTACTCCTCGGGAATGGGCGCAATTGCCGGACTATCCTTCGCACTACTGCATCCGGGTGACGTGCTGCTGCGCGGCGAAACGCTGTACGGTTCGACCGACGATTTCTTTCAAACGATGCTGCCGAAATTCGGTGTGCAGTCGATAATCGTGGATACCGGAAAACTCGACGAACTGAAAGCGGCAATCGAGAAGTATCCGCAGGCGAAGATGCTGTTCTTTGAGACGCCGACCAACCCGCTGCTCGAGCTAACCGATATCGAAGAAGCTATTCGAGTCGTACGCGAAGTCAACCCGGAAATTGTGGTCACGGTGGACAACACGTTTGCGACTCCCTACTTGCAGCAACCGCTGTCGCTCGGCGCAGACGTCGTCATGCACAGCACCACAAAGTATCTTTCCGGTCATGGCGCGCTGATCGGCGGGTCGCTGACCACCAAGCACGAGTGGATCAAGGAGGAACTCTATCACACGATGAAAGACACCGGCGCGTGTCCGTCGCCGTTCGACACGTGGCTGCTCAATATGGGTATGAAAACGTTGCCGTTGCGCATGGACAGACACTGCGCCAACGCGCAGGCGATTGCCGAATGGCTGCAGCGTCATCCGAAAGTTTCACACGTCTATTATCCCGGACTGCCGGGGTTTCCGCAGTATCGTCTTGCGCAGAAGCAGATGCGTCTGCCCGGCGGGATGATTTCGTTTGAGATTGCAGGCGACTACGAGGCGTCCAAGCGTTTGCTGAACAGCGTGCACGTCCACACGCTGGCGGTGAGTCTGGGCTGCGTGGACTCGTTGATTCAGCATCCGGCTTCCATGACACACGCCTCGATGACCCCAGAAGCCCGCGCGCATGCCGGTATCACCGACAATCTGATCAGATTGTCCGTCGGCATCGAGGAGGTCGACGATCTGATCAATGATCTGGATCACGCGCTGTCCAAGATTTGATAGTCGTCACAAGAACGTGTAACAAAAGAGCCGCATTGAAAGATGCGGCTCTTCTTTATCGGTTTTGCGAAAGACTACTTCAGATACATGAGTTTCGCTGTAGACCTCGCGCCGTCCGCTCCTCGTAGTCGCGCAAAATACAATCCGCTTGAAAGCGACTGCGGGTGCCAGTCTCGAATGTGCACACCCGCGTTGATTCTGCCGTTAAATACTGATGCCACCAACCGGCCCGTTAAATCAAAAATCTCCAGCGCAATCTCCTGTTCAAGCCGCACGACAAATTCAATTGTCACCACGCTGTTAAACGGATTCGGGTAGGCATTTCCGATGAAACTGTGGTCGGTCGAGCGCGGTTCAATTTTGTCAGTTGTTTCCAACTTTAAAGAATTCAGTCGCTTTGAAAAGTCTGGATAAGTGGGCTATCTGCAACTTTGCTACTGTGGAGGCCGTTGTTTCACATCCATCCGATGATTTTTACTGACTCAAACATCCAGATTCCCATGAAGATTCCGATTGCGAGCAGAAGCGAAAGTCTGCGCCATTGCGGAGCACTGTTCCATGGTTGATGTTCGACATAAGCGGCCATACCCAGAATCACTGCGGGCATAACGGGAAAGTGATAGCGCGGCAAACCATAGCTCACGAATGCTGCGAGCGCTGTGAGCCAAAGCTGCAGAATGAAGAATCCGCGTGCGGGAAATTTCTTGACCAAATAGAAGCCGGATAAACCCAGCAAAACCAGAATCGCAAACGGAATTGACATTAGAACCAATGCACCAAGAGGCTGCTTGTGCAGTGTTTCGGCAAGCGTCGCCCCGCGCACGGGAGCAAAGTGCGCCAGCATCGCCATATCGGTGGACCAGAGATAGGCGAACTTCGTCGGCCAGTTTTGCAGCGTCGCGCGCACATGGCCTCGAGCGTAGTCAGTCGCCGCACTTGTCGCCGCGACGTCGCGCTGTGCTTCGCTGCGCGCTTCATCGGGAATCAGCCTTTGGACGCGCTCGTCAAAGATGTAGGCTCCAGTCGCATACGGATTATTACCAATCAGCAGATTGATGCCGCCGTTGGTATTCAGGGCAAAGCGGTCTGCCACAACCTGATTACGAATCATCCACGGGAGCATGACGACGATTGCCGCAAGCAGAACAATGGACACTGCGCGCGCGCGCAAGGCGAACGGAGTCTCGTGACGAATCAGGAACACATAGATAAACACCGTTGCCAATAGAATTGCGCCGGCGGCGCGGGTCAGACACAGCAATCCCAGCACGGCACCCAACATAATCGCGTCGGTGATCGTGTAGCCCCTTTCATCCATCCGGTCATGCAGCCAGATGGCCAGCACCCAGAAGAATGTGAATACAGTTTCCGTGAGGAGAAGCGAGGAAAACACCGCAGCTGCGGGATAAAGCATCCAGACCGCACACACGAGATACGCTATATTCTCGGAGAACCGCTTGCGGGCGACGAGATAGAGCAGCAGTCCCGTCGCCAAACTCAGAACCAACTGCACGTAATAGAAGAGTTTGAAGTCCCCACCGCCAACGGACATTGTAGCAGCGACCATATACGGCACGAGCATATCGCGATAGGCAGTCGGCTGTTTGTTCAAAACAAAGCCCTCTCCGAGCCAGATATTCTGCGCAATCTCAAGATATTCCGGCTCATCCGGCGCCCGAAGCAAAGCTCCGTCGGGACGCAACTCAAGCACAAACAATCTGAATCCGGCGCCGATAACCATCAGCGCAAGCAGAATTGTGACCCGCTGCATGCGGCACTCCTTGACTCTAAATGAGAAAACGGAGAGGTCGTCCTCTCCGTTTACAATTGCTAAACTTCCGAATAATCAGCCCGCCATGCGGTTCTGTTCTTCCATTGTGATGCGCAGGTTTACGAGGCAATCCGGACTGGCATACTCCCCGCCATTACAGTTCGTCACATGCTTCACAAATGCGGCCAGGCGCTCCAGCGTGTTTTCTTCTAAGTGGTGCTCCATCGTAGAGGCTTCGCGCTCCGCGGCCTGTGCTTCAACCCCCAAAACCTCCACCAGAAACTTGCGCGTCAGATCAAACCTGTCGCAAATCTGCTGGCCAATTCGTTCACCGTCTGCCGTAAGTTGAATCTTACCATAGTTCTCTTGTGACGCTAAACCGAGGTCTCGCAAACAGTTGACTGCGTGCCGTGCCGTCGGCAACCGGACGCCCTCCGCGCGCGCAAGATCCGTTAAGCGCACGCCATCTGTTCCACGCGAAAGCTGATACAACGTGCGCAAATAGTTTTCGCGCGTCGCTGTCAGACCCTCAATATTGTTTTTCGAGAACTTGCCCGGCTTGCTACCGTTGCCGTTCGTATACGGCTTGCCGTTTCCATTGCCGTTGTAGTTCATCATCCCCGTAATCGTTATAGTTACTTCATGTGTGGGCAATCAACATACAACATTTTTCTCGTCAAGGCAAGTGACGCGTGAGTTGCGCGCAAGGATTTTCAGACCACAAATCACGACTTACGAAAGTGTGGAGGAACGGTCGTGCAGAAGTGAGCACGGAGCTATAATTCATAAGTTGAGCATTGTCATATTGATTTGAAGTGGTGTGCATATTCAGCATTCCTGATAAGGTTGTAGCCTTTTCTCTATCGCCTAAGTTTCAGATCAGCGGCCTCGTCGCGCCTCGTCCAGCGGGCTTTACGTTTCCAAAAACGTGCCGCGTGATAGAGATAGCATGACTTTTCACTATGAAATGGTAATTTTCTGATTTTTCTTTGTTTACTTTCACGGTAACAAATCTCGCTACATCATATGCGCATGCAACTGATGAGATGCGAACTTCCAAAGTAGTGGCAAGTGCCTCCGCCAAATTCTGTTGAGCATAAGCGGCCCGTCCAACTGGGCGGGCCGCGTGTCATACTTCAGTCCTTCTTCGCTACTGCACAATCCGGTACACTTCCCAACGCTGCGAGCCGGGCACGATAAATTTCTGCATCTTGGTCGCGAATTCCTGATACTTGCCGCTCCCGACGTCCTGCATCATCTTCTCCCACTCGGCAAGCGACGATACGATCGACTCAACCACGACATGTGACGGTGATGGCCCGATGTGTCCGACCATTACCCGCTCGTTTTGCATCTGCGGCATGCCGGGCGACTTCGACATCGCCTCGCCGTATTGCCGGACAATCTCCAATGCTTCTTTCTGTGTTCCGAACGGAATGTCGAAGTGCCATTGACAAGCAAACATAGCGCTCTCCCCTGATTATTGTGATGTCGTGCTTATCTCTCTTCAAACTCCGCAATCTGCGTCACGCTTCCTACGGAACTTTCAAAATAGGTCTTGCGAATCTCCAAATAGCGCGGATCCGTGAAAAAGTCCACCGACTGCTGTCGGGTGGGAAAGGTAATCATGAAGAGCCGGTTGATTTCGACATCGCAGCACTTCTTCAACACTTCCGGAATCGTAAAGTCGTATTCAAAACATCCGTCGTACTCCGCGAGAATCGGCGTCATTTGATCGCGATACGCCGAATAGCGCTGGATGTCAAGAATCTGCATCGCCATGATACGCTTATACGCCATGCCCTATTCTCTCACCAGCATGAAGCACATGCCGTCGTAGCCCTTTGAACCGACTGTTTGCAAAGCCGTCACTTGCAGGCGCGGCTCATTGCGCAGATAATCATTCATCCGGCGCACACCCTGAGTCATTGGTGAATCACTCTGCGCGTTGAGAATGTCCCCCTCACGAATCACATTATCCACGACAATCAATGTGCCGGGACGCGACATTCGCAGTGCCCATTGCACATAATGCACGTTGTTCTCCTTGTCGGCATCAATGAACACGACGTCGAACACGTGCCCCTCGCTCTGCAGCTTCGGCAGCGTTTCCAATGCGGGGCCGATCAGCACTTCCACCTTGCGCTCGACTCCCGCCCGAGCCAAGGCGCGCTTTGCAACCTCGGCATGCTTCGCATCGACTTCAAGTGTGATCACTCGGCCGTCGGCGGGAATCGCACGGGCCAGCAGAATCGCACTATAACCACCGAGCGTGCCGATTTCCAGCACATATTTGGCGTTCATGGCGGCGGTCATGATCTGCAGCAGCTTCCCTTCCAACGGAGAAACTTGAATCGCGGGAAGTCCTTCCGCCTCCTGTTCGTGGATTACCGCTTCAAGCACCTCGTCGTGTTTGACAAAGAGTGCTTCAAGATAGTTGTCCACCTCGCCCCAGAGTTCCTGTGTCATCACTCTTTGCTCCGCCCCAATCTGAAGTGCTGCCGGAAAATTTCTGTGCCGGCGTGCTCGTAGAGCACCTGTTTGGTCATGACCACCGAGTCCTGATGACCGATGTACATTCCCTGAATGATGTGCGCAGAGCGATTATTGTCCACGCCGCCCCCTTGAAACATCAGCGTCGTTCCGTTCTCGGTGACACGCTTATTCGACACGAACCATGTCTTGTCGTCGATCAGGATGCGTCTGCCATCTCCGGAAACCTGCCATTCGCCCCACTGAAGCACGTTCTCGCCGTTCGCTTTTTTGTAAACGACGCGCGTGATCAACTTGCCCTGTGCTGCGCCGGCGGAGAAGCGGGCCGGGACGGTCACGCGTGTGGTATCGTCCAGTTCATCCGTATACGTCAGCGTTCCCTCCCACTCGCCGACTAAACCCAGCAAGTCCGAAAAAGAGATTGTGGGCTGCGCCTGCCCTGCGATCGTAATGAACAAGACAGCAACAAGAATGGAAATGTTTCTCATGGCGAACGAGCAGACTTTACTACGCAAATTTCTCACGTCTTCAGGTCTTTCTTCCGCGCGGCGGGAAAGAGAACATTGTTCAGAATCAAACGGTAGCCGGGCGAGTTTTTATGCAGCGCAAGATTGGTAGGCGGGTCGCCGACCTGATGCCGGTAGTCTTCGGGGTCATGACCGCCGTAAAATGTCCAGAAGCCATCGCCGAACTTGCCGTGAATATACTTCGTTTCCTCTGTGCCTTCGCGTAATCCCAAAACTGTAACAGTGGGTTTCAGAAACTCCTTGTGAAAGGCGGTCGTCTGACCGAGAAAACCCTTTACCACATTTGTGTGACATTGCGTGAGCATCGTCGGCACCGGGTCGAACTTCGCAGAAAAGTCAAACAACGTGAAATAGTCGCCCTCTCCGCCCTGTGCCAGCATGCCGGAAGTCGGACTTACGTCAATGGACGAAAACTCATAGACCATCGGGTCCGTGATCAATGAATAATTCTGAAAAGCCAGCGCGTTCCCGTAGTCCATTTTGCTCGCGTAATTCGGATCAATTCCGTCGCCGTCAAATACTGCCGCGCAAATGTCTGTGGCTGCCGCTGCGAGCGCGATGTCGTAACTGTCTGTCGCGCTGCACATCGCAAACAGGAAGCCGCCGCGGCCGATATAGCCTTTGAAGGTGCGGGCGACCGCGAGTTTCATCTCTGATACCTTGCTGAAACCGAGCGACTTGGCGCTCGCTTCCTCTTCCTGTACCTGTCGCATGTACCAATCCGCGTTCCGATACATCGAATAGAACTTGCCGTATTGACCAGTGAAATCCTCGTGGTGCAAATGTACCCACTCGTATTTCTGCAGCTTGCCTTCCAGCACCTCACGGTCATAGATCACATCAAAGGGAATCTCGGCATAGGTCAACGCCAGATTGACCGCGTCGTCCCACGGTCCTTCGCGCACTTCGTCGGGAGCGTAGATCGCGACCTTCGTCGCCTTTTCCAGCAGCACCACCTCCATGTTGGCATTCTCAATCTCGAGATAGATATCGCCCGCGCTCCCCGCATTCTCTGACTTGACACCGCGCAGCCGGCAATCCGCCGCGATGCCTTCGTCGTATTCCATCATGAAGCTGCCGCCGCGGTAGTTCAGCAGCCACTCCACTTTGATCCCCTTTTCCAGCGCGTCATAGGCCACACCATAGGCCTTCAAGTGGTCGGATTGCGAGAGATCCATCGGGATAAGCAGCTTCTGCGCGAAAGCGGAAAGCGTAAAAAGTGCTATCGTCAGGAAGGCGAACAGTTGTTTCATGAAATTGGATCCGAATCTGGTGACTTGGGTGCGGCCCGTTCGAAGCGCTTCTCGCGAGCGTGTGCAAGCTCACGCGGAATGGTCAGAAAAAGCAAATGCAGAACGAGGCCGCCCAGTATGGAAAGAAAGAGCAGTCGAAAGCCGATCTCCCACGTCATGATATAGTAGTAGAACGTGTAGAACGTGAGCGGCAAGAGTATCAGAATCGCCGTGAAGGTGCCGGGTGAATAGCGTGACGATGAGATTGAAAGAGTGATGTGAAACCACGCATTGACAAAGAGGATACCCATCAGCGGCATGACAAACCACATCTGCTTCAGCCCCACGTAACCGACCAGCGCATAGATCGGCCAGCCAATCACAATGTTGATGACAAATGCTGTCGTCGGTGAAATCGGAGAACGGTCGGACTCGCTCCTAAATACATCCTTGTTCAACCAGCGAAGAAATCCGCCCGGAAGCACGTACTCTTCAAATTGGTGCAGCATCAGCGCGGGAAGCGCCGACCAGAACATCCATTCGGGATGCTTATACAACCATTCAAATATTGTTGCTATCAGTTTTCAGTACCGGTATAATAAATAGAGGTGCGTCGGCGAGAGTGCCGCATTGGACACGGTCCATGTCTAACCAGTTGCAGTCTTATGAAACCTTGTTGGCAAGCACGCGCGCTTTGCGCCGTGCCTGTTCCAAGTAGAGCGAGCGGGGATACTCAATCAGGTATTCCTGCAGCATCTGCAGGGCCTTGTCTTCCTGATGCAAGTCTTCGAGCGTAATCACAGCCATCATGTATTTCACGCGCGGCAAATCCACGGATTCGGGAAACGACAACACGAATGTATCCAAAGAGGCAATCGCCCGCTCCGGCTGTCCTGATTCACGCAGTGCCTCGGCCTCTGAGATGCGGCTCCACTCCGCGAGCCTGCCATACTTCAGAAGGGACGCGGCTTCTCCGTATTTCTCGGCAGCTAAACCGTGATTCTGACGAAACGACGCGTAGTCGGCATCGGCAAACGCGCGCAAGGCCCCGTGAAATCCGCCGCTGCTCAACAGCGCCTGATAGAGGACTGCATCGTTGAATGAGATGTTCTGTGTGCTGCCGCTCAGAATTGCTTCGAGTGCTTTGTCCGCAAGTTCAGTCGAGTCACGCCAGATATTCGCTCGCGCAATCCTCAGCTGCGCTTCCGCCGCATCGTCCGTCACCTGCCCGCGTTGCGGCGCAGCTATCTGCTGCCACGCCTCGATAGCAGGCGCAAATTCTCCGAGATAAGCGTGCGCATCCCCGATTCGCATCGCTGCCTGCTGTTTCAAAGCGGTGCGCGAACGCTGGAAGATCCCGCGATATTCAATCAGAGCTTCTTGTGGATTTTGTTCGTGCTCGAGCAGGATTTCCGCGATCCTGAAGCGCGCTTCCTCCACGTCCGCAGATTTCGGGCGGCGCTCCAGAAACCGCTGATACGCAATCTTAGCTTCCGTGTAGTTGCCCTGGGCCTCGAAACATTGCGCTAACCCAAGTTCTGCGCGTTCAGACAGCTGCTCGGACGTGTTTCGCGCCAGCACTTTCTCAAATCCGCGTCGGGCAAGCTCAACTTCACCGTCATTCAACAGCTGCTGTGCGCTGCCGAGAACTAACGCACCACCGCTTCCCGTCAGAGAATCCGCCGTCATTGTGGCGGACAGCGACTCTTCAAGTCTGCCGGACTTTAAAGCATACCCCGCGTACATACGCCAGACGCCGGACTCCTTCCTGTCGCGCTTGATGGCCTGTTCGAGCACCGACATCACCGTCGCGTCCACCGTCGAGTCATCCGGAAAACGACTGAGGTAACTCTGTGAAATCTGCCACGCGCTCGGTGACGACTTCGCGTGAAGCAGCAACTCCTCGGTCGCGCCGGCAAAATTCATCTGCGCCTGCAAACTTGAGGCAAGCTCCAATGCCATAAAACCCGGCATCTTCGCATCCTTGCGATAATCGCGTATCAGCTTCTCACTCGCCTCCCATCTGCGGTTCCGCTGTAACAGGTTCACCAACAAACGCCGGGCGTCCGGATTGTTCTGCTGAGTTGAAAGCGCCGCATTCCACACGTCCCACGCTGCGGACTCGTCGTCACGCGCCAGCTTCACTTCCCCCAAGAGCAGCGTCAATTGGAATTCGCTGATAGGGTCCTGCCACGGAGTAGCCGTGCGAAATTGAGATTTCCTGATCTGATCCTGCAAGAACGCCTCGGCCTGGTCAAACTTGCGCAGTGCCATATAGCACTTGGGAATCCCCGTAATCGCACTCGCGTCGTTTGGCGCAAGCTTCAACACTTCGTGCCAGGCTCCCAGCGCGCCGTCGAAATTCCCGCGCTGCTCTTCGCGTCGTGCGCGATCCGCCTGCATTTGTTCTGGCGAACGCGGCGGAGGTTTTATCTGCTGCGATGGCCCGGGCTGAATAATAATCTGCTGGGCAACAGAAATGCCGCCGAGCAAGAGTATGGCAAAAAGTGTCGAGAGAATGTATTTCATTTCATTAGGATTAACGGAATCACCCGCGAGTCGTCTTGAGTCGTCAGTCGACAGAAATATTTCCCGCTTGCGGCGGAAGAAGCGTTCCAGAATAGCTGATGCGTGCCCGGGACATACATACCTTCCGCCAACGTCGCCACCTCGCGTCCCAGCAGATCAAATACTGTCAGTGCAACGAGGCTGCGTTCGGGCAGCGAAAAGCTGATGGCGGAGCTTGCGTTGAACGGATTGGGAAACGCTGAAAGCCTAAGCGAGGACGGCAGCTCGGGTCGTTGGTCATGTGAATTCAGCAGAATTGTCAAAGGAAAAGCCGCAACCTGCGCACCGCCACCAAAAGACCCGTCCGTTGTGACCTCCGTAAACGCGCAAAAAATCGACCCGCTATACTCCTTCAAGATCATCCCGTTCAACAGGTGGTCTGACGCGACTGACTGCATGTGCAAATTGGAGTTGAATGATCCATCCGACTCCAGCCCCAGAAACCAGATAGCCATATTGGCCTCGCCGCGCACAAACATGGCAAGCACGAAACGCGCGTCGGTCGTGCGGAGCACTTCCCAACTCGTTATATACGAACGCTGCGGCAACGGTCCCGGATCCCATGGATCTATCTCCGTGGTATTGCTGCCATCATATATGGTCATCCACACGCGGAAGGTGTTCAGCGTCGCGCCGGGCCGCACGGATGCGGCGATGCACGTCAAGACGCTCCCGTCAAAATGAAACGCGTGACCCGCCGCACTTTCTCCCGCGTTCAAGTCCTCTTCGCGCAAAACAAGACTGTCAGCATATACCCCCTGCGCGTCAAACTCATGAAGAACCGTGCGTATCCGCCAACCCGTGCCCGTAAACAGACCCTGTTGCGACACGAGGCGCGGTTCGCCATTTACCAAGTAGGAGTAGTATGTCTCCCCGATAGACAGCGTATCGCTGTCAATCAACCCTCCGTCAGGACGAAACCGGAACACCAACTGCCCGAGAGCGAAATTCCGCACGGAGACAAAGTATCCGTCAGCGAGCGAGAGGAATCTCGGAAAGAATGCGGGCGACAAGTGTGTTTCCTCCAGCATCGTCCCCTCCGGGGAGAAAAACTGGAGTGCCGTCTCCTGCAGTCATTCATGGTAGATCATCTTTGCCCACGCGCCGCTCGAAAGCGTGCGAAACTCGACGCGTTGCGGGCAGCTTACGACACTCGTGCTCCCGATGTCAATTGTGTCAAGCTCGCCGATGATATTCCCTGCAAGATCCACTTCCCGCCCGTATGCGCCGATCCATTCTTCGTTGGCACTCGCCCATGTGCAGTAGATTGTGTTTGCAGCAGTAATCTCAATGGTCGGAAAGAAGAACCGTTCGTCGGTCGCTTCATCGAGCCGCACCGGATCAAACTCCGGCTGCGCAAACGCCGACACGGCGACAAGCACGAGCCATACTGAAACATGCTTCATGGTCTTCATGCGCGTTACTCCAATCTGTATTGCAGGTAATAGCAGGCGTTGGCTGCGGCAAGCGTCTCCGAGGTCGCGGCCGTATATGCTGCGAACAGTTGATTGTTGTGCCGCACTGCGGAGAATTCCTGTATCGATGGGCTGACTTCCGCGCGGGGGGTGATGCGGCTCCAGTAGCCGTCCTCGCCTAAACCAAGCACCGCCAATCGCATGTGCTCCGGTTCGCTTTCCAATGCAAGCAGATACGGAAACTCTCCACCCGAGGGCACAGCACGGAACGCGACATATTCACCAAGCGACTCGCGTTTCGCGCGTGCCGAGTGTTGCGACTCGCGGCGTGTGCCGTTCAAAACGTGAGTTTCGAATTCAATCTCCCGTGAATCGGGTCGGCGATAACCGCTCACGATGAACAGATCTCCCCCGCTCACGAAATAGTCCGTCCCGATCTGCTGCTTGGCGGGATACATGCGAGCAACGGTCGTGCTGTCCGCCCAACTGCACAGCCGACCCATTTGATAGATATGAAAGGCACGCTCGGACGACTTCACCATCGTCACCCCGTTTGCTCCGGCAGCCGCAAAGTCGGGACTGGGAATCTCCAGCGTATCGCGGCTTAACTCGCGGCCCGCACGTTCCAGCCACACGGAAATCAATCCGCGCTCCAGTGACGACTCATAGAGAATCAGAAAAAGCGTATCCACTTCGATCGGGTATGTCATCACGGCAGGTGCAGCAAGCCAGGCCGCTTCGCGCTTTCCTGTGCTGTCACGAAAAACGATGAAACTCTCTTGAATACAGCTGTGCGCGACCAGCGTCGCCGTCCCGTGATTCGCAAACCGGAAACGGTCAAGCTCCGGAATACACTGCACCCACCGACGATTCATAAAATCGAAGCTCTCGGGCCGCGAGAACGTCTTGAGATTTTCGTCCCACGTCGTGCCCGCGCCGCCGATGCTGTCGGTGTGAAACTCCACCCACTGACAATACAGCTCGCCGCTCTCCTGCCACGCGAGTCGTGGAGAAAAAATCTGTTCGGCAAGTCCGGCATCCAAACGCACTGCCTCCGGAGCGCGGGCGCAGCCAATCAGCAGTAGGATAGTCAGAACAAACATCGCGGGGCAAGTCTGTTTACCCGCCGCCGCGATGTGCACTACCATTTGCGGGCGTCCGCCGAGGAGGCCCTGCCCCGAACCGTTATTGCCACTTGGATAGGGCTTCAAAATACTTGCGCACCAGTTCTTCGTAGTCAGGTGTGAATTTCGCATCCAGCGCGCGCAGCAAATCCTCGCGCAACTCATCGCTGCCCGGTTTCTTCGGAAGTTCGCGAGGCGACGAGCGCACCATATCAATGCCCGTGTTCGATTTGCGCTGCGGTGAAAACTCGCGTTCGCGGTTCGCACGCTGGAAATCCAGCAGCTTGCTTTCTATCTTGTTCTGCCGTTCAATCGTCTCTGGCGTGATGCGTTGCGCGCGCAGATCTTCCGCAACCTTCTCCATGTCTTCCTTCAGACCGTCAAGCCGCCCGACCGTCTGACGCGACGCTGCAGCTTCCGCCTGCAATTCCGCAGCCGACTTCGCCAACGCGTCCTGCTCTGCGGCCAATCTCTGCATGGCCGCTGCCTGCTGCTGCGAAATCGTCCCCTGATTCTGCATCATGCCCATGGTCTGCTGATTGATCTGGCCTTGCTTCTGCGACATCCCGCCGGCTTTGTTGCACATGGAGTTGCTGTTCGGCTTGTTGCATTGGCTCTGGCATTGCTTGCAGGCGTTGTTCTGCTGGCGAAGCGTCTCGTTCAGAGCGGCCATCGCCTGCTTGCGATAGTGCGATGCCGTGCGCGAATCGCGTTCCTGCGTGGCGTTGCAAGCCGACTGCATTTGCTTGATCGTCTCCTCCATGGACGCCATCAGTTTCGGCGTCACGGCCATTGACTTCTTCGCAAGCTCCTGCATGTCCTCCTGAATCCGCTTCATCGCCTGCTTCAGATTCTCCTGCTCTTCGGCAAGCTCGTTCATCTGCGGACTGTTCGGGTCAACATTCTGCGACTCCTGCCAAAGCTGTTCCTGACGCATGGAGAGGTCGAGCATCTTGTCGCGCGCCTTCTCCATCTCCATCATCGTTTCCAGATCCTGATTGCTCTGCATCTGCTGACGAAGATTCTGCATCTGCTGTGCGAACTCGGCCATCTTCCGCTGCTGCTTCTTGCCCTGCTTCTTGGCCGATTGCTTCTGGCCCATCTGCATGTTCTGCGAATTCTGTTCCATCTGCTCGGAAAGCTCTTCCTGCTGCATCTCCTGATTCAGCTCCTGAGCTTCCTTCTCGCCCTGCAGTTGATCCTTCTTCATCTGCTCGGCAAGTTTCTTCATCTCCTGCTCGATCTTCCGCATCTCCTCGGAGAGCTTCTCCTGCTGCTTTGCATTCTCCTGCGCACTCTTCGGAGAATCCTGATCCATCTTCTCGTTGAGCTGCTCCTGCTGGCGTGCGAGTTCGTCCAGTCGTCGAGCAAGTTCGTCCAGCTTCTTCTCGGCCTGCATCTGCTTAAGCATGTTGAGCGTCTGATCGAGTGCCAGATTGAACTGCTCCTGCATCTTCTGGAAATTCTCCAGTGCCTTGCGCATCTCCTCCGGCGTCGGTTGCTGCATCGCTTCGTTCAGCTTCCGCATTGCCTCCCGCATCTCGGGGCTGATGACCTCTTCCACCAGCTCACGGATCTGTTCCATCTTCTCCATCACTTCCGGAGAATACAGCGAACGTATCTGATTTACCATCTGCTGCTGTTCGATTGCCTGCGAAACCTGCTCGAGCACTTGCGTCATCTGCTCCTGCTTCTCCATCAGTTCCGCGACTTCCTGCTTGCGCTCGTAGCTCATCTCGGGATTCGACTTGAACTCTTCGACCGCCTTCTCAACCTGTTCGCGCAAATCTTGAGATTCAGAGAGCAATTCTTCGAGCGTGATCGTCCGGCGTTCCTCCATCTGTTCCTGCCGCTCGAATATCTCCGCCATGGACGGGAAACGCAGCAACCGCGTTTCGCTCTTCGCCCGCTTCGGTCCGCTGATCCGGTCGTTGTCCCACACTTCCACAAACATCAACACCTGATCCTCAGGCAAGAGCTGCAGCGGAGTCAGGTCAAACGCCGTCTCGGCAATGCAGCGCCCGGGTTCAAGCATCCGATAGTCCAGCGCGAGCTTTTCAAAATTCTCGTCTGCAATATCGCCCGGCTGATCCCACGGCGACGTCCGGTAGTAGCGCAAGTTCATACGCGAAAACCCGTAGTCGTCCGCAGCGCCCGCCACCACCGCCACCTTTATATCCGCGGCGATTTCCAAATCCTGCGCAGGCTCAAGCAGCGTGATCACCGGAGCTTCGTCCGGACGCGCATTGATGCGATAAATTATCGGATCACGGCTCTCCAACCCGTCGCTGCCTGTCAAATGGATATGATAGGTGCCGCTTTTTGACACCGTAAATTCGCCCGATGCCTTGCTCCCGTCCAAGACCAGCGCAAGCGTCTCGCGCGGAGTCGCCGCGTTCTCGCCTAAATCGAAAAACTCCAACACCGCGCGTGACAGCGGTCTGGTCGCAGAAACCGTCACTTTCGCCTTCGTTCCGATGACCGCCGAAATATCCCCCACATTCTCTTCCAGCGTCTTCGCTTCAAGACCTGTATAGGCCGGCGGCGTGAGCGTCACCGACAGATAGCGCACTGCCGGCAGTTCTTTTATGGTCGCCGTATACTTCGCAGTCTTGACGTTGCCTGAGTATGCCCAATAGTCAAACGTCGTCGCCAACCCGCTCCACGTGACGGTATATTCCCCGTTCTCGCCGCCCACTCCGAGCGGTGCGTCCGCCGTGCGCCCGCGTTCCTGACGCGTGATCGTCACTTCATTCGGATACTCGCCTGTGGCCTTTACGACTATCTTCAGTGAATCACCGCGCACCAGCTCCACATCGCCCGGCTCTATCGTCAACGTGAATGCCGCCGGAAGCGAGTAGTCCTTATCCGGATTCATCACACGTTCCGCCGCCGACATCAATGGCCGTCCGAACACAATCAACATCGCGATCGCCGCGACCGAAGTAAATAACGCGTAACGCGCACTCCTCCGCACGCGCGTCTGGTCCGGCAGCGTCGCCGGCGCAATCGGCACAAGCTCTTCGGCCACTCCGCGGCCTGCCGCAAGAATCAACTCCGGTGATACACCGTCCCGCTCTGCGTTTTCAACCTTGTCAAGCAATTGCAGCGCATTCAGCACGCGGTCACGAATCGTCGGCATGCGCTCGGCATATTGCCCCGCGAGCTTCTGATCGTTCGGTGCGAACACAGTATATTTGAGGATCGGCCAGAGCACGCCCAGTCCCAGCGCCGCAAGTGCCGACAATCCCCACAGCGCAAACAGCACCGCACGCGTCCCGCCGCTGAAGTGCCCCAGCGATTCGAACACCAGCACCAATAACGTCACGGTCACCAGCGCGGCCAGCGCGAACAGCGCATGGCTCTTCAATGTATTGAAGAGAACGGCGCGGCGCAGCCCCGCCATCCAGTTGCGAATCGTCGAAAGTACTTCCCGAGCACCCATAAGCTATTTGTCCTTCGTTATCTGACGCGTTCGCGCATCCGTTCGGCTATTCTGTCGCGTTGTATGCGCAATCTCGCGACGGCGTGCTTCAATCTCTCCCTCACCACCGACGGCGGCAATTCCCCCGTCTGTAAATACTTGTATCCCAGAATCGCGCGGGCAAAATACCAGCCCGCAAGTTGTTCAACGGCATGTCGTACATGCCGGCGTGTGCGCGGTGCGCGTGCGCGAAGCAGACTCAATGCGTGTGTCCTTTACTTTGCAAACAATGCCTGATACAACAATACCAATGCAACCGCTCCCGCCAGCGGATGAATCAACGCGATTCCAGCCGGCACCGGAGCCTTCATCCGTCTCAAGGCAAACAATCCTATCCCGCCCATCGCCGTGATCAGCGTGATCAAAAACGCCAGCCACGGTGTCGGATTCGGCGAACTCGTTGCGTGAATGACAAAGAATATCACTCCCGCAACGGCCAACCCGCCGTGGATCCAGACAAATCTCATCTTCGCGGGAAGCTGCCGGATCAGCGACCACAGGGGATTAAATCCCACCACCGCCGCCAGCGTCAAGAACGCTGCTGCCAAATAGAGATACATTCAGCGATCTCCAAGTTTCGTTTCAAAACGGAAAATTGGAAGCAAGTATAGAAAGAGCAGAACTCTGAGTTTGCTGTTTTCTATTTTGCCTTCACGGCCTCCAGCACCGCTCTCGCCACTCCTTCGCTCGACGCCGGATTCTGTCCCGTAATCAGTTTGCCGTCCACCACCACTTTGGGCTGGAAATTCTCCGCAGTCTCAACCGTCGCACCCTGTTCTTTCAACTTGCTCTCCAGCAGGAACGGCATAAACGTATCCAACTGCACGGCCTTCTCTTCGTTATCCGTGAAAGCCGCCAGCGTCTTACCCTCTACGAGCGGTTTGCCGTCGGTAAGTTTCACGTCCACAAGTGCCGCTGGTCCGTGACACACCGCCGCTACGACTTCCCCGCGCTCATACATTTCCACAATCGCCCGCTGCACCCGCGCATTCCCCGGCAAATCAAACATCGTCCCGTGACCGCCCGGAAAGAACAGCGCGTCATACGGCGTCAGGTCCACTCCCGACAGCGCGCGTGTGTGCTGCAGCAATTCTATCTCTTTGGCGAACTTCTCTTTACTCTCGTCGGTCAGACTGCGCGGATCGATCGGCACCACCCCGCCCGCGGGACTCGCCACCGTCACGCGCGCGCCCGCTTCCATGAATATCTGATGCGGCACCGCGAACTCCTCGAGCCACACACCCGTCGGATGTGCCGAGTCAAACTGTGCCGTATTCGTCAACACAATCAGTATTGCAATCAGCGTATCCATTAGTCGAATAACTCCGAAAGGAAACTCTTGCGCTTGTACGGTTTCTGATAATACGGCTGCTGCACGACGACCTGAGGCTGATGCTGCTGGGAAGCTTGTGCTGGACGATCGTCGCGGTCATCCGCCGCGCGCTCGATAATCTTGTCCAGTTCCCCGCGATCAAGCCAGACTCCACGGCACTTCGGGCAATAGTCGATTTCGATCCCTTGTCGTTCTGACATCACCAGAGCCACATTACAAGTCGGACAATTCATCTCTTCTCTGTCTCACCTTTGTTGTTTTGTCTCGCTATTTCAATTCTTTCGTGCTAACCATTCGGATTCTTGCCGTCATCCTGAAAAGATCTACGCAAAGGATTCTCTCGCCCCACGCGCAAACCACAACGCCGCTCCGCCTATTCAACTCCGCGCGTCAGCGCATACACCAGCACGTTCGTTCCCATCTCCAGTGCCGCCTTGCGCTTTTCCGGCGGATCGTTGTGAATCTCTTCGGCTTCCCAGCCGTCGCACAAATCGCTTTGATAGTTGTAGAAGCACACCATCACGCCGTTCACGAACAGTCCGTATCCCTGCGCCGGCGCTTTGTCGTGCTCGTGAATTTTCGGCAGTCCGTTGGGAAAGCGATGAATCGCGGAATAAATAGGATGTTTGAACGGCAGCTCGTACCACTCCGCGTCGGGCAGCACTTTCTTCATTTCGCGACGGAAGCTCGCATCCATCCCGTAGTCGTCGTTGGCAAACAGAAAGCCGCCCGCATTGAAATAGGCGCGCAGGTTGTTCACTTCATTCTCCGAAAACGACACATTGCCGTGTCCATTAATGAAAGTGATCGGATAGCTGAACAGTTCCAGAGAACTCGGAGCGACCGCCTTGGGTTCGGGGTCGAAATCGGTTCCCGTCGTGGCCTCCGCGTATCGCAAAAGGTTGGCCAATGCTCGCCCGCCGGAGTACCAGTCGCCCCCTCCGTTATACTTCATCAGGCCCACTTTCAGACCCAAATCCGCACCCAACGAGGCACTCGCCGCACCCAAAAACAGCGCGCACATCACCGCCCTCGCCGCTCTGCGCTGCAAGTTGCTATACAAAGTCTTTATTTTCAATGTCTAATCTCGCTGATCTCCGTTCCCCACATCCACTCTTAAACTCTTGGAATTTATAGTTGGTTGCCGAGGGGCGCACCTTATTCTTGCCTCCTCGCCTCTCCAGCTCTTCCTAACTCCAATGCCAAAACACTGTAACCAGAACTTGAACAAATGGTTATATAAAATCTATCTTTTTGCAAAAATCTCTTGACTTTGCGTAAATTCTGTTGTATATTAGCCTCGTGCTGGGTGCTTCCTAAGCCACCACACAATCCCCGCGTACGCCAGATACTCCGCCGCTATCGCCCCGAACCGCCCCCCGTGCGTCAGATAACCAAAAGTCTCGATCGCGCACACCCCGGCCATCAGCCCGTACGGCCACAACATCGCCCGCCAGAGTCCGTTCGATCTCCGCACATATCCCCAGATAAACACCACCGCCGCGCTCGCAACGACTAACCAATGCACCAACAGCAGCCACCGCGGAAACAGCGGATTGCTCACCCGTGGCCACGGCACAGCCAATCCTACCCATTCCGCAAGCCCCATCGCCGCCCACACCCCCAGCCCGATGTGAATCAGCAACAATATAATATATATGCTCTTACGCATTTGTTCGCGTTCGCGCCGGAAGGCAGACTCCCCCAAGATAGAATCATGTAATATAGCAAATCCATGGTCACATACGCAACAAGCGAAGTTCTTTCTTTGCAAGTGGTTGAGCGTACTTTGTGCCCTCGTCACTCAAATCTGATTTTGTTCTCCCCGCCGCTTGTGGATCCAGACCTGCGCACCTACCTTGATGATTACGTTATTGGTGGTTTCCGTCCCGCAAGTCCCGAAAGGAGCACCCCATGTGCCGCCTCGGTTTTGCTTCCGCGCTGCTCTGTCTCGCTCTGACCACCGGCTCTCCTGCACAGCCCTTCACCAACGTCGCACCTGATCTCGGCATTGATGTCTCCTCACCCTGGGGCGACGTCTTCGCACTCGACTTCAACAGCGACTCCCGCAACGACATTCTCTTCACCAGTCGCTACAACGGCGCCGGACACTACTTCGAGTTTCAAAACGGCGTTTACGTCGAACTGCCCATCGGTCTGCCCGACGGTTCAACAGACGGATATAAAGTCATCCCGATGGATTTCGATCATGACGGCGACATGGATCTGCTAATCGGCTGTTACCACTATCGCGTCGCGCTGATGATCAACGAGGACGGATTCCTTGTCGACCGCGCTCAGCAGTGGGGACTCTCGTCCAGTACCGGCAATCGCGACATAGCTTGCGCCGATCTCGACCACGACGGCTGGATGGATATCATTCTTGGCTACGGCAGTGCCGGATGGAAAGTCTATCGCAACACAGGACACTCGTTGTTCGCCGACATCACCGCACAAACCGGATTGCCGCCGATCTCAAGTTTCCATCGCTTCTGTGAATCGGACGTGGATCTCGACGGCGACGTGGACCTGTTCATGACCCGCACCGATGGCACGGACTACTTCTTCGTCAACTTCGCCGGAGAATTTGAAGATCGAACGCTTTCCTCCGGTCTCAGTCAGGCGATGGGTCGCGGCGGCTGTCTGTGGGCGGATTTTGATAACGACAAATATCTCGACCTGCTCACCGGCGGAAATCAGAAACACACCATCTGGCATAACAACGGCAATCTCACGTTCACCGAGATGACCGTGCACGGCACCGGCGTCGTCTTTGACGTGCATGCCTACGCCGCAAACTATGCCGTTGCCGATTTCGACATGGATGGCGACCTCGACATCTATGCCGGACAGCCCGACGGCGGATGGTGGGGAGCAAAACCCAATCAGTTCTTCCGCTGCGACAGCATCGTCGGATTGAATATCTACTTCACCGACATCGCACCCGAGCTCAATCTCGACTTTTACGCGGACACCAAGCCGCACTTCTACGACTACGATCAGGACGGCGACCTCGACCTCTTCCTGAGAATGTACGGCGAACCCTCGCGGCTCTACCGCAACAATGTCGGCTCACAGGATAGACTGCTTGTCAGCGTCGTCGGCCCGGATGGTGAACGCGACTGCTGGATGACCCGCGTCGAAGTCTACGAACATGGCACCGAGACGCTTGTCGCCGCCGCCGAATCCAATTACGGTGGTGCACGCCGCGACGGATTGGATCACTACTTCACTCTAAACGGCAACGCGTCCTACGACCTCCGGCTCTTCTTCGCCAACGGTGACGTCATGCTGCCGGAAATCTATGAAGGCTTGTCCGGCGTGATTCCCGCCAATGTGCAGCACAAACTCGTCGTGCGCCGCGGCGTTGGAGTCGAAGAAGCCATTTCCGTTTCGCCCTCTGCACCCGTGCCGCAGGACTTCTCCGTTTCAATCTTTCCAAATCCGTTTAATGCGCTCGCAAACATCCGCTTGAACGTTCCGGAAAGCTCGGAGGTAACCGCGCAGCTCTTCGACGTGCAGGGTCGCCTTGTCAACACGCTCGCGCGCTCCAGATTCTCCGCCGGTTCGCACACTCTGCAATGGAACGCGGCGAGCGCAAGCACCGGTGTCTATTTCCTGCGCGTGACTTCACCTTCGTTCACTTCCAGCAGCAAACTCGTGCTCGTCAAATAGCCGCTTGGCCTCTTTTCCAAAAAGCAAAGCGGGCCGGAATTTCCGGCCCGCTTCCATAAGCGACGGAGTAAACAAGTTCTCTAAATCAACTGTCGCTGCTGTGCCGCATACTTCAACTCGTCGCGGAACTGCGGATGCGCGATGCGGATCAATGCCAGCGCCCGCTCACGTATCGTCTTCCCGTGCAGATAGGCCACGCCGTATTCCGTCGCGACATAGTGCACGTCCGCGCGCGACGTCACCACGCCCGCTCCGGGCGACAGCGTCGGTGTGATGCGCGACACGGTGCCGCCCTTGGCTGTGGACTCAAGCGCAATAATCGGTTTCCCGCCGTTCGAGCGCGATGCCCCGCGCACGAAGTCCACCTGTCCGCCGAATCCCGAAAAGATCGAATGCCCGATCGAATCCGCGCACACTTGACCGGTCAAGTCCACCTGCAGCGCGCTGTTGATCGAAATCATCTTGTCGTTGCGCGCAATCACAAATGGATCGTTCGTGTGATCCACCGGACGAAACTCCACCAATGGATTGCTCTTCACAAAATCATAGAGCAGTTTTGATCCGAGCACGAAGCTCGCGATCATCTTGTCCTTATGCAGATTCTTCGCGCGACACGTGATCACACCCGCATTCACAAGCTCGACCGCGCCGTCCGAAAACATCTCCGTGTGCATTCCCAAGTCGCGTTTGTTGTGCAAACTTGCCAGCACCGCGTCCGGTATCGCGCCGATTCCCAACTGCAGACACGCGCCGTGCGGAACCAGTTCCGCGCAGAATAATCCGATCAACTTCTCCTGTGCCGACGGAGTCTTGCGCGGCAGCTCCGGCAATTCATGATCGTATTGCACCATCGCCCGAAACACCGACTTGTGTAAAAAGTTCTCGCCATACACGCGCGGCATCTCGGCATTCACGAGCGCAATCACATTCTTGGCGTGACGCGCTGCTTCAAGTGTGCACGCGCAGTCAATTCCCAAACTGCAGTAGCCGTGATGGTCGGGAGGCGTCACCTGAACCAGGCAAGTATCCACGTTGAATGCACCGCTGCGGATCAAGGCCGGAATTTCGGATAAGAATATCGGTGTATAGTCTGCCCTGCCCGCATTCACCGCCGGCCGAACATTCGCCCCCGTAAACAAAGCATTCGTCCTAAAACTTTTCTCCATCCCGGGTTCGGCATAAGGTGCCGGCCCAAATGTCATTAAATGTGTGACTTCCACACCTTCCAGCTCGTTCGCCCGCATCGCGAGCGCGTCCACTAACAACTGCGGGACAGCCAATCCCGAACCCACAAACACCCGTTGACCCGACGACACACAACGAAGCGCGTCAATTGCTTCATCCAATAGCTCCTGAGGTGCCGGTGTCCGCTCAATTATATGGCTTGACATTTCTACTAACGCTAACCTTCCTCGATTCCCCGAACCTGACCGTTTCAGTCAAATTACATTTATGGGAACTTAATCTGTTTTGATGAATGTAAATAGAGGGGAGAATTGAATATTCTCCTCCCATAGTATACGATTTTAGCCGATTCTTTTCAACGCATCCAACAGGAGGGTCGTCATGCTTCCCTTCCGAAAAATCCTCTGCCCGGTTGACTTCTCAGAGCCATCCACGCGGGCCTTGGTCGCCGCCGAAGAACTCGCGCGACGCTATGAAGCCGAACTGCATGTGCTGCATGTCGTGCCGCCCGTTCCGCTTGTCGAACTGCCCCCCGGCTCCGGCACCGTCGCCTTCGACGTCAAGAAGTATGAAACTGAACTCTTGACGAGCTATCAAAACTTCCTGAACGAAATCATTACTGCAAACATCAAGCCGGGCGTGAACGTATCGCAGCATCTTGAAATGGGTGATCCCGCGCACGAGATCATTGTCATGGCCGAGGAGCTGAAAAGCGATTTGATTGTCATCGCAACACACGGACGTACCGGATTGCGCAGATTCTTCTTCGGTTCTGTCGCTGAAGCCGTCGTGCGGCGCTCGCCGTGTGCCGTGCTCACGATTCCCGCGCACGACTTGACCACGTAGGTCCGTTCAGTCTGCGGATGAATAAATCACTTTCTTCCTCCGGAGTCCTTGACAAGCCGGACGAATCCTGCTATTTTCTGTAGTTCGTATGGGCTTCGCACTCGGACTGCTCCGCGCGTTTATGTTCCGCCGCCGCCCGCCAAGCTGAATTCAATCCAATCATTCCCGCATGAAAACTCTCCTGCTGACGTTCATCGGTGGTGGAATCGGAGCAAGCGCGCGATACTGGCTCACCGGTCTGATGTATCGTCTGATTCCGACGGGATTCCCCATCGGCACCTTGACGGTCAATCTGCTCGGCTCGTTTCTGCTCGGCCTTGTGATGGAACTGCTGGCCAGCAGGTTCGTCGCCGACCCTACCCTGCGCGTATTTCTCTGCATCGGAATTCTCGGCGGATTCACCACCTATTCGACGTTCAGTTATGAAACCATCGCCCTGCTGCGCGACGCACAATATCTTTACGCCGCGTCAAACGTGATCTTAACCACCCTCTTGTGTTTGGTCGGCGCGTGGCTCGGCCTTGAGTTCGGACAGTTTCTTTCTAATTCCTGAGGTGACATTATGGTGCTGGAAGGCGAAGGCAAACTCCTGCGCATCTTCATCGGCGAGACGGACAAGCTTGGAAATCTGCCGCTCTATGAAGCCATCCTGAAGGCAGCGCGCAATGAAGGTATGGCCGGCGGAACCGTCCTGCGAGGCATTGCGGGCTTCGGTGCTAACAGCCTGTATATCCACACGGCAAAAATTCTCCGGCTTTCCGAGGATATGCCCATCGTGATTGAATTTGTCGACTCCGTCGAAAAAGTTGATGCCTTCGTCAAGCGCGTTGGCGAACTCATTGAATCCGCGCAGTGCGGTGCACTCGTGACGGAAGAAAAGGCGCATGTTATTCAATATCGCAAGAGCGACAAGAAATCCTGAAGCTGTTTCGTTCTCCTTGATTACGAAAAAGCCCCTCCGATGAGGGGCTTTGAATTGTCGGTCGCTTCTGCCGTTACTTGCGCTGAACGTAAGTCTCCGCGGCAATCTTCTCTATCCACTTCCTGAATTCTTCTTCCTGCTTTCTGGCCAGCGCAAGCTGCTCGATACGATTGTAGTCCTCCTCGAGCGATATCTTGCGTGAGTACACACGATCCGTCACTTTCAGCACGTGCACTCCGAAATCCGTGCGGAACGGTTCCGTGACTTCGCCTTTCAGCTTTCCTTCGAGCGGCTTGCGGAATTCGTCGGGCAATTCGGCCGGACTGAACCATCCGAGATCCCCGCCGTTCGCCGCCGTCTTCGTGTCGGCGGACAAATTCAGCGCAAGCTCCACAAAATCCGCCCCCCCGCGCAACCGCTCTGTCAATGCTTTGCCGTCCGCCATCGTCTGCTGCTGATCCGCTGCCGCAGGTACCACTTTGAAAAGTATGTGATCCGTGTTGATCTTCTCGCCTGTGCGCTCGTTCAACCGTATCAGATGCACGCCGAACTGAGTTACCACCGGCTCGCTGATCTCGCCGGGCTCCAGCGCATAAGCGACCGCTTCATATTCCGGCACAAGGTCGCCGCGGTGTGTCGTCCCGAGTTTGCCGCCGCGTGCCGCCGTGCCGGGATCCTCCGAGTAGCGCGATGCGAACTCTTCAAACGTCATCCTGCCGGAGACGATTTCCTGCCGTGCGGAATCCGCGCGCGCAATTGTGGCGTCAATCGAAGACTGCGAGACGCGGTCCTGCAACAAAATGTGCGAAAGCCGTATCGCATCACGCAACGGAGGAATCGAATCCTTGACTGAGTCCCAAAACGCCAGCACTTCGCTGCGCGTCACGCGAATATTCGACAACCGCTGACGCCGGATGCGCTCGATTAACAGCGTCTCTTCGACGAGTGAGCGGAACTGCCGCTTGATCTTCGGCAGCGGCATACCGTAATACGATTCGAGCTTTTCCTGTCCGCCCACCTGATCAATCAAATTGCTCATGCGAATGTCTAACTCGCGATCCACCTCTTTTTGCGACACCGTGACCGAATCGGCTCGCGCACGCGTTAACAACAGCTTCTGCGCGATCAAGTCTTCGAGCACGAGTTTGCCCAGTGAATCCATTTGAGCTTCGGACAGACTCTCAAGCTTCCCTGATGCGCCAAGTGAGTATTGAAGATACTGCAACACCTCGGACTCGAGAATTATCTCGTTGTCCACAACGGCAAGAATGCGGTCTATCACCTCTTCGGCGCGCGAGACCAGCGAGACGGCAAGCAGAATAGCTAAAACAAATCGAATCATTGTGATTGGGTTACTTTCGCGAGGCGCGGCTGATAGCGGCTGCGCAATTCGGTCAGCCAGCGCTCCTGTCTTCTTTGACTCTGCTCCACCAGCAACTGTTCCCGAATCTCCAGACGGACGGCGTCGAGACTGAGTTGCGTGCCTTTCGGATATACTTCGTGAAGCCGCACGAGTCGGTAGCCGTCGCCCATCGGCAGCACCGGAGTCAGGCTGCCCGGCGGCAGCCAGCGCAAGGCCGCGAGCAGATTGTCTTCAAGCTCCGACGTCTCCGCCAGCCATTTCCCTTCCCAGATGACAAACCCCGAACGCAATTGCGACGTGTCCGCCTTCTCCAACGCGCGGCGAAAGACCTTGAGCGAATCCTCTGATTCACACCAGAATCCTTCAATCAAATAGCTGTCGCTTGGGCGCTTGAATTCGCCCTCGTGCTCTTTATAGTAAGCCGTAATCAGCGAATCATTTATTTCAGGCTGCGGCTCGCGTGCCAACAGCGTCGCCCGATAGTAATTCGCCAGCATCTTGCGCGACCTCTGCTGTACAACGGGATCGTCAAGTAATCCTGCGGCTTCCGCCGCTTGCTCCAACATCGACAAATCCACCCACTCGGAAACCACTGCGATGCGCTCCGCTTCGCTCGCCTTCTCGTAAGGCTTCTCCGCCCAGAACTCAAACTCCGCGCGAGTTAATCTGCGGCTGCCTACTTCCGCTATCACATCGCTCTGCTCCGACGGCGTGCAGCCGACTGATAGCAGCACGAATGCCGCCATCAGCAGAACCCTATTGATCACGCGCTGCGCGCTCCTTTCGTTCCGCAGGCAGCGGCCACATTGCGGCGAGTTTCTCCTCGTCCACAGTTATCGGGTAACGTGCCAGCAGCATCTTTTCAAGCTCTTCCGTCAATGTTTTGGTCCGTGCGACGCGGTTTTCACGGCGGGCGTCAGATTTCGCTTCCTCCCACGTCTTCGTGCGCGACGGAAACACATCTATTAACTGCACGATCGAGAAATTCTTGCCGATTTTCACGAGGTCTGATATCTCGCCCGGTTTCGAAAGTCTGAATGCCGCGCTGCCGATCAACCCGAACCGCTTCTCTTCAAATGGTCCGATGCGGCCACTGTCGCGCTTCGTGGATTCCTTCTCGTTGAATTGCCAGGCGAGCTTCTGAAAATCTTCGCCCTGCTTGGCGCGCGCGAGCACGCGTGCCGCTTTTGTGCTGTCTTCCTTGATGAAGATTTCCCGTATCGTGCGCGTCTCCGGCTGCACGAAATCCTGTAAGTTGCGCTCGTAATAGGCGCGATCCGCGTCCTCGCTCTGATCGAGTTTGTCCGCGATCTCAACCTTGTCCACCAGCCGGATGATTGCCGACCGCTGCTGTGCCTTCACGTCAGGATCGTTCTTCGCGCGCTTCGTAAAGCCTTCCTTCTCCGCCACGTCTTCAAGGAATGCCGGCTCCACTATCGCGTGGATGAGATCTTTGACCGACTGCGGATTCTTCCAGTCCACCCGATAGGCATTCCCGCCAACCTTCTCAATCATGTCGTTGACTGTCACCTTGCCGAGCTTGTGCGTCGCCGCGACGCGATCCTTTTCCTCCTGCGTGAACATCGGCCCGAGTTCCTTGTTCAGACTCATCTGCGGATCCTGCAGCTTGGTCACAAAGTCCTTGGTCGTCGATTCGTCTATCACGAGCTTGTATTCGTCGTGCAGCTTGTTCACATAGTCGCGCGCGCGATCGCTTAGCTTTTGTCCTTCTGCTTCGCGCATGCGCAGCATCAGATCGTCCTTCATCTTCTCAAACGGCGGACGTCCCTGCACTTCGCGAGTCGAGTCCACCCAAATCAAATGCCAGCCGAACGGTGACTCCACCGGACCAGCCAATTCGTTCGGCTTCGCGGCCCATGCCGCCTTCTGGAATTCGTCCACCATCCTGCCCCACGGAAACCAGCCAAGATCTCCGGAGTCGCGCGCGGTCGTCGCATCTTCGCTTAACAGCGCAGCGGCTTCTTTGAAACTGAGGCCGCCGTTGATCGCCGTCTTAATGGAATCTATCCGGCCCTTCAACCGCTGTCGATCTGCCTCGCTCGTGTCCGCCGCCGATTTCTTCACCAGAATGTGACGCGCGCTCACTTCCTTCGCGGAGTTGTTGTAATACTCCCGCAGCGATGCCTCGCTGATCACCTCGTTAATGACTTTCTCCTGATAGAGCAGATCCAGCGCCTTGCGGCGCGCCGTGTTCTCAACGTTCTGCGCGATCTCGGTGTTCTGATCGTATTTCCGCGCGAGTCCTTCGAGATACTTCGCCTCCTCCAGTGCCATGTCGCGTGCGACTTTCTTGCGTTCATCCAGCGTGCGCTGCTGAATGTTCTCGTCGCTGCGGAACTGTGTGGTCATCGCTTTGCGGTAGCTGTCCTCGCTGATAATCGAGTTGCCCACTTTTGCGACGTAAGGCTCTTTGGAACCGCAGCCCGCTGCCAACAGTATGGCCAGCAAACTTAGTGCGGTCATCAATCGTTGCACGGTTGCTCCTTGTCGGTCTATTTTGTTTTAAGATTCAGTACGAAGTGATAGCTGGTGATGCTCATGCCGCGTTTGTGGTAAAAGCGGTGTGCAGCCCAGCGCCCCGAGTGTGTGCCGCTGTCCAGATGAACTGCGTCGCAGTTTTGCGTGCGGGCAAGCTCGACAATATAATTGAACAAATGGCCAGCCGCGCCGCGCTCACGCGCTTGCTCGGCGGTCACCAAATCGTCAATATACAAAACTTTTCCCCAATGTAACATCTCCGTCGGACGGTACCCCGCCGCCGCGCACGGCTCCCCCTGCGCGTCCTCCACATATATAAGGATGTAGCCGTGAGCCTGTGCCTGACGCTGAACCTGTTCGACAAAGTTCTCCTCGCTCAGGTGCGGCCGCAGCTCGCGCATCACCGGAAAAACGCGGCGCAGTTGCTCGGGGGTGGCGGCGGTTAAGATGTCCATGTGCGTGGTTTGCTACTCTTCCGACAAATCATATCCCAGCGTCATGGCTTTGTTCCGATAATCCTCGGCTCGCTCGAGCTCTCCCAGCAACGTATAAATCGTGCTGAGCATCGCGTATATTCTGCCAAAGGATGAAACCAGCATTTCTTGCATTGCTTCCAGATTTTTCAGGCAACTCAGCGCTGCGGTTTTTGCCTCCTTGAGATCAAACCCGCTTCCATACTTGTAGTACAGCGTCAGCAGAACTTCTGACATCATCCCCCACGCAATCGCAAGATATCTATGTATATCATCCATCTCATGATCTTCATAGTCGCCAGAGTTCTGCTTAATCTCCTGCGCGCGTTTCAAGTGATCAATGGCCACGTAAAAGCCGTGAACGCAGCAACTGGTGTCGTCGTACAGAATGCTCAATGCCATCAGGAAGTTAGCGTCGGCCTCATACATGGGATCGAGCAATGACTTATCACTTGCCTGCTCGTAGATATCCACAACTTGGTTGCCAGTCTTGTACGCCTTATTCCAATTGCCTTTTCTAAAGTGCCAAGACGCGAGACTCGCGAGCGCTCCTGCTGCCTCTACATAATCCTCATATTCGAGACAAATATCGACTATGCGCGATAGCACGCCGTATTCCTTCTCCAAATTCTCTTCGTCGTAGTACGTCTTCGCAAGAAACCACAGTGGACCGAGCTTAGTTGCACTCCGTTTCCCCCATGAGGCTTGTTCGCGATTCTCTTTCAGTGTCAATACCGTCGCGCGCAGCAGCGTATCCTCCCGCTCCTCAGGGTTTCCTGCTTTCTGCCAATATTCTGCGGCGTCTGTGTAGTTGCGCTGCCAGATTCTTGTGGCGTTTCTTAGCGGCAGGCGCCAAATAGAATAGCCCGCACGCTCCAGTATCATCGCCGCAATGTCCGGATAATGGGCTCCGATCTCGTGCGCACATTCTCGCAAATACTCTAAGCGAGTGATCCAGCCTTTTTGACGAAGCAACACACGATCCACCGCATCCAGCAGTTCTTTCTTCTGAATTGACTGCGGAAACATATCTCCTTCGCGGGGCAAGCGTTTTATCAGCTTCTTTAAGCTGAACCGCTTCGACATGGGTCGCTTTTCCGGAAGCGGCAGTGTCGCCGGACTCTTAACTGCTTCAGGAAATAGATCGTTGCCGCCGCTGCGAATCTGCTTGAATCGCTCCACGCGCTTCTGCCACTGCTTGCTCATGTTCTCCTCCTCAACCTTACCGCACGATCCTCTTGACCATGTAACGATACACCAATCCGTCGAATCCGATCGGTCGAAACGAAAACGTCGTGTCTGCTGTTGTGCCGATCAGAAAATAGTCCACGTTCTCCTGAAGGTGCTCGTGAATTTCGTAGAGTGAATCAATGGGAATGCCCGTCCAGAATAACCGGAGCGAATCGCCGTCAGCTACGATGCAGACATCCGTCAGCGCGCCGTCCGTTATCCCCATCGCGGGCGACAGCGCCGACGCCTGCCCGAGCACGTCAATCGCGCGGATCGCGAATTGGTATCGCCAGACCGGCGCCGCAAAACTCCCAAGTGTTACCGACGACGTGAACATATCACCGAGCGACGAAAACCCCTGATTGGCGCGCGTGCGATTCGGAGATGCGAGCGTGACAGTATTCGTGTCGAAAAATACCTGATACGTGTCAAAGTGCGTATCCAGCGCCGGAGGACTCCAGTAGACGCGCACCCTGCCGTCGCCGTATGAGTAAACATCCGTCACTTCGCAATACTCCGGCGCGAGCGTATCCGGGATCGCGTGCCACGTCAGCGCGGAATCGATCGCCTTGACAAACGGCTGATAATACTCCAACCCGTGCACAAACGTGCTCCAGTCCGATGGCGGCGTGCCCGGCAGCCAACGCACCCAGTCCGGCGGAAGCCACAGCGCGTCCGGATATTCGTCAAGCTCGATATGCAGAAAATTCTCCGTGTGCCGCGTGACATCCTGCCCGATATGACAATACACCGCCTGCACGTTGTCCGGTGCGCCCAACAAATCATTGATCGAACGTATCAGTATCGTTGTATCCACTCCGTAATACGAATACTCCGGATTGCTGTACAAACCGATGTAGGCATCGATGAGCGCAAGCAGCGTCGAGTCGCCGTCCGCTCCCGTCATCGGATACAACGGCAGCGCGTGAATCAAGTCGCGATGATAGGCAAGATCGCGCAGCGGAGGATTGGGCCGCGAGTCGTCGTGATATGCGCTCACCTGCACGTCCGGTAGCGGAAGGTGCGTCGCATGATCGTAGGAATGTAATTGAATAATCACCAGAGGATTCACCGGCGGAGCGTTCCACGCGTCCGTCACCACTCTCGATAACTCTGCAAACGGATGCCGCCCGTTGCGCGACGGATCCGAATAGGACAACGCGTTGTTATAAGTCGTCCTCGTCGTATCCCACATCACTTCGCGGCCCGCGCCCGCGATCATCAGAATCCCAAGTTCCGCCTGTTGATATAACTGAATCCCCACAGGTATCGACATGAAATCATCCTCCGGATGCGGCATCTGCAGCACCGCCGTCGGATGTCGCGGCTCAGGGTTGAACACAAACACGCCCCAGCCCGTCCGAAACCCACCAATCACATCGTTTTCAGGAAGCGTGTCCCCGTTCAGGTCCACAAATGAAGAGTCGAGTCGCTCGCGAATAATATAATAGTCACGTAGACTGTCCGAATCGAAAAATTCCACCAACTCATAGTTCCACAGAGAATCCTGCCGCTGCAGCAACGAATCCACGATCGCCCAATTGCCCGCAAGCGAGTGTTGAAACACTGCACGCCAACGGGCCAGCGTCGAGTCGCCTGCGGCACCCGTGCGAATATACTGAAAGCCGCCGAATCCGTTCGTTTGCGGATCGAGATGATCCGGTCCGTAATCGTTATACCCGGGCCGCGCGATCTTCTCCGACACGTGCGACTGCCAGTTGTCGTACGCGCACGTCGAGCAAGATCCCATCAGAAATCCCGTCAGCGTTCCCGTCTCCTGCACCATCGCAATCGCCGATAATGGCATCAATAATAGCAACCATATTCCGCGTTGTAGCACAACAAGTCCCTCCGGCATTATGCGGTCATTAACTCTTCGCCAGCCACTGCGGCAAGATACTCTTCCGCATAAGTCAGCCGCTCTTCCCACGTCGCCATACTCTTCATCGATAATTTCACGGTCACTCCACGCGTCGCGTCAAACTCGATCGGAAATCCCTCGCTCCGCGAAACCAGCGTCAGCATCTTGTCGCGCCCCGCGCGATCCGCCGCAAACACAAGCTCCAGCTGCTGCGCATACAAACTGACTTCGTCCACTCCCGCCTTCTCGGCAAGAATGCGAACGCGCACCATATCAAACAAATTCCGCGCGGCCTCCGGCAGCTTGCCAAAGCGATCCTCCACTTCGCGCGCCATGTCGTCCACCTTCGCAAACTCCTTCGCCCGTGCAAGCTCGCGATAGATGTTCAACCGCAATCCGCCTTCCGGCAGATAGCTCTCCGGAAGGAACGCGTCCGTGTCGATCTTCAGTTTCACGTCACGCTTCTCTTCGAGCGGCGCAGAACTCTCCTCGATCTGCACTTCGCGGATCGCTTCCTCGATCAACTGTTGATACATCTCAAAGCCGATGGAGTTGATATACCCCGACTGCTCGCGTCCCAACAAATTCCCCGCCCCGCGAATTTCGAGATCCCGCATCGCAACCTGAAACCCCGCGCCGAGTGAAGAGAAATTCGTCAGTGCGGACAACCTCTCGCGCGCGATGCGCGACATTTCGAAGTGCGGCGGAACCACCAGATACGCATACGCCTTGCGCGAGCTTCTCCCGATTCTCCCCCGCAATTGATGCAGCTGCGCCACGCCAAGTCTGTCCGCGCGGTTGATGATCATCGTGTTCACGTTCGGCATGTCCAGCCCGGACTCGATGATCAGCGTGGAAACAAGAATGTCCAGGTTGCCTTCCGAAAAATCGAACATCACTTGCTCGAGTTCGTGCTCGTTCATCTGCCCGTGCGCGACACCGATTCGCACGCTCGGCAGCAACCGGTGAATCATCTCCGATACCTGCGAGATGCTCTGAATGCGGTTGTGCACGAAGAAAACCTGACCGCCGCGCGTCAATTCGTGGTGAATCGCTTCCTTGATCACCTTCTCGGAAAACGGCACGACGTCGGTTTCGATCGGCTGACGGCCCGGCGGCGGTGTCGTGATTTGTGATAGATCGCGCGCGCCCATCAACGCCATGTGCAGCGTGCGCGGGATCGGCGTCGCGCTCATCGCCAGCACGTCAACATTCGACCGCATCGAGCGGATCTTTTCCTTCTGCACGACGCCGAAACGATGCTCCTCGTCGATAATCAGCAATCCGAGATCATCGAACTGTACGTCCTTCGAAAGCAGCCGGTGCGTGCCGATGATGACGTCCGTCTCGCCCGCCGCAAGTTTCTTGATCGTTTCCTTCTGTTCACGTGTGGATTGAAAGCGCGAAATCACGCGCACGTCCACCGGCCAGTTCTTGAAACGCTCGCGGAACACTCTGTAGTGCTGCTGCGCGAGAATCGTTGTCGGCACGAGCACCGCAACCTGCTTGCCGTCCGTCACCGCCTTGAACGCTGCGCGCATTGCAACTTCAGTCTTTCCGTAGCCCACGTCGCCGCATACCAGTCTGTCCATCGGCGTCGGACTCTCCATATCGCGCTTCACCGCTTCACTTGCCATCAACTGATCCGGCGTATCCTCATACGGAAAACTCGCTTCCATCTCGCGCTGCCACGGCGTGTCGCTCGAAAACATGATCCCCCGCTCCGCGCGCCGTTTCGCGTAAAGCTTGATGAGATCCTCCGCGATTGAAACCAGCGATTCTTTCGTCTTGCGCTTGATCTCGCGCCACTCTTTGCCGCCGATCTTCGACAGCGGAGGCTGAAAACCTTCCTTCGCGGAATATTTCTGAACCTGCGCAAGATTCTCAAGTTTGACAAAGAGCTTGATGCCGTCGCGATATTCGATCTGCAATACTTCGCGCTGCACTCCGCCGACCGCGATCTTCGTCAGCCCGCAATACCTCCCGATACCGTGCTCGACGTGCACCACGAAGTCCCCGATCTTCAGCGCGTCTATGTCGTGCAGCGGAACGGCGTTCTTGAATTTCATGAACTGCCGTCTGCGACGCTTGCGCCCGAAAATGTCGTGATCCACCAGCACCACGAGCTGTGCCGCTTCAAGCATGAAGCCGTGACGCAATCCGCCTTCGCGCGCGCTGAATGCGTGCTCCGGAACGCCGCGCTCGATCAACACCTGACCCAGGCGGTCGGCCGCGAGCTGGTTGTCACACAGCAGCTGCGTTTCCAATCCGCGCTCGTGATATTCCTTGACGCGATCGGCGAGCAGCGGCAGATTCGACGCGAAACGTTCCTGCGGCGAACCGTTGAAGTCCAGTGTGTAGGAAGGCGGATGCGGCGCGCTGTGCAGAAAGACCTGCGCATGTTTCTGCGACGCGCTGTAGATCAACTCCGGCTCCATCCACTTCCCCGGCTCGCGCAGCGCGCGCACCTGCTCCGGAATGGAAACGGGAATCTCTTCGTCTTCCTCGTAAACGATGTCGTGCAGCTCGGCACTCAGGCGATCTTCGTCGTCGTCCTCGTCGCTCGTCGCGGAAGAGCGCAAGTCGCGCAACCGCAATCCCGGTCGTGCCGTGCGCTCCGCGTAGCGTTCCTTCACCGCAAAGTAGGCGGGACGCCCCTCGCTCCACACGATGATCGTGTTCTCAGGAAGATATTGCAGCAGGTGACTGTTCCCGACGCCCGGAGTTTCCGCCGCCATCACCGTCACGTCGTTCAATCTTCCCGTCGAGCGCTGCGTCTGCGGATCGAAGCTGCGTAGATCGTCAATGTCGTCGCCGAAATACTCGACGCGCACCGCCGTTGATCCGCCATACGGATAGATGTCGAGCACCGCGCCGCGCACCGCGTATTGCCCGACTCCTTCCACCATCACTTCGCGCGAGTAACCCGACTCGTGCAGGAATTGAATCAGTGACTCGCGCGGCAGCACTTCGCCCTTCGACAGCGTATACGTGTTGCGCGACACGTCCTGCAAATCGGGCAGCGGATCGAGCAACGCCGAGGCCGGCGCAACCACCAGCGGCTGCTTCGCGCGCGACAGCGTCATCATCACTTCCGCGCGTTCGGATAATTCTATCGGATTCAGCTCGCGGTGATAGTCCGGCAGACCCGGAAACAGACTTGTGACATTTTCACCGAGCAGAATCGTCAAGTCGTCCGCGAACTCTTCCGCATCTTCGAGCGTTTCCGCGACCAGCAACAGCGGCCGCTTCGATTTCTCAAATAAGTAGCTTGCCATCAGCACCGGCAGCGCGCCCGGCACATTTTTCACCAACACGCCCGACCGCGCTTCCTCCAGCGCGGCTAACGTCTCTGCAAATCCCGAGTATGAAAAAATCCGTTGCTTAAGCTTATCCATCTGCAGCGTCTACATTCCTCGCTACCACCTCCACCTTGATCCGGTCCGGGTCCTCGAAAAACACGGCATAGCTGTCCGGGCCGCCGGCGTGGGGGTGTCTGTCCGTATATAATATAATGATGCCGCGCGCCTGAAGCTTGGCGGACAGGTCATCAATATGTGATTTTGAGCGGCCGTGAAAGGCCATGTGATTCAGCCCCGTCCGGCACCGATGATATGTCTTATCTAAATGTTTTTCTTCTGTTTGCACAAACACGAGATACGTCTGCCCCTGCCGGAAGCTCACACCCCGGGGCCACTCCTGATAGACTTCGTAGCCCAATTCCTCGCAGAGTAGCCATTGCCAGAACGCACGCGATCTGGCCAGATTTGAGACGTTTATCTCTACGTGATGCAGCATCAGAAGTCGCAGGGTAGCATGCCGACGCGGAATCGCCCTAACGCTTGTCCTTCTTGTTCCGTTTGATCGGACTCCGCACCCAGCTGCTCACGTCTTCGATGACCTTCTCGCCCCACACGACGCTCGGGTCGCGCTGCGTCAGCCCCACCTGCTTCACATCTTCCACCGTGAAGAACGCCTGCTTATCTATGTCATGAATCATCCGCAATAATCTCGGCACGTTGCGCCGCTTCTCCGCGACAAACAGCACGTCCATTTCACCCGCCTTCGTCGTGCCCGCAAGTTCGACGACCGCGTAATTCTTCTCCCAAAGTTTGTCGGCAAGATTGCTTTCTCTCCGCGAAATCACGCGCACCACCTGATGACCTATCGCCAGCCGCGACTCGATCCACATCCCGACATAACTTCCCGCCGCGAATCCCGCCGCATACACAACTCCGAGATACCACTCGTCCAAATTGCGAATCACCTGCGCGACCACGTTGATCCAAATCAAAACCTCGACAAATCCGAACAGCGCCGCCAGCACCTTGAAGCCGCGAAAAATCGAAATGGTGCGCAGCGTCCCGAAGCTCTGGTCCGCGATACGAGCAAGAAAAATTCCCAGCGCAAGAACCCAGACCTGACCCGCGCCCACTCGCGTGATCCAATCAATCAGGTCCGTGAAAAAGTTCATCGCTTCTTCTCCTGCTGCATCAGCCAGTCCATCCGTTCCTGTCCCTCTTTCATGTGCCGACCGACAAGTATCTTAAGCTTCGACTCCGCCTTTTCATGATCGTTCGACGACTCGAAGCGCACCCACTCCTTATCCTTCATCCATACTCCGAGGTCTGTTTCCCAACGCAGACGAACCGCGATCAACACAACCATCGGCTTGCCGTAACCCTCGTAGGCTTTCGCAATCGCGGCGGCCAACCCCTGATTGTAGGCTTTCTGCTCCGTTTCCATGCGGCGCAAATCTATCATTATCCCTGCCTTGCCCGCAAGACTGTCGAAGGCCGCCCGCATTTCCTTCTCAAGTCCCACACTATCGCCGATCTCGTTGACAGTGATCTTTGCTAAATCTCCGCTCAATCCCGTATACGAAATCTGTTGAGCTTGAACGGCGGTTGTCCACAACCACACACAGCTTATCAACAGCGCAATTTGCTTCAGTTTCATGATGGGTCTCCTTTTCTCTGCTCTCTGCTCAAAATTCCTGCAGTTCTATCTCTGATGAATCCAAATTCGCTCGCAAAGGCTCCCGCTTCAATCGTTTTTGCCGATTTGACACTTCTCCACAAATCCACAACGTATATCCACATTGCTCAAGTTATCGTGGACAACCCTGTGGGTCGACCGCTACTCCAACTCCAGCCACACATTTTCCCATGTCGTAAACAGTATCGCCGACAGCCCCGCGCGCCGCGCGGCCTCCACATTGTCAGGAAGATCGTCTATAAACGTGATCTGTTTCGGCTTCAACTCCGAAAGTCTTACAAGACTTTCAAAAGAGCCTGCGTCGCGTTTCAACTTGCCGCGCTCGTACGACGTCAGCACCTGATCCACTTCGAGTGCCCACGAATAATAACGTGACACCCATTGAATATGCAGCGGATCTGTATCCGACAGCACCCAAACCGGACCCAATCGTTTGAGCTGCTCCAGCCCTTCTTGTGCTCCGGGAAACTCATCGAAGATGTCGCACCAGATTTCCCGCAGCCGCTCATAGTTCGCCGCAAGTTTCGGCCAACCCAAATACTCGCGCAGCTCTTCAATGAATGCTTCCGACGTGCGTTGCCCCCGTTCGAAGTTCGCCTTGCTCTCTCCGCGAATGTAGCGCTCGCGAATCTCCTCGCGCGACCGTGTGCCGCGTTCCGCCGCACGCGCGACAAACCGCTCAAAATCAAGCTGTAAGAGCACATTCCCCAGGTCTACCACAAACAACCTGTCTTCCATCGGCAAGTCAAACGCTCCGTCTTCTTCCAACGCCGCTATCGTTTCGTAATCAAGTATCTCTCCAATCAATTCCGCCATCGTCTCGATTCCCGCTCAGCGTGTCCGCAAGTCTTTCTTCCACATCACATAAGCCTGCAAGCCCAGCAGAAACTCCGTCCACCCCTGACAGTTGTCGAACGCGCGCGCCAATCCGCTCTGCGTCCAACCCGACTCGCTGATCGTCACCGTCACAACACCCTTCTTCTCCACAAACTCAAACCGCACATGCGAAAATTTATTCTTCGAGCCGTAGAGCTGCCAGTGAAACTCCAAATACTTCCCGGGTGCGTAGGCCACCGGATAAAGCGGAAACTCGCCGTGACTCGGCCACGTCCAAAACACCGGCTCAAACTTCTCGTTGAAGTCCCCGCGTACCTTGTGTACGAAAAACTTCTCCAGATGTTTCGCCTGCGTCGCCGCCTCCCACACCTTCTTCAGCGGAGCGCGCATCCCATGCGACACCGTAAACCCGATCTTCCCGCGCGCCAACGTGAAATCCGGCGCCTTCTGCTTCGCCATGACCCTACTCCCTGTTATTACTCTGTTTGTCAGTCGTCCGACGAGCGGCCGCGACCCCTGCCACTGTCATCATCATCATACTGCATCTGAATGGCCGCTCCTCCGCGCACTTCGGGATGATTGATCTTCCCGCCCGCCGAGGCGACATTCAACAATAATATAATGATTCCTGTCATCACTACCACCGAACCCCACGAGGCCCACACCGGCAACAGCGTGTGCTTCCGTGTGAACCACAGGAGAATCAGCATTAGAATACCAAACGGGATGATAATATTCCGCGCCGTTTCCGCAATTTCCTCGTGCGGATGAATATGCGGCTCGGCATCGGGTATCGTTTGCTCAACAATATCTTCCGCCGACTCGCCGCTTTGAAACGCCGCGCCCGTGAGCAGCACCGCCGCAATCAGAAATCCTAAGGCGACCCGCTGCCAACGTCCGTCCTTCCACAGCGTCGCCAGCACCATGACGATTGCGCTCACCTTGAAAAATATCATCGGCATGTGCACTAAGACAATGTGCCAGTGCGCCGCATTTTCCGGAATCGGGATCATGTTTAATCCTCTCTCAGAATTGAAAAGTCAATATTGGATATAGCAAACCGATGCGTTCGCTCTCTGCTCGGTCTTCTTATCCGCTTTGTTATCTGTGTTTCTTCTCGCGCATCGTGTCCACGTTGAATTTCAGATAGGCCTTCAGGTAGGTGTGAAATTCCGTCCAGCCTTCGCACATCATGAACGCGACCTTCAGGTCTTTCTGCTTGTAGCCGTAGTCGTGGACGCGGAAGATGGTTTCGCGCGGACCCTTCTTGATGAATTCAAATGTCATCGTCGTCATATACTTCGGCCCCATCGCCGGCCCGACAAATACGATTTTCTCATACTTCTTATATTCGATCGGATACATATCCATCGTTTCGTCGCCGTATTCTTTCCACCACCAGCGCACCGGCGCGAGGTCGGGACCCCATTCGCCGATCTGCTTATCGCAGAAATATTTCTTGACATGTTGTCCTTCGGTCACCGCTTCCCAGACTTTCTTGAGCGGCTGCTTGATCACGTGCGAAGTCGTATAGCCAAGCTTCGACTTCGATACAGGGAGTTTTAGGTTGTGTGGCATGATGTGTGTGATGCTCTGTTGGGACACAGCTCGCTGTGTCCGCGTATGATATCTTTGTATTCTTATCTTTCGCTTGCCTTCTGTTTGTGCAAGCACTCTGTGTCGTTTAACTTTATCTCCGCTTGAAAACGCTTTTCAATCGCATGCTTTCCAGTCAAAACAAAACTCCGTTGCCGACGCGGTATTCCTTCTCTGCTTTTCCGATTTTCTATTTCGTACCTTCCATTTTCCCCACCTTCCCCCCATGCTCCTCGAGCCACTCGCGCGCATGTTCCGAGGTCACGCCGCGAAAGTGCATCATCAGCGCGGTCTTCAGCTCGCCGCCCGCCGAGCGCAAGAGCTCGTCGGCCCATTCGTAATCGCAGCCGGTGATCTCCATCATGATCCGCCGCGCGCGAGCCTGCAGCTTCTGGCTCCCCATCCGCAAATCCACCATCAGATTTTCGTAGCACTTCCCCATCCGCACCCATGACGCTGTCGTGATCATGTTCAGCGCGAGCTTCGTTGCCGTCCCCGCCTTCAGTCGTGTCGAGCCCGTCAACACTTCCGGCCCGACCGGCAATTCAATAATGATGTCCGCCGGTCCCCCTCCGTTCACGGGGGGGTTAGGGGGGGTCTCTTCGTTCCAGCTATTGCAAATGAGCAGTGCCGTAAAACAGCCGTGCGCTTTCGCGTGACGTAAACCTCCTAAAACATAAGGAGTTCGGCGGGAAGCCGTGATACCCACCACCACGTCCTCCTCATTTATACAACACATCTCAAAGTCGTGTAGCACGCCGTCGGGGTTATCTTCCGCCCCTTCCACAGCCCGCACCAGCGCGTCCGGCCCTCCGGCAATAAACCCCTGCACCTGCCAGGGATCCGTTCCGAAAGTCGGCGGACACTCCGCCGCATCCAGCACCCCTAATCGTCCAGAAGTTCCGGCACCTATATAGATGAGGCGGCCGCCTTTCTGAAAGGCCTGCACCACCCGATCGACCACCTGCTCGATCAGCGGCAGCGCCGAGGCCAGCACCTCGGGCACTTTCCGATCTTCGCGGTTCATTGCTTCGAGAATCTCGCGCGTCGTCATCGAGTCGAGAGTCATCGTGTCCGGATTCCGCGCTTCCGTCGTCAATCCGGCGAGTTCCTTGAAAACGTCTTCTTTCACTTGTCGATCATCAGCTTTATGAGTCGGCCGCCGTCGGCTAAGTTGAGTTCAGAGAGTAATTTAAGCCCAAGTTCTTCCGGCCAGGCTTCGTGCCGCCATTCCCGACCTTTCCAGAACAGCAGCTCGCCCTCCGGCGCCAGCAAAGGCCGACACCATTTAACCAACTGGGGCAGCTCAGTCACGGCGCGGGCTGTGATGCAGTCGAATCTTCCAACTTCAGAGTGGATAAGTTTCTCCACACGTTGACAAACCACCGTAAGCCGTTGTGTGAGCTCTGTTTCACGTGAAACACGAGTCAGAAATGCGGCTTTCCGCTGATTCGACTCGACCAAAGTCCATGTTAAGTGAGGAGTTAGAATAGCCAACGGAATGGCCGGAAACCCTCCGCCGCTGCCAATGTCCAAAACCCTGCCGGTAGCCGGGAGCAGCTCAAGCCCCGCCAAAGACGGAGCTAAGTGTCGTTCCCGCAGTCGCGACCGATCGGCCTGAGAAACCAGCAGGATGCCTGCTTCGGCCACGCGGGTGAGGTAGTGCTCGAGATGCAGTAGCTGATCGGGGTTCACATAAAACCGCCATTCACAGTTTGTTCACAAAACCGGCGGTCGCTGTCCAGCAGATTCCTGAAATGCTGACCTTTGATATTATAAGATTTATCTGGCAAAGATGGACTCTATCCTGAGCATTTTCACAAAGTTATCCACCAGAGAATGTGGATGTTTCACGTGAAACACTCCAAAACAAGAGCTTACAAGTGGCCCGTTCTCTTGAGGTGGATCAGCAGTGCCGAAGTGTCTGAAGGGCGCACACCGGAAATCCGCCCGGCTTGGCCCAAGGTCTTGGGTTTGAAGTGCTTGATCTTCTCGCGGGCCTCGTGAGACATCGAGTGCACCGCCCAAAGGTCCATATTCTCAGGGAGCCGCACCTCTTCCCAGTGCCGCACCTGCTCCGCCCGGAAGCGCTCGCGCTGGATGTAACCTTCATATTTTACATCCATTTCAACAGCCGCAATCAGGTCTTCGTCGAGATCATCCGCAACCTTTCCGGCAAGCTGTGAACTATCCCTAAGTAGTGAACCGAGTTCCGCTTCAGGACGCTTCAAGATGGCTGCGAAGCGGCTGCCTTTCAGTTTCGGATCGGAGAGCAAGCCGGAATCAGCCAGCTCTTCGAGACGGGTTTCGTGCAGGAGGGCGGTCAGCTCAGTAAGCTTTTGTTTCTTTTCTAAATAGCAATCGTATTGCCGATCCGATACCAATCCAAGTTTGCGGCCAATATCTGTTAAACGCAGGTCTGCATTGTCCTGACGCAGAATCAGACGGTGCTCGGCGCGGGAAGTGAACATCCGATAGGGTTCGTCGGGCGTTTTCGTGATGAGGTCGTCAATCAGCACGCCGATATAGGCTTGATCTCTTCCCAGCGTCAGAGACTGTCCGCCGTTCAGTTTCTGACCAGCGTTTATTCCGGCAATCAAGCCCTGCGCGGCTGCCTCCTCGTAGCCGGTGGTGCCGTTGATCTGCCCAGCGAAGAACAGGCCGTCTATCACCTTGGTTTCCAAAGAGTAATGAAGCTGATGAGCAGGGAAGAAGTCGTACTCAACGGCATAACCCGGACGCATCATTTCGGTCTGTTCAAGCCCGGGAACAGTTCTAAGTGCTTCAAATTGAATCTCTTCTGGAAGGCTTGAGCTGAAGCCGTTCATGTAGACTTCAAACGTGTCCCAGCCTTCAGGTTCAAGGAAAATCTGATGCCTGTCCTTATCGGCGAAGCGGACGATCTTGTCTTCAATAGACGGGCAATAGCGCGGACCGCGCCCCTGAATCCGGCCAGCAAACAGCGGGGACTTGTGCAGCCCGTTGCGCAGAATTTCGTGAGTCTTTGTATTTGTGTAGGTTAGATGGCACGCGAGTTGGTCGGTGACGGACTTTCCAGAACGCACCGAGAATGGAACAATGCGGCCATCGCCGGGCTGATACTCGCAACGGGTGTAATCAATAGTACGACCGTCAAGGCGCGGTGGAGTGCCAGTTTTCAAACGACCGACTTCAAACCCATGTTTCATAAGCATTTCGGTAAGGACCAAGGCGGGAGCCTCACCGATTCTGCCGCCCGGGAGCTGCCAATCGCCCATGTGCAACAGGCCGTTCAGGAATGTTCCGGCGCAAAGCACGGCGGCACGGCACTCTATGCGCTGGCCGCTCTGTGCGATACAGGCCGTCAGCCGACCTCCGGCTGTCTCGAAATCTATGATTGTATTCTGTTTGAGATCAAGATTCCGCTGGCCCTCCAAAGTCTTGCGTGCTTCACGAGCATACAGACCGCGATCGCACTGGGCGCGCGGTGACCAGACGGCTGGGCCTTTGGAGCGGTTCAGCATGCGGAACTGCACGGTAGCCAAATCTGCCAGCCTGCCCATTTCGCCGCCGAGTGCGTCTATCTCCTTGACTAATTGGCCTTTAGCAAGCCCGCCGATGGCCGGATTGCAGGACATTTGGCCGATAGTCTGAAGATTCTGCGTGACCAGACAGGTGCGAAAGCCCATGCGCGCGGTTGCCAGTGCGGCTTCGATTCCCGCGTGTCCGCCGCCGATCACGACGACATCATATATATGTGAAATGGGCATTCTTCCTTGCTAAGTCGAGCACAATGAGTTGTTTATGCTCTGTTTGTGAACTTATGAGCAGAGTCTTAAGTTGCTCTTGTTTCTTGCTAAATCGAGCACAGAGGGTGCGTTGATGACTGGTGGGGGCATTCTCCAGCAGAAGAACGACCCGAATGAGCTTTGTAGTAAAAGTCAAGTACCGAGAGGCATGAACCTCAGAAACTACAGGAATAAACTTCTGACACAGAACTCTGTTTGCGTAAAATTCTAATAAATCTATCTTTGGACATATATGAATGCTAACTGTCGTAGTTTGTGTTTCACAGAAAATCGTAGTAAATTATCTGCGTTAGGTTTGGTTAATAGAAACAGCTAACATCTTGAGGAGATTCGAATTGAAAACACTAGAGTTAGATGATGATTCCTATGTTCTGCTGCTGGTTGCCTCGAAGTTGACTGGGCTTACGCCGGGGGCGATGATCCGCAAAATACTACAGGAAATTGCAGGCAGCGAGTCTTTAGGCTATTCCCCGTCTTCTGGTGCAGTTGACCGAACTCGCCCCGCAGGAAAGGCACAAACGGCTCAAGAGCCTCGGATTAGTCTGAACAGAGACCCATCTCCGTCAGCAATACGGCACGTGATGGGAGAAGCGCGTCAGGGCACCGGAAGCACCAAGATTGGGAAGAACCTCAAGTCGCAGCTCATAGAAACTCACCTATCGCAGTTTTTCGCTGAGGGGTGGTCACTGCGGTGGCTCGGCGGTATCGCCTATTTTGTACGCGACGGCGATATCGTCTGGATTCATGCTGCGAATCCTTGCTCCGGAAAAAACTTCTACTGGATCTCGCTGGATAAAGAGAAGTACAACTCCATGATAGCCAATGCCAAGAGTTTCAAGCTCGTTTTGATTGGGCTGGATAGTATCGGCGGAGTGCGTGCGGTTTGGCAGAGTACGAAAGGTACTTTCGACAACTTCGATGCCTTTATACAGAATCCGTCGTCAGGGAAAGAGCGGCTGAACTTCACCGTCGACTTTGAAGGCGCCGAGCCCGGCAAATTGATTGCATACGGCGATCAGGGAAGGGTTGACATCACAACGTTGTCTCCTTTCAGGTAGATAAAATCGCTCAGCTGCGTGTCATAGAAAGAGATCCTTCACCGCGTTCAGGATGACGACAGGCCTGGAATTCGTGGACTCGAACTGACAGTCGCTGCGGGTTGTCACGATGCAGCGAGATCCTTTACTGCGTTCAGGATGACGACACGACAGGCGATTGTGTTCTCGTGCCGCAGAGCGTGCTGTGCTGGCTCAGGGATTTTGCGGGCGGAGCGTATGCCGCGCCCCTACGGTTTTGATTTCACTCGCTTTGTTTTGGCAGGTTGCTTTTTGTGCGCGGCGCGAGCCGCTGCTTCGATGGCGAGTCTGCCTAACTCACGAAGCGCATCGTCGTCTTCCAAATCCTCAGAAGACAATGAGTAGTAATTCATCTTCTGCTCGGGCTTGTCTTCGAACGGAACGAATTGTTTCATCCTGCGCGATTCGAAGCGTGCGCGGTTCTCTTCATCGCTTTTCAAGTAGACGGTATCGCCGTCGGTGATCGCAAAGACGCGTCCGTTCAAATAGAAGCCCGCGCCACCGAACATCTTCTTAACACTCACCTTGCCGAGCAACGCGAGACGTTCAACGTAGTAATCAAGGATGTCCTGATGGATGCTCATAGGTTTTAAGAGACTCTAAATGCTCGGTTTGTCTTGACGCTCACCGGAGGGATCCTTCACTTCGTTCAGGATGACGACGCAATTGGTATTTGTGTACGCGAACGACTCTGCTTCGCGCGGAAATTGCTCCACGTGAAACATTGCGAGTCGTTAATGTGCGTGACGAATCCCGCGCTTGGCGAACATATAATTGACGGGCAGCGCGGCGATGAATCCGGCGGCGAGCGCAAGCAGCATTCCGAGCCAGAAGATGCCATCGGTGAGATGCGCTTCCATGACGCCCGGAGTGTAGATTTCCGTCAAGACCTGCGCCGTCTCCATAACGAGAATGCTCAGGCCTTCAATCACCAGGACTTTCTTAGCGGCGGCGGCAAAACTATAGCCATGTTTCAACCACGGCACAATACCCAAGGCGAAGCCGCCGATGATTCCCATGATGACCGCGAGAATGATCGACGGCACCGGCTCCCAGTGTAAGGCGGTGGCGATGATCATGCCGGTGATTTCACCGATGCCACAGCCGAGCAGACAATGCCACGTCGCGCTAATGGCGAATGGCCAAACGGATTCGGTCTTCGGTGCGGTGTGTGTTGGCGCGTGCTCGTGGGAGTGATGATGTACGTGGTTCACTTTCGGATGCCTCATGCTGTTGTTTGCGGAACGTGCAGTGCTCCTACCGTGTCATCGGGTTTTGTAAAGATCTTAATTGCTTCCCATAATAACAACACTGCGAGCACGATTAACACGAGCGCAACCCACGGCACGAAGTTATCCGGCAGCGTGAAGCCGGTCGGCGTAATAAAACCACTGTTTACATATTGCAGCAAAGCCCAGCCGCTCATCAGATACATCACCAAAGTGGGGAGGCCGACGACGGGCCAGACCCAACGCGCACGATAGGTGCGATGGAGCCAGACGGTCAAGCCGAGCAGACCGATTGCCGCGAGCAGTTGATTGCTCGCACCAAACAAAGGCCAGAAGACGCGCCAACTCGGAATCACATTGCCGCTTCTGTCCGTCACCGTCTGCATGACGAAGAAGAACGGCACAAACGCGGTGATCGCTGTCGCAACATATCGTCCGAGCGCGCCCTGCCAGCCGAGCAGCTCCTGCAGGATGTAACGGCCCAGACGCGTGCAGACGTCGAGCGTGTCATAGACAAACGTCGTAAAAGCCATCAAGCCGAACAGCACTCCGAAGCTTGCGGGAATTCCGAGGACTTCCATGAAGCGGCCAAGTCCGAGCGCGTAGATGAAGTTCGGTTTGCCGCCGAGACCGGAAATCGCCTCCTTCGAAAGAATCATCACGCAGGCGAGCGAGACCACCGCGACCATCGCTTCGAGCAGCATCGAACCGTAGCCGACTTTCTTCGCGTCGAGTTCGTTCTTCAGCTGTTTTGAACTGGTGCCGCTGGCGATAATCGAATGAAATCCGCTGCACGCGCCGCAGGCGACGGTGATGAAGAGAATGGGAAAGAGCGAGGCCGTGCCCGCACCAGAGGGAACATTCCAGGCGATGAACGCGGGATACTGAACGTCGCTGCCGCTGAAGAGAACGCCGAAAGCTCCGGCCAAGAGCGCGGCGAACAGAAAGAATCCGCCCAAGTGTCCGCGCGGCTGCAGCAGAATCCACATCGGAGCGACCGCTGCAATGAAACAATATATAAGGAGAGCGACGACCCAGATTTTCTGCGCGGCGAGGTCGCTGACTCCAAACCAGCTCGCAATATCCAGCGGAAGATATTGGCCGAACCAGATGGCCGCTCCGACCAGCGGGAGGAAGATCAACGTGGTTGTGAGCAACGAGAGCTTGGTCATCCTGAGCACGAAGGCCATGACAATCGGCAGCGCGAGATAGAGCAGGGACGAGGTGGCGATGCCCGAGCCGCTGACGCGTTGGCCGTTTTCGAGAGTAATCGTTCCGACGAAGCTGCCCGCCACAATGTCGGTGAACGCGACTATTATATAGATCAGCGCGATCCAGACGAAAGCAAGGAAGAGCACGTAGCTGCGGCGCGTCATGTGTTCGCGCACGACTTCAGCAATCGAGCGGGCTTTGTGGCGAATCGAGGCGACGAGCGACCCGAAGTCGTGAATGCCGCCGATGAAGATCGCGCCGAGCAGAATCCACAATAAGGTCGGCAGCCAGCCGAACATCATGCCCGCGATGATGGGTCCGACAATCGGTCCGGCCGCGGCGATGGCCGAAAAGTGCTGACTCATCAGGAACTTCCAGTCAATCGGATCGTAGTCCACGCCGTCGTTGAATTCCACCGCCGGCGTTTTTCTGCTCCCGTCCAACCTGAGCAACCGTGCGAGCAGATTGCCGTAGGTCTTATAGGCCACGACGAGGATCAGCGCGGAGGTTAGAATGATCAGGAGGAGCATGGAGGATGTGCTATGCTATCTGAATCACGACTTTGCCGCGAGCGTGGCCGGTTTCGACGTAGCGAATTGCTTCGGCGGTTTCCCGCAATGGATAGCTCTTTTCAATCACCGGACGAAGCTTGCCTGCTTCGATGAGGTCTTTGACGGCCGTGAGTCTGCCTTTGTGAGGTTTCGACGCAACCAACTGCATCTTCTTTTTGCCGAACATTGAATGTAACGGAGCGAGGAACATCGCTTCCAACAGCAATTTGTTGCCGCCGCCAGCCATCGCATAGATACCGTTTGGCGCGAGCACTCGTTTGAAATCTCCGATCGGATAATAGCCGTTGATACAGAAGATCGCGTCGTAACGCTTGTCGCCCTGCGTGAAATTTTCCTGCGCATAGTCTATCACATGATCCGCTCCGAGTTCGCGCGCCTGCTGAAGATTGCGCGCGCTGCAGACGGCGGTGATTTCGGCACCAAGCGCTTTGGCGACTTGCACCGCATAGGTTCCGACTCCGCCGGCGGCGCCGTTGATCAGCACTTGCTGTCCCGGCTGAACCTTACAGATGTCGCACAAGCCGTAGTACGCAGTCACAGCAGCGAGGGGCACGGCAGCGGCTTCTTCGAAAGACAAATTGTGCGGCTTGGCAACCAGAAATTTCTCGCGTGCGCATTTGTATTCTGAGAATCCGCCCAATCCGTCATCGAAGACGTCGCCGAAGACTGCGTCGCCAGCTTTGAACTCGCGTACATTTTGGCCGACTGATTCGACCGTGCCCGCAATGTCTCCGCCGAGAATCCGGAACTTCGCTTTCGGCTTCGTCAGCCCCAACATGAACCGCACTGGAAACGGATCCGCCCGCAGCAGGTGCCAATCCGCCGCGTTCACGGAGGATGCGTGAATCTTAACTAATACTTCGTCATCCTTTGGTGTCGGCTGCGGGACATCTTCATACTTCAATTCATCCGGCGAACCGTAGTTGTAGAAGGTGATGGCCTTCATCGCATGTGCTCCAAGAAGCGGCTACAAGGTTTTCTTGTAGGTGATGTTGCGGTCCACTTCTTCAAAACCGAAGGACAGGTGCGCGGCGTGGGACTCTTCGTTGTCCAACCACGTATCGCTGGCGAGTTCCTGACAGCCGTGTTCGCGTGCCCACGCTTCGGCGGTGCGCATCAGGGCGTGGCCGACACCGCGTCGGCGGAAATTTTCCTCAACCCACCAACCCTCTATAAACAGGATAGAATCGCTCAAACAGCCATCGGCGCGATTGCACGTTTGCGCTTCGAGAAATCCGGCAATATCACCTTCCTCAGACTCCGCAATCCAGACGAGGTAGTTTGCCCGCGCGCTGAAGATTTGCATCTCCCGCTGATGCTCCTGCTCTGCTGTGTCGGGCCAGAGCTTGCAGCGCATGCGAAGCCAGTAGGGCTTATCGGAAGTTTTCAGGAGACGGATGTTCAAGAGACGGACATAGAATTCTACTGCGAATGTCGGAGTCGCGGCCTACTCTTGCTGCAGATACGCGAGAGAAATCAGATGGTCAGATCTGTTTTGTTCTAACTGCCTGGATGTAATCCACCCACGGCGGGGTGAAGCCTTCGGCGCGGAATTCGGCGTTGATCTGTCCGCGATGATGCGGCGCGTGCAAAACGAGATGCGTTAATATCTCGCGCACGGTGTTTGAGAATGCATCGCCCTGTGTGTTGACATATTTCACTTCGCGATCCAGATCCGCTTCGCGCAAGTTTTCAATAAACTCGCGCCAACGGTTTTCCAGCTCGTGAAAGTGCTCGTCGCATTCATATACCTCCCAATCCGGCCAAACGACGTGATTGAGCGGAGCATCCGTCATGCGGTCGAGCCAGAGATGCTCGGCGGCAAGAATATGCGCAAACCATATCACTGCGCGTTTCGGCGGTTGACCGCGCGTCATCAACTCTTCGAGAATCTGGCTGTTTGCCCAATGATTGTAGCGGAGCAGATGCTGGAAGTCGGAAATTGTCATGATCGGAGTGCCGAACGCGGGGGAACCGTGCGGTTCCCCCGCCATCCGGTTGTTTAGCGTTTAGCGAGAACGTCGAACCAGTTTGCGCTCGCGTCTTCCTTCGGCGAAAGCGTGCTCAGATAGTTCCACAGCGCCGCAACGTCGACGCTGTCGGCGAGTTTCGTAATGTAGGTCGGCATCGCCAGCGTATCTACCAAGGTTCCGTCCGGGCGAATTCCCGTCTGGAGAAAGTGCGCGAACGACTCGTGTGTGTAGTGTTTCAGATGTTTTGTGAGATTTGCCGCAGGCGGCCAGTTGGGGTCGCCTTCGAATACGGGGCCGCCGCTGTAGTTCGGTGCGTGGCAACCCATGCAGGCAATCTCCGCAAGGTATTTTCCATACTCGGCGGTTGGCGCAATTTCGGGGCGCACGGGACTCTTGAAGTTGTGATCGGTGACCGCCGCTTCGTTCACAAGGCCGCCTTTGACCAAGACCATCTTACCAATCGGTCCGAGCGTGAATGGCTTACGTTCGACATCCACCTTCGGCGCGACTTTCAGATATGCATAGATTGCGGCCAAGTCTTCATCGGAAATGCGATTCAGGTGGAAGCTTGGCATAACCAGTGCGCCGGTCTTGTCGCGCTTGATACCGTGACGGACAATCAGGTCAAGGTCTTGAATCGAATAATTCGCCGGCAGTCCGCCCTTGCCGAAAGTGATGTTCGGCGTGCTGTAAAAGGCGAAGGGGCCCATGTCCATTTCATGTCCGCTCAGGTCGGGCATGTGGCAACCCGCGCACGTTCCTACCGAAGCGACTAAATAGCGGCCGCGTTCGACGGTTGCGCTGTCACTTGGAACGTAAATGTTCTTGCCTTTTACATCCGGATAGGTTTGGCTCAAGATAGAGCCCGCCTTCCAGAAGATATAACCGGCATACGACACGGCGATCAGGATCAAGACACCGACAAGGATGCCAATCCACTTCAAAATGTTCTTCATGTTTCTCCCCTGCGAGACGTTGTGTTTTGTGGGTTGAGGTTATTCCGAGTTGTTTGTTCCTGGTTCAGACGTAGAACTAAAGATTGAGACTTGTGCGCGGGTTAGTTGGCCGAAAAGACGTCGGGCCAGCGCAGGCTTGCATCGTCCTGCGGTGCGAGTCCGCTGAAATAGGCCCACATTGCAGTAATTTCGACGTCGGCCAATTCACGATAGATATCGGTGGGCATCGGCCGCGTATCAATCAATGTGCCGTCATGCCGTTTGCCCGTGCGCATGAATGTTGCGAAGGACTCCGCATTGTATTGCTTGAGGGTCTTGGTCAGATTCGTCGCGGGCGGCCACGAAGGGTCGCCCTCAAAGACGGGACCGCCCGAGTAGTTCGGACCGTGACAGCCCATGCATCCGACTTCCGCGACATATTTTCCGTATTCTGCGGTCGGAGCAATTTCCGGTCGAGTTGGTTTGAACTTGTGATCCGCGACTTCGGCCTGCACCACGATGCCGCCCGTCGCAAGCGCAATCTTACCAACCGGTCCCAGTTTATAAGGTGGAATGGTTTTGTCCACCTTTCGTGTTGTTTTCAAAAATGCGAAAACCGCTGCGAGGTCTTCATCCGCCAATCGATTCAAATGGAAAGACGGCATCAGCATAGCCCCCGTCTTGTCGCGCTTGACACCGTGCCGCACGCTCAAGTCGAGGTCTTGAATCGAATAGTCCGCCGGCAAGCCGCCCTTGCCGAACGTAATGTTTGGATTGTTCATTTCCGCGAAGGGCATTGCGTCAATCGACTCCCCCCCAAGATTCCGGCCGTGGCAGCCCGAGCATCCGGCAAACGTTTCCGCCACGTAGCGGCCGCGTTCCACCGTAGCGCTGTCATCTGTAACGTAGATGTTCTTTCCGGACAACTCCGGATACGTTTTGCTCAGCAGGCTGTTTGCCTTCATGAATGTATAACCGCCAAATGCAACGATTAATAAGACCAATACACCGACGATTATCCCGATCCACTTCAATGCTTTCTTCATCGTTAATTTCTCCCGCAAAAGTTTGTTTAACTTAATGTTCTTACTCCAAGTAATCTGGAGCCTGTTCTGACAAGATTTCTTCAAGTTGGAAAGAGTGACGCAGCGGATGCATCACCGCATGTTCGAGCATGCCCTCGATCGCCATATCCTGACCCCAGCGGGACTTGTGCATGCCACTGAACGCATCTTCGGGAATGTTCGCGAGGGGTTCGCGCCATTTCTCAAGCAGGTGCTCAAGATATTCGTCGCAGTGTTCTTCGATCTCGTCGAGGGACGGAACTTCCGCGATGCCCGGATCAGGCAGATTGAGTTTCTCGCACATCCACGTCATGTAGCCGCGCGCGGAGCGCAGCACGTGACTGAGTAGATGATCAAGACTTTGGTAATCGGTGTCGGTCGTTTGCGGCAAGGTGATTTCCGCGGATTTGGAGGCCCACCAGATATCCAGAAAGTCCTGCATGAATTGCTCGTGCATCAGCACGCAGGCGCGCGCGCCGCGATATTTGTAGTGATCAAGTTCAGCCATGCGACCTCCGGTCGAGGTTAGATTTCTCCAATTTATTCAAGCCAGTAATATACGAATTTTGGACTGAATAATGCGAGTATTTGTGTCAGGTTCTGGGCGCAAGATTGTGGCCGTTGCGGGGCGACTGTGGTTTTTTGTCGTTTGTTTGACAATTGTATATATAACAATTATTTATGTGGTGTGTCGCGCAACAAAAAAAGACCCGAAATTCGGGGCCGTCTGATTGGCGAGCTGTGCGAGAATCTGAGGATTCTTTCGGGCGAGGCGGTCGGGTTTACGACACCAGAAGTCCAGGAATCTCGTGCATGTGCCGGATCACCCGCTGAACTCCGAGGTCGAGAAGTTTCTCCTCTGTACCGGAGGTGATGTGACGGCCGCCGGTGAAGCCCCAAACGGTCATGCCGGCGCTCAGGGCGGCAGTCGCACCGACCACGGAGTCTTCAATGACGAGACATTGTGATGGCAGCACATTATTCTGCTCGGCGGCATGCAGGTAGACGTCGGGAGCTGGCTTGGGGCGCGCCACCATCGAGACGGAATAGATGCGGTTCTTAAAGTGATGAAGCAGGCCGACGTGCGAGAGCATCATTTCAATTTCGTGCGGACTGCTGCTTGAGGCAATCGCTTTCGGCCTCGACTTCAACGCTTCGAGCACTTCGGCAACTCCGGCGACAGCTTCGAGTTCTTCGTTAAAGGCGCGCTCGACGCGGAGCTTCATTAAATCACGAAAGTCTGGAGGCAACCCCTCCAGACTTTTCAAGTAGTCCGGCGAACGCGTCGACAGTCCGACGTAGCGGCGGATATACTCTTCGACGGAGATGTGCTGTCCGAATTCGGCGCGCGTCTCCACTTCAATCCGCGCAACCAACCACTCGCTGTCCACGAGCACTCCGTCACAATCGAAGATCAGAAAATCAAAACTCAAAATTGAAAACGGGGCGGTCTATTTCTGCTTGTCTGAATATGCCGCCGAGATCGCGATGCCGCCGCGCGTGTTGAAGTGGACGGTGACTCTCGCTTCGCGCGGTTTGACAAACTTCATGAAATCCTTTCCGATATCCACCGCAAGATGCTCGTGAAAGACTCCGACGCCGCGGAAAGACTCCAGATAAAGTTTCAGCGATTTGGACTCGACCACAAACTTGTCGGGCGTGTAGACAATCTCAATCTGCGCGAAATCAGGTTGACCGGTCACCGGACAGAGGCAGGTGAACTCGGTGCAGTGCAACGTGACTTCGAGTGCGCCCGGCGAATGATTGGGAAACACTTCGAGCCTGCGCGAAGCCTTTGCCCTGCGGCCGAGGGACTTCAGAGATTTGGTGTCTGATTTTGTAGTGGGCACTCTTGAAGCGGGTGGGTAATCTAACTACTCAATTCCTTTGCCGAAATAGGACACCGGAGCTGCGGGCTCGGTGTTCAATTTCTTCAGATTGCTTAAGGCTTCCTCTACTTCGTAAGGCTCAAGTTCCTGAAAGGCTTCGGGCAAACTGTTAAACAATAACAGGCGCTTCTTGCTGACGATGCCCAACTGTTTTGCGCCGGAGCGCGTGCTGGTGTAGAGATAGACGTGCTTCGGCCAGATATTCAGATACGCGCCGATACGCATAGCGGTTTCATAGGCATACACGTCATTCAATCCGGGAATCGGGAGCACGGCGCGCTCAACAAATTCAAGGAGCGCGTCAAAAGTTTTGGCGGATTGCATCGCATCTAACAAGAGCACAAGTTTCTCTTCGGCGAGCTTGAACGCTTCATCCGTTCCACGTCTTGCCTGCCGGCCGCGCTTACCGTCAGAAGATGTTCCAAGCGCGGCGGCGCGCACTGCGGCTTCGAGTGAAGGCTGCGCGGCATACCACGAGAACTCTGCTTTATTGCGCGGACGATTTGACTCCTTGTAATTCTTGACGACCGATTCCAATACCGACTTGCTGAGCACAGCCACGATTACCTCTTTTCTATTTTCCAATACAAAACTGCGAAAAAATTCTGTCCAGCACTTCTTCGCCGATGGTTTCACCGGTGATTTCGCCAAGTGCGTTGGCCGCGTCACGCAGGTCGCTGGCCATCAAGGTCGGCTCATGCATCAGCTCGCGCGCGCGGCTCAGTGCGTCTTGCGCCCTGCGCAACGCGTCGTGGTGACGGGCTTCCGTGATGATCAGATCGCCTGCGGTTTCGAACTCTTCGGTCAGGCGGCGGGTCAGTTCGGCAAGCACCTCTTCCACGCCATCACCGTTTAATGCCGAAATTTGGAAGTGCTTGCTTCCTTCCTTATATAACGCGGCGGGCAGGGAGAATGATTCGCTTCCAACAATATCGCATTTATTGAGGACAATGAGGGCATTTTTCGAAGAAATTTCTGATAAAATCTCAGTTCCGGGCAGCGCGCCGGACACCGAATCCACCAAAAGTAGGATGATATCAGCACGGCTCAGCGCTTTTCGCGTGCGATCGATACCGATGGCCTCTATCTCATGAGAGGTCTCGCGGAGGCCGGCGGTGTCCTGAAAGATCACCTCGTGACCGCCCAGCTCCAAGTGAACCTCGACCACATCACGCGTCGTTCCCGGGTGCGGCGAGACTATCGCTCGCTCGTCCCCGACAATCCGGTTGAGCAGGGTGGACTTTCCGGCATTCGGCGCACCGACAATTGCCACGCGCAGACCTTCGCGTTCGAGGCGGCCACGAGCAAATGTGGAGGTAAGATGTTTTATTTTGTCTTGCAAATCTAACAAATCTCTCTTGCGCGACTCCCAAGACTGAAAACTCACGTCCTCTTCACTAAAATCCAGCTCAAGCTCCAACAATGCCAATAAATCCAGTATTTTACTGCGCATTTCTCGAATTGTTTCAGAGAGCTTTCCTGCCAATTGATTGACTGCGGCGCGGGCAGATGCTTCGGTTCTGGCGTGGATCAAGCCGGCAACTGCTTCTGCTTGGGCTAAATCGAGCTTGCCGTTCAGAAAGGCTCGCTCGGTGAATTCACCCGGCCGCGCAAGTCGCACGTGCAACGACAATATCAATTTTAATATGCGTTTAGAAGATATATTGCCGCCGTGACAGGAGATTTCGGCAACATCTTCGCCCGTATAAGAGTGCGGGGCACGAAAAAAGCTGATGACCACTTCGTCAATCAGCTCTTTGTTATTATTGACTATGTATGTGTGTCGAACAGTGTTTTCGGTGGGATTAATGCCCCGCTGTTCTGCTTCGAACGGCTTGCGAGGGGAAGACACTGCTCGGGCAACTTCCCAGGCTCTTGGGCCGGATACCCGGATGACGGCTATGCCGCCTACGCCGGGCGGCGTCGCAATCGCGGCGATCGTGTCGTTTGCGGGATTCACAGTTTGTGGAAGTACCGACGCATCTTCTCTGCCATAGCAGCTCGCCGATAATCGAGGAATTCACTATAACGAAGTGAATCCATTTCCACGATTTCTTCCGGAACGCAGTGGGTTGATAGGTTTTCCCGTAGTTCATCAAGGTCGTTAATTGCACCAAATGCAGCCTTACCGTTGGCACACGAGTCGAATAAAGCCTTGAAGTACTTATTGGGCGGCGCGTCGCCAATCGCAATGTTTATCTCGCTCTGGGTTACCGCATAATTCGCTATCTGGTTGTAGGCTGACTTTGGGTGCCCATCCTTCTTCAAGTAGTTCTTTGGAAAAATGTGGTGATAATCACCACGATTAAGAATCAGGTCAAGAACCGAAATGTCCCTTGACAAGAAGCCCTTGTCATTGAATTTGATTTGTGCGGCGCGAAAGACGCGAAAGGATGGTGACGTTGACGATGACGTAGCCATCTCTTGCGGTAGTTGAATTGCCCAGTATGAGTCCGACAGGGTTCCCGCCATAACTCCCTCGATGTACTTGTGAAATCCCTGTTGCTCAAACTGCCTTACGTCAAAATCTATTGTGCTTTCCGGTGAACCCGAATACCTTTGCGTCAGCATTGACATCACAAACCATTGGCGAACGAATGACTCGATTTCTGGCGCAGGCACATTACGCTTCCGAAGCAACAAGTAAAGTATATAAGAAACATTTAACGCATTTTGTGACCCTATTTGTGACGAATCCACAAAGCCAGCCGACCTTATGATCATTGAAAACCGCTTAAAATTCGTCTCGTTCATGAAATTGAGAATCCCAGCTCTCAAGCGCGAGAACGATTCTTCAGCTACTGACTCTTCGTAGAGCTTCGTCTCGAAATTACGGCCCGACAAAAGAGCGACCAAATCCTCCAGCCGACCCCTGCCAAACTCTGAGGTGTAGGCGACTCGCAACATATCCGTGTACGACGGATCGTATATGTCGTCGTTCTCTTGCTTCAGCCAAGACATTTTCTGAAAATAATCTGATCTAGAAAATTCCTTGTCCTTATTAGAAATAGTGTCGTAGAACTCGGGGGCGACCGCCAAGTGGCAGAAGTAGTCTATAGCCTTTCTAAGCACGTGTCCATCATATTGTTCTGTCGATGCGATTTTGGACATGGCGAAGTCTGCTTGACTCAGCTCTGTCCCCGAAGAATTGACTCGTATAAAGATCTCTGTTACTGTCTCAATTCCAAGATCTGCTTCCAGTTCTATCAGTCCTACCGTGTTGTTTGTAATCTGTTTTAGGGCTTCAAAGCTTTGAAATATTTCATCCTTCGAAACCCCGGGGTTTTTATCACAGTAATCTTGCACCAAGGAGAAGAAACCGGCGCCTTGCGCGAAAAGTTCGGAGATGTCCGGCAACCAACTCTTATCTTTCTTGATTGCCGAATTCGCCACCTCAAAGCGGCGGGTTACTGGATGATATGCTATTTGAATGCGTTCCGTTTCGTACTCACTGGTAACAACTTGGCGTCCAAGCAACGACGCCATCAGCGCGGTTACCCGCTGTTGACCGTCAATCAGAATTCGCTTTCCTGCCGATTGACTTCCGTCTTTCAATCGAACCGTTGGGTTGCGCCACGCTATCAGGTATCCTATAGGAAAGCCACAGAGCAATGAATCCAAAAGGTCGCGAACTTTCGTCTTATTCCAAACAAAGGGTCTTTGAATCTCGGGAATTGCTATCTCGCCGGACTTTACCCACGAAAGCAATGTTTCGATTGGTTGTTGGGTGACAGAGTATTTCTGTGCCATTTTCTCCCCTACTTCAATCTTTTTTTGACCGAGTCTATCTTCTCAACGAGTGCGGCGATGCTCTTGTCCACGTCGGCGAGCTTGTCTTCCTTTTCAGTGCGCCAGCCCGCGACCTGATCGGCAAACTCATCGGTGCGCGCGTTGGTTTCCATCTCGTTCAAGCGCGCAATCTGCTCTTCCAGCCGCACGCGGAAGTCGCGCATCTTCTCAAGTTTCTGCTCCCACTCTTCCAACAGACCGGAGGTGCGATCCTTCCAATTTTCAAACTGCTGTTTGCGTTCAGTGCGGTTGGCCTCGATGCGCGCCGCGGCGGCATCCCAGGCCGCGTCGAGTGCTTTGCGAATTTCGTTGCGCTGTTCGCGCGACAGCTCGGCATTGCGCTGCCACGGACGAAGCTCTTTGATCTTCTTATGACAATCGAAGGGATCGCCTTCTGTCGCAAGCTGCGTGCAGATCGCGATGTGCTCTTTTCCGTCGGCGTAGTTCTCCTCGCGGATCGCCTTGCGATGCGACCAGATGGAGTCGTCGGTGCTCTTCCAGAGTTTCCAGAGCGCTTCGCGGTCCTTCGGCGTCAGCTGCGCCGGCTGTTCCTTTGTGCCGGTGAACTCTTCGCGCACGGCTTTCATCTTGTCGGCCAGCGCATTAAAGTCGTCCGCGTATTTCGCGTTTGGTCCCGCCTGCTGCAGCTCGACCAGCCGTGCTTCGAGTTTGCCGCGCAGTTCGAGCGACGCGAGTTTCAGCTCTTCGCGTTCGATATTCTGTTGCGCGCGCACGTCGTCGCAGAGCGTCGAGAATTCCATCCACAGACGTTCGCGTTCCTCGTGCGGCAGCGGCTTCAGCGTTCTGAAGAGATTGCCGACCTCTTTGGCGTGCTCGAAAAATTCTTTATACTGGCGCTTGCCTTCGAGCAGGTGTCCACTGTCGAGGGCGCGAATCTCCGCGTCGAGCGTTGCAAGGTTGGCGGCGGCGGCCTGCGCGTCTTTTTCGTCGAGCGCTTTGACGGGCGGCGCGGGCTGCTCAGCGGAAGCAGGTTCTGCGGCGGGCTGTTCTGGTGTCAGCTCTACGGTTTCCTCTGCCGGAGCATCCGCTTCCGGCTGTTCCGGAGCCGCATCTTCAAGGGGTTTCGGTTCCGGTGTTTCGTCCGGTGTGTCGTTTTTGATCTCGTCGGTGGTCATGGGGTGGTGTCGTGTTTCAGTATTATTCTTTGAAATAGTCTGAGTCGAGCGGCGTTATCTTTTCGTATGGTATTCGGTTGGTCTTTCGCCCGCGGCGGGTTCAGGATTACTATGCGTAAAACGGTTCGCCACGACTTGCGGATGCTCCAACAATTTCTCTCGAACTGCGCGAAACCTCAACACAATTCAAGAAGCAATTCTCTGCGGAAACTTTTCTAACATTCGTCGCGTGTAATAGTTGAAACGCCAGGCACTAAGGCTACCCCATTAATTTGGACATGGCCAGGCCGGAGGGCAAAACCAATGTCTGGCGACTTCTTTGACGGCGCTTTCCTTATGGGAGCGCCGCTTTTTTGTTGCGAAGCGCGGTGCTTCTAATTCTTGCCCTTCCTCTTCGGCTTGTCTTCAACGACCACTGCGGCGGGGACGGCATCGGGAAGCTTGATGAGCTTCTGCTCGACAATCGCCCACAGATTGAACAGCGTGTAGTAAAGCGTCAGGCCGCTCGGGAAGTTGTTGAAGAGCACGAGCATCATCACCGGCATGATGTAGAGCATCATCTTCTGATTCGGATCGGTCAGCGTGGCCTTCGACATGAAATACTGCGACACGCCCATCACAATCGGCAGCAGGCCCACACCCGAACCGTAAAGCGGAATCGAAAAGCCGAGGTGAAAGATCGTATCGGGTTGACTCAAATCGCTGATCCAGCCGAAGAACGGCGCCTGACGAAACTCTATCGTCGACCGGAAGACGATGAACAGTCCGTAGAGAATCGGCATCTGAATCAGCAGCGGAATGCAGCCCGCCGCTGGATTGACGCCGCGCTCTTTGTACAGCTCCATCATCGCCTTGTTGACGGCCTGAGGATTCTTCGCGTGCTTCTCTTTGAGCGCTTCAATCTCGGGCTTCAGCATCGCCATCTTCTTCATCGCCACCTGCGACTTGCGCGTCAGCGGCCAGAGCACCACCTTGACAATGATGGAGAAGAGAATAATGACAATGCCATAATTCGCGATGAACTTGCCGAAGAAGCGCAGCAGCCACAACACGGCCAGCGAGAACGGCTTGACAATCGCCCAGCCCCAGTTCATCGTGTTCTCGAGGCCGACTTCAAAGACTTCGAGATTCTCTTTCTTGATCGGTCCCCAGTAGACGTGCACGCGCTGTTCGATCGCCGGACCTTCCCAGGCCAGTCGCAGCGTCGCATCATATAGATGTGGAACGGTGGGGTCGGCCGGCGCGCGCGAACGGCCCGACAGATCTGCGCCCGCCGCCGCTTCGGAAGGAATCAGCGCGGCGATAAAATACTTTGATCGAGTCGCGACAAACGACGTGCGGCCCGTAGCAGTGAAATCCACCTTCGGATTGTTGCCGAGTTTGATCTCCTCCAGTTCCTGTCCGATCTGTGCGTAGCTGCCGCCGAATTCAACATCCGAACGCGGATCCGGTTCCGTCGAAGGCACGCCGCCCTGCCACGTCAACCTGTATTCGCGCGTATCGGTTTGCGTGAAGCCATTAGCCTTGATGTTGAGTGTGAATCCGTATTGCGCGGCATCCACAATATAGAACAGCGTCAGCCGCTTGCCGTCCGGAGACTCGTAATTCAACTCGAGCGAATCGCGTCCGGAAGGAACAAACAGGCGCGGACGGCTTGCCTCAAAATAGAGATCGTGCAGCGTGGTCAGGTTGCGCGGACCCAAATCCAAATCCCACGTGCCGAGCGCCGGATCCAGTTTCTGGGCGGCCTGATGCAGATTCACCTGCGGACCGTTCTTGATCTCGTACGCTCTCAATTCATACGAAGTGACGCGACCGTCGGAGCCAAGCATCATCTTATAGAGCGGAGTTTCGATTTCCACGGCGGTGGCCGTGTAGGGCCGCGAGGGCTTGAGAAGAGTTGAATCGAAGCTCGCGGGATTCAGAATCGCCGAGCTATCCGCGGCCACGATTTCGGAAGTCGGCTTCGCTGCTTCATCTGCCGCTTTCTTGGCCGTTTCAGTCGGGGCGGTTTCGATAACTGTTTCAACTGGCGGGGTCGGCGGAGCGGGCGGGGCGATCAGCTTGTAGTAATATGGCAGGCCAAGCAGAATCAGGCCGACCAGCACCAGGGCGATGAGGGTATTGCGATCAAACACGATATTCTTTGGTTAGGTTGTTGTTCTTTTTGACTCTGGCACAAGGTCTACGCCTCCCGGGTGCCAGGGGCCGCATTTTACAATGCGTCGCAAAGAAAGTGTAAGTCCAACGACAAATCCTTTTTTCTTAAATGCTTCAATGGCATATTCTGAGCACGAAGGATGAAACCGACAACGACCGCCCAAATGCGGGCCGAGCGTCGCCTGATAGGCGCGGATCAATTGGATAACCAGCCAGGACAAGGGAGAAAAATGGGACTATGAAACGTGAAACTCAAAGGGTTTTCAGCCGTTCAGCCAGCCGATGCTCAAAGTCTTTCCAGTCGCTGATTTCGGCTCGAAACAGGCAGAAAAAGTGCGTTTCCTCGCGCCAAAGATGCTTGTTTAAGCGATAGAATTCTTTGAGTTTGCGCCGATGGCGGTTGCGCACGACGGCCGTGCCTACCTTACGCAGCGCGGAGCAGGCCAGCTTGCGCTCGGCCTGGCCGGGCAAAAAAAAAGAACCAGCTCCGGGAGTGTCCGGCGCTGGCCCAATTTGCGTACCCGTTCCAGCTCCGAACGGCCCGACAGGCGCTCGGAAGGGCGGAACTTAGTGTCGTTCATCCGAGACCGTCAAGCGCTTGCGGCCCTTAGCGCGACGACGGGCAAGCACCCGGCGTCCGTTCTTGGTGGCCATCCGCTCGCGAAAACCGTGGCGATTGCGGCGGCGGCGGCGCGATGGCTGGTAAGTTCTCTTCATGGTTCGAATTACCCTTTTATTTCAATTCTTTTCTTAACATTGCAGGCGAACCTGAAAAATATGCAAATCGAGTTATTTTGGCAACCGCTTGTTTATCGGTTCTTCTGAAACCCCAATAGTCAAGTGTTTGTTTTTGCTTGCTTGGTCTTTTCGTGCGGGAGATACCAAGAGGCGCGAATGCGAGAGTTTGGAAATCTGCGTTGTCCGACAAGAGTTAAGCGGCTACGTCGACTGCTCATTCTGTGGTTCGGTCGGGCTGGGCAGATCTTGCCAGTTTTCTTTGAACTGATTTGCGGGGAAATTATGACCGATGGGCCAAGTTGAAGACGAGTCTCGCCTCGGATTCTCGCTTGCCTCTCGAAATGACCCCAGTTCTCCACATCAGAGCACGTATTAACAACTCTCTAACGTTCGTAAGTATGAGTTAAAAGAGAAGTTATTCTCGTTGACAATCCTTGAGGATGTGCTATATTATGAGCCCGTCTCGGTTTGAACGGTCGTCTTCGGGGGCGAAGACGTGATTCTGCGTATCCTACTCTCTCCTGAAACTCCGAATAAAGTAACGTATCTATGGCCTCTGTAGATTCTCCGGCAGCAATCGAACTCTGGGCGTCCATTGTGTCTGCGGTCGCGCCGTCCGTTTCGGAAACTACCTTTAGTTCGTGGATCGAAACGCTGAAGCCTGAGAAACTCGAAGATCGCGTGCTGACATTGTTAGCCCCTTCGAAGTTTCATCGTGAGTTCGTCGAAGAACACTTCGTGCCGGGCTTGGAAGCTGTTGCGCTGGAAAATACCGGCGAACCAATTCGCGTGCGCGTGCGCGTGCAGGGTTCGGGTGAAATTCCGCGTCAACGCAATCTGCGCTTCACGCCGCCCGCATCTCCAGAGGCTCCCGTTGCGGAAGCCAATGGCCATCATTCCCGCAGTGCCAGCGTAGCCGAAGCCGCCGCAGAGGCCAATCTCAATCCCCGCTATCGCTTCGAGAACTTTGTGGAAGGCGATTGCAACAGTTTTGCGCGCGCGGCCTGTCTTGCTATTTCTGATTTATCAAGACCTACTCTCTGGAATCCGCTGTTGATCTACGGCGGCACTGGGTTGGGCAAGACTCATCTGCTGCAGTCGATCGGCAACCGCGTATTGTCAGTGCGACGCAATGACGGTATCCGCGTTCGTTATGTCTCTTCCGAGCGTTTCACTCAGGATTTTATTCAATCTGTGCGGCTGCAGCAAAGCTCGGACTTCACGGATAAATACCGCAACGTGGATCTCTTATTGGTGGATGACATTCAGTTCTTCGCCACGAAAGAGCGCACGCAGACTGAATTTTTCCACGCCTTTAATGCGCTGCATCAGAGCGGCAGGCGGATTGTGATGACGTCGGATCGTCCCGTGCATGAACTGGCGGGATTTGATGAACGGTTGATTTCGCGCTTTGATTCCGGGCTGGTCACGAACGTCAACCCGCCGACGTATGAAACGCGCCTGGCGATTCTACAGGATCGCGCGAAGTTCGAGAATTTCCCGTTGCCTTTAGCTGTGGCGGATCTGTTGTCTACTCACATCACCAGCAATGTTCGTGAGTTGGAGGGTGCGTTCGCGGCTCTGGTGGCGCATTGTCAATTCGGCCGCGTGCCTGCGACACTCGAACTTGCGCAGCGCGTGATTCAGGAAAAAACCGGTCGCCGCATGGGCCGTCCACCGGTTGAGCTGATCCAACAATCTGTTGCCGATTATTTCCGAGTCAGTCAGGATGCGCTGCGCGGCAAATCGCGTAAGAAGGAAATTGCTTACGCGCGGATGATTGCCATGTATCTAATGACGGAATTGACGGAACATTCTTTGAAGGCCATCGGCGGACTATTCGGCGGACGCGATCATTCCACTGTCATTCATGCGCGCGATACGATTGCCGAACAGCGCAAGACAGAAGATGTGCAAACGGTTGCCGCTTTGAACGATCTTGAACGCAGACTTTCGCTCGGACCGATTGTGCGGACAAGTATGTGAATAGCAGTCCGCAAACCTGTGGGCAAGTGCGTTCACGGAGTGAATAGCGTTTAAAGCGGCACAGAGTTTCGGAGACTACGGACACAGAGGGGATAAGTGAAGGCGGACATGCACTCGGTTATCGGCACGACAGAGTTCAGAGAATCCAAGCAGTAAGCGCAGTTGTCCACGAATTCACGCCCTCTACTACTACAACCATTCTTTTATAATCTCTCTCTCATCTCTCGGATCAGAATACTTCCATGAAATTTTCCGCTCCACAAAGCAGCTTGGCACAAGCCTTAGCCCCGCTCGCAACGGTCGTTCCGCAAAAAAGCCCCATGCCGGTGTTGTCGCATTTTCTTGCGGAACTCAAGGGTAATCGACTCGTGCTGACGGGATCGGACATCGAAGTCACGATGCAGACTGAAATAGAAGTGCAGGGTCAGAAAGACGGACGCACGTTACTGCCGTCGCGCAAATTCCTTGATCTCATGCGCAGCTTACCTGATGTGACGGTGACGATTGAAGCGAGCAAGGAACATCGCATTACCATAACCGACACGGAAGGCAAGAAGTATCAATGCTCTGCCGAGTCGGTGGACGTCTATCCGCAAGTGCCGCAACTCTCGGAAACACAAGTGTTCAAGATGCCGCGCCAGAAATTGCGCCGGATGATAGGTAAGGTGTTGTTTGCTGTGTCTCGCGACGAATTGCGTCCGCAGTTGACGGGTGTCTGCCTCGAACTTTCCAAGCAGCATTTCCGCTTAGTGTCGACAGATGGGCATCGTTTGGTGAAGATCACCGCGCCGTCTAACGGGTTCAAAGGGGATCCGCAAACGGCTATCGTGCCTGCCAAAGCGATGCAGGCCGTGCAGCGCATCAGCGAAGGGGAAGGCGAGGTGGAAATCGGATTTGCAGGCTCACAATTAGGCTTTCGTGCAGGGAACACGACGTTGATTACGCGCTTGATTGAAGGCCGCTATCCGAACTATGAAGCGGTGATTCCGTCAGAAAACAAGAATGTTTTGACGGTGGGATTGGACTCGCTGTTATCCGCAGTGCGCCGCGCAAACGTCTTCGCAAACGAGATTTCGCGGCAGATTCGTGTGCATCTGGAAAAGCAGGAGATGCAAATCAAAGTGGAAGACATCGAGCAGGGCAACGAAGGCTACGAAAGCGTGCCCTGTGAATACTCCGGCGAGCCGATGGACGTCGGATATAATGCAAACTATGTCTCGGACATGCTGCGGCAAATAGACACGACGGACGTGCGGTTTGAGCTGGGCTCATCCACCTCCGCGGGCATCGTGAAGCCGACTGAACAGGAAGAAAATGAAGACCTGCTGATGCTGATCATGCCGGTCCGGCTCAACTGAAGGCCGCGGCAGAGACTCGTTCGAGAACATTGGCGGGCTATTAGCAACCCTCGGCGTGCGGCGCCGGGGGTTGTGCTTTTCTGTCAAAAAGCACTTGAGAATGGAACAGGAAGTTGTAAATTATAGATATGAAGACCATCCCCATCAATAAGATTCTCGATTCCCTGCTGCGCGACAAGAAGTATCAGAAAGGGTTGCGCCTGGCGCAGATCGAAGAGCATTGGGTGGAAATCGTGGGCGAACAGATTGCCAAATATGCGCACGTTCAGGGGTTGGAGCGCGGGCGGCTGATGGTGCTCTGCGACCACGACGTCTGGCGGGCGACGCTGCACCACACCAAACCCGAACTGCTTGGCCGGATCGAACAAGTGGTCGGCAAGGGCGTGGTAAAAGAGATATTTCTGAATTAGCGTGATTCCCCGGCGCGCGACGACGGAACAATCATAAGGGAGAAGAACATGAAGAAGCTTGGATGGATAGGAGCACTGTTGGCACTGGCGTTGGTCGTCACGTGCTATACCAACCCCGAAACGGGACGTAAGGGATTGATGCTCTTGAATTCGTCTCAAGAGGCGCAGCTCGGATTAACAGCCTTCAACGATATCAAAGCCAACACGCCGCGCACGACGGATTCCGCGCAGCAGGCGCTGGTGGAAAAAGTCGGACGCAAGATTTCCGGCGTTGTGAGATTGCCCAACGCGCAGTGGGAGTATGTCTGCTTCAAGTCGGAGGTGCCGAACGCTTTCTGTTTACCCGGCGGAAAAATCGGTATCTACACAGGTATCCTGCCGATTACCAAGAACGAAGCCGGCTTGGCCGCGGTGATGGGACACGAAGTCGCGCACGCCACCGCTCGGCACGGCGGAGAGCGTGTTAGTGAACAGCTCTTGATTCAGCTGGGCGGCGTCGCGCTCGATATTGCGTTGTCGAACAAGCCCGAAGAGACGCGACAGATTGCGCTCATGGCTTACGGCGCGGGCACCACGCTGGGCCGCACGCTGCCGCATTCGCGCTCGCAGGAGCTTGAGGCCGACCGCATGGGCTTGATGTATATGGCGCGCGCCGGATATGACCCGCGCGAAGCGGTGAATTTCTGGAAGCGCTTCAAGGAATATAAAGACCCGGGCGGAAGCGTTCCGGCATTTCTCTCAACTCATCCAACCGATGAGCGGCGCATCAAACAGCTCGAAGAATTGCTCCCCGACGCCATCAAAGAGTATGAAAGAAGAGGGAAATAGGATGAATATAAGTGAAACGAAAACGGGAGAAGTTGATGAATAAGTTTCTGGGCGCAGTTGTCACACTCATGCTCGTCGCCTCGCTCTGGCCGCGGACGGAAGTCACGCGCTATGACCTGCCGCTGGTGACTGCGGGAGCAAGCGAAGAACGCGAAGAAGAAATCAAAACCGCCAGCGCGTCGTCGGGGGACACCACAGCAGGGCTGCCGTGGCTGCATGTGGTTGTGGAAACCAAATACGCGTGGATCTATCAAAAGTCTATCGGAAAAGCCTGGACCACCGCCTCACGCGATGATTCCACTCGCGTCCCCGTCGGCAAGCTGTGCATGAAACTCGAGGCCTACAAGAAACACGAAGTCTGCTGGGCCGACACGTCCTATATAGAACTGGAAGACATGAAGCGCCGCGTCGCCGTCAAAAAGCGCAAAGCTGTCGTCACGGCGTGGGCGGAAAATCCGTCGCTCGCGCGCACCTCAGTTGAAATGATGCCGTAGCAGGATGCGGCGAAGCGAGAAAGCGGAAGTATGAAAACCGTTGTGACGGTCGCACTAATCACGGCGTGGGCATTGCTCGAATTCTGGTGGTGGCGTCAGGAAAAACGACGCGCCGCCCAGCCGGAATTCGCAAGCAAGTTTGTTGTGTTGCGCAGGGTATATTATCTGGCGTTGGTCGGGCTGGTCGCGGTCGGTGTCTGGTGGATGGCCACGAGTGGCTGGGCACCGGCCTGATGTGCGCGTCCCCTCCAGGATGGAGGCGGAACACCGTGGGCACAATAGATGACTGAACTGAAAGAGCGACTCAATCGAGTCGCTCTTTGCAAAAGAGTGTGTGCGCAGCAGCGCACGAAACGGTGCTATGGGGGGGCACCTACTGAACGGCGGCGCCGTTCGGATCGGCCACTACGGCCGTATTGCGGTGATCTGTGGCAACGACTTGTATTTCGTAGCTCTCCCCGCTGTTGATGGGTGAATAGCTGAAAGAAGTGAAATTCTGGCCGTCCGGCAATATCATGTAGTCATTCCCCGCCGGGTCAACCAAGGCGGAGACAATGGCCGACACGTTGGCAAAACTCTGATCCGGAAACATGCCGTAGTCGATCTCGTAGACCGCGAGTGCCTTGCGGAAGTGGTCCACATCGGAGACCGCCGCCGTCACGCTCGCACGGTCGCGTGCTTCCAGAAAACGGGGAATCGCGATTGCCGCGATAATGCCAAGCACAAGTATCACGACCAGCAACTCAATCAAGGTGAATCCGCGTTGGTGCCGCATATGGGGTCTCCTTCCCAAGGTTCTGCTCCGGAAAAAGCAACCAAAGTGCCACAGGAAGAAAACTGTTTTTATTTGATTTACAAAGAGCAGAAGACCCGCCCTCCGGACGAGTCTTGGTGTTGTGCAAGGGCGATTTGCAACCTGCGCGAAAACAGGTTGCCACAGGCTTGGCGAAACTCAACCCTCGGGCTGAGCAGAAACCGTTGCGGGATTGGCGACGATCGGTGTATTTTTGCGGTCGCGGGCCTGAATCACGATGGTATAGCCATCACCATCCGGCGCGGGAACATAGCTGAAGCTGATATATTCCGTATCAGACGGCAGCTTGAGATACGGTCTGCCATTGGGGTCGCGCAGTTCGCCGACAAACTGAAAGGGGTTGGCAACGCTGTCGGCGGGAAAGCGGCCGTAGTCTATTTCAAAGGAGGCCAGGGCCTGCCGGAATCGATTGGCATCCTGCAGGGCCGAAGCGACCAACGTGCGGTCGCGCAAGGATATTAAGTGACCGGAAATCAACACGATAAACACGATTGCGCTGAGCGCGCCGACCCAAATTTGGGCCGTCCGTGTGGTGGTAAGTTGGTTGAAGTTCTGAGCCATGAGCCTATCCTCCGTATGTCGAATCGCGCAAGCCTACTAAGTATATTCGCAATATTTATTCCCAACCCTTGCAGTTGTAATAAAAGGCTGAAAATTCGTATATTTATCGGATTTAGGTGTGGTGAACCGAGCGGGAATTGCACCACCGGATTTGGGGATTTGAGCCGGCGGATTAGAGCAAATGATCAAGTGGTTCAGCTCGTCATTAGCCATAATGCAAGGAGCAAGCGTCATGAAGAAGATTCCAGCGAACAGGAAGTCTGCGCTGAAGCCTAAAGCGAAAACCACAAAGGCAAAAAGTCCAATAGATGACGTGCCGTTTCCCGATCCGTGGGGTCCGATGCTGGTTCCGGAATCCGAGGATTTCAATCCAGAGCTGCTGAATGATTGGGAAAAGAAGGCATATCAGAATTATCTCGATTGGCAGTTCTTTAAAGCGATGATGAGTCAACCGTAGAAGAAAAACAGGAGCATCCACAAAACAACACACACACACGCAGGCAGGGCCTGCTCCGGAAGAACCGGTAAGTAATGGCGGACAGCGAGCCGCCGCTTCAATTCGGAATGGCGCGGACAGAGAGCCGCACCGAAACATTTCACGGTTTCAAAACAAGGAGTATGATTATGACCCTCGAACAGCAAGTCAAGCTGTGGCACCTTTCCACGCAAACCAGTTTTTGTCATTGGTGGGCGCGCGGTTATCACTATGTCGAAGTGCCTTCGATGGTGCGCGCGTCGGGAGCCTGCGAGTTTGTGGATTCTCTGATGGAAGCGTCGCTCGATTCAAGTTTGAATTGGGCCGCGCAGCCGGTCTTTCTGAAACAGACCGGACAGCTGCACCTCGAAGGTGCGCTCGGACTCTTTCCCAAAACATTTACGGTCGGCAGAAGTTTTCGCGGCGAGCGGCACAATCCCTCGGATGGCCGCCACTGCATGGAGTTCAGCCTGCATGAAATCGAATTCACAGGCGAACAGACGGAACTCTACGGCGCACTGCTGCAGGAGATTCAGGGATTCGTGCAGGCGCTGGCCTCGAACATCAGCGCGCACGCGCACGAACTCGGTATCAGCAACGCGCACGCGAAGAAGCTGCACAAGTGGGCGACGACGCCGTTTGCGAAGCTAACCTACGACGAAGCGATTGCCGTGCTGAAGAAAGACGGCGAAGCGATTGAGTGGGGAATGGACTTCACGCATTGGCAGGAGCTGAAGCTCGCCGAGATGTATGGTCCGGTCTTTCTGACGAAGTTCCCCGACCCGATGTGGGAGCATCCGGAACTCGAAGGTCGCGAGTTGCGCGTGATCAAGTTCTTTAACATGTATCCCGACGGCAAGGGCCGCATCGACAGCGCAGATTTGATTCTGCCCGGCAGCGGCGAGTCGGTGGGCGCGGCAGTACGTCTGCATCTGCTCGATTTGCTCAAGGAGCGTCTGACGAATTCCATCATGTTCGAGCATCTGGTGTCGCGCCGCTTCGAGTGGTTTGCGCGCGCCGGCAAGAACGTGACCGAAGGCGAAGTGGAAGCTTCGGTGCTGGCGGACTTCGCGCCGTATATCGAGCAGGTGTCGAGCCACGCGCTGCCGCACGCGGGCTGCGGATTCGGCATGAACCGGATTCTGCAAAGTCTCGCCGGCAAAAAGACGATTGAAGAGATTGACGCCTTCCCTGTGACGTTTGCCAATTTCCAGGCCGCCGAAACAGTTGAGCACATGGAAGCCGCGCGCGAGGGCGTTCTGGTCGAAGCATAAGGACGCCGGCCTTGCGGGTTTGCCTGCGCGAACAAGCAGAATCCCGCAATGGAGAGAGCGATGAACTTTCGCTGCGCGGGTGGAGCGATTCCCTCTGCTTCACCCGCGCGGCGAGCAATTATTCAGGGGAGTAGAATTTGTTTATCGGGCACTATGGCGTCGCGCTGGCGGCGAAGAAAGTTGAGCCGAAGATTTCGCTCGGCTGGCTGTTCGTCGCCACACAGATAATTGATATTCTGTGGACGCTGTTTATTCTGACAGGCCTCGAACAGGTTGAGATTCGTCCCGGATATACGGCGGCGAGTCCGTTGAATTTCATTTCCTATCCGTTTTCACACAGTCTGCTGATGGCGGTTGTGTGGAGCGTGCTGGTGTATGGTGTTGCGCGGATGGTGTGGAATGCGCGTGCGGCGCTGATTCTCGGCGCGGTCGCGCTCTCGCATTGGTTTCTGGATGTGCCGGTGCATCTGCCCGATCTGCCGCTGGCGTTCGGCGATTCGCCGATGGTGGGACTTGGGTTGTGGAACAGCAAGATCGCCACAGTTGTATTGGAGGGCGCGCTGTTGCTCGGCGGTTTGTGGGTCTACCTGCGCGCGACAAAACCCGACGGGAAACGCGGCAGATGGGGAATGATTGTCTTGTGCCTGCTTTTGCTCGGCACCTTCGCGATGACGACTTTTTCGGGTGAAGCTCCGCCCACCACGACGGCGCTGGCGGGCACGGGCCTGGCGATGTATGTCGTCTTCAGCTTAGTCGCGGCATGGCTGGACAAGAGAAGAGTGGCGGTGTAACGCGATTCAGAACATCCAAGTAATTTGCACCGAACCACGCAACGCACTGCCCGCTCACTATGGCGAGCGACTGGCGAAGCCTGTGCTGTTCGGTTCGCAGGTGCGCTCAACACGGAGTGAAGATAATTGAAAAACCTCTTCAGGGGTTATTATAGGCCAAGCGAGGCAGAGTTCGAAGAACTTTGGAAAAACGCAATTATTTCATTTGATGCCAATGCACTTTTGCAATTCTACGCATACACTTCTGAGACACGAGAATTGTTCTTCTCTGCAATGGACAAATTGCAGGCTCAGCTCTGGCTCACACATCAAGCGGCTTTCGAGTACCAGAAGAATAGAATCAAGACAATCGTCGAACAGTTGGATCATTACAAGGCGATAGACCAAAAGTTAGGCGATTTCGGCAATAGTCTTAAGGAGCTGTTAGACAAGCGCAGGCGCCATTCGATGCTTAACCCTGACGAACTTCAGTCGTCTTTTGCCAGGACACTCGATGACCTGAGAAGAAAGATTGTAGACGCCAAAACGAATCATCCTGAAGACCTTAACAACGACGAACTTCGCACAAAACTAGACCGATACTTCGAGAAATCTGTTGGTAGCCCTTACGATGAAAAAACCCATGCAGAAAAGATAAAAGAAGCGATGGAAAGATTGGGAAAAGGGATTAGGCCAGGCGTTACAGATACCAAGAAGGGTAATGAGCGAGCGGCAGGAGATGTTATTATTTGGTTCCAACTGATTGACAAGGCAAAATCAGACAAAAAACCAACAATTTTTGTGACAGAAGAAAACAAGGATGATTGGTGGCAGAAGATAGACAAAAATATTGTTGGACCTCATCCACAACTCGTTCAAGAGTTTGCCGAGACCACAGGTCAACAAGTATGGTTTTATCAGAACGACCAATTCATAGAGTTCGCGACAAAGCACATTGAAGCGCTTTCTGACAAGGAATCGTCTGTTGAGGCGGCCACAAGGGAAGTGCGAGAAGTCAGGCAAGAGGTCACCGAGCGAAGAGCGCAAATGAAAGATTGGGAAGAGAGAATGCGGGCGTTAATTCCACAATTGGGCCAAGACCACGCAATCTTAGAAGCACAAAAAGCCACTTTGGCCAATAAGTCTATTATAAAGTTTCTCGAATACGTTAAAACCCAGTCGCATAACGCCGATATTGAAGCCGTGCGCGCTGCTCTTCGGCAAGTAGAACGGGACCCGAGCATGGTGACAATGCAAGCGCTGAGGCAGTTCTTAGATAGAATGCGTGATGAACAACGTCACAACCGCAACCTCGGCGAGTCCGATGAAGCTTCACCCGGCGATACGGCGAACGATGAGTAAAGTTGGGTAACAAGAATAGTTCCGATTTCCCACATGTCCGATACACTATTTGATAGCAAAGTGAGCAAAGATTACGGCGCATCGTCTATTACGGTGCTCAAAGGACTGGAGGCCGTGCGCAAGCGCCCGGCCATGTATATCGGCGACATCGGCACGCGCGGTTTGCATCACCTCGTCTATGAGGTGGTGGACAACTCCGTGGACGAAGCGATGGCCGGACACTGCACAGAAATCGAGATGACTGTCAACACCGACGGCTCGGTAAGCGTGCGCGACAACGGGCGCGGCATCCCCGTCGAAATGCATCCGACTGAAAAGAAGTCTTCACTCGAAGTCGTAATGACCGTGCTTCATGCGGGCGGAAAGTTCGACAAGGATTCCTATAAAGTCTCGGGCGGTCTGCACGGCGTCGGCGTGTCCGTTGTGAACGCGCTTTCGGAATGGCTGAAGGCGGAGGTGGTGCGCGACGGCACACGCTATGAACAGACCTACCGCCGTGGAATTCCTGAGGGTCCCGTCAAAGAGCTGGGCCGCGCGCGCGGACGCGGCACGACGGTGACGTTTATGCCGGATGCGCAGATTTTCAAGAACATCGATTTTGTGTTCGACACCCTGCTCGAACGCCTGCGCGAACTTGCCTACTTGAATCGCGGATTGAAGATTGTCGCCGAGGACAAGCGCGACGGCACGCAGGCCACGTTCGAATTCAAAGGCGGCATCGCGGAATTCGTGAAGTATCTCGACGAGAACCGCACGCCGCTGCAGGCGAAGCCGATCTATTTCGCCGTAGACCGCGAAGGAGTGCCGATTGAAATCGCGCTGCAATACAACGACGGCTACACGGACAACATCGTCACCTACGTCAACAACATCCACACGATCGAAGGCGGCACGCATCTGGTGGGCTTCAAAGCCGCACTGACCCGCACGCTGAACAACTATGCCGCGAAGAGCAAGCTGTTCAAGAACGAGAAGATGTCGTTGTCGGGAGACGACGTGCGGGAGGGGTTGACGGCGGTGATTTCGGTACGCGTGCAGGAGCCGCAGTTTGAAGGTCAGACGAAGACCAAGCTCGGCAACGGCGAAGTCAAGGGCATCGTTGAGCAGGCGGTGAACGAAAAGCTCGCGGAATACTTTGAAGAGCATCCGCACGAAGCGAAGAAGATTGTAGAGAAGTCCATTTTAGCGGCGCGGGCACGCGAAGCGGCCCGCAAGGCGCGCGATCTCACGCGACGGAAGACAGCATTAGAATCGGGAAGCCTGCCGGGCAAACTTGCGGATTGTTCGACCAAGGACATCGAGCGCTCGGAGCTGTTCATCGTCGAGGGCGACTCGGCGGGCGGCTCGGCGAAGCAGGGACGCAACCGCGAGTTTCAGGCGATTCTGCCGCTGCGCGGAAAAGTCATCAACGTCGAAAAGGCACGGCTCGACAAGATTCTCGGCAACGAGGAATTGCGCACGCTGATAACTGCCATCGGCGCGGGTATCGCAACCGAAGAGGATTTCGATATCAGCAAGTGCCGCTATGGAAAGATAATTATCATGACCGACGCGGACGTGGACGGGCAGCACATTCGCACGCTACTCCTGACGTTCTTCTTCCGCTATCAACGGCCGCTGATCGAACAGGGGCGGATGTTTATCGCGCAGCCGCCACTCTACGGCGTATGGAAGGGCAAGAAGAAGCGCTATGCGATGGACGAAATCGAACGAGACAAAATTATCAACGGAGAATTCGGCGGGGCGCAGGGCGTGGTGGTGCAGCGTTACAAGGGACTCGGTGAAATGAATCCGGATCAGTTATGGGAAACCACGATGGATCCCGAACACCGCGTGCTGTTGAATGTGACACTCGAAGATGCTGCCGCGGCGGACCACACGTTCTCGATGCTGATGGGCGATGCCGTCGAACCGCGCCGCGAGTTCATCGAGAAGAACGCGAAATACGCGACGGCGATTGATGTATAAGAAATGAACGAAGCCTTAAGACCCATTCTTGCCGAGTTGAAGCTGAGGCTGACGGAACTCTACGGAGAACGGCTGTCGCAATTGATTCTGTTCGGCTCACAAGCTCGCGGTGATGCGACGGAGGATTCCGATGTAGATGTGCTGGTGGTGCTGGAAGGGGAGGTTCAGCACTCGGACGAGCTTGAGCGCATCAGTTATATCACAGCGGAGTTGTCAGGGGAATTGGGAGCGTTGATTTCAACCGTAGTGGTGTCGCGGCGAGATTTTGAAGCGAGAAACCGCAGGATTTATCGGAACGCCGCAAACGAGGGGGTCAGAGTTTGACCGACGAGCAGAGGAGGTGGCTTGCGAAAGCGGACGATGCATTGCGTGGCGCGCGACTTCTCCTTAAGGATGGTCTATGCAACGATGCCAACTCAAGATCGTACTATGTGATGTTTTACGTAGTATGTGCACTCATGTCCGAATTTGAGAAGCGATACAAGAGCCATTCAGCTCTGATTTCTGCCTTTCACGATAACTGGGTGAAGACCGGACAAGTTGATAAAGACTACCACAGGTTCATAACAACAGCCTTTGACCGTCGAAACAGCTCGGACTATGACAATGTTTTTCAGGACACCCACGAGGCATCGGAACAACAAATAGTCAGAGCTGAGGCGTTTCTGAAGCTGGGTCGGGAATTACTTGCGAGATAATAGGTTTAGAGCAATCGTTAATTTCGAAATCCAATCCTCCTTGGAACAATCGAGGCAAGGAGTAGAGTATTCTCACTTATGCACACATTCACATTAAACTATGCGGCACCGGCGTCGGTGGAAAAAGTATGGCTGGCGCTGACGGATCCGAAGTATACGACGAAGTGGGACGGTAACCGCTGGGGGCAGAATGACGGGCGGGTCGGCGGGAAGCTGCGCGCACGCAACGAAGAGGGCACATTGTTCGAAGCGGAGATTCTGCTCTATGACGTGTGCGAACGACTGGCCGCGCTGGTGGCGGTTCCCGTGAATCCCGAAGAGCCTGAAGAGGGCAGCTATCTTGTGCGGCAGGAGTTCACACTTGAACCACAGCAGGGAAAGACCGTTTTGCATTTGAAGATGACGGGATTTCCGGACGAAGCCGCGATGCAGATGATGCAGAATTCGTGGGGCGGGTATTATTTGGAGAAGATCGGCAAAGTCGCCGAATCTGTGAGCGAGCAGGATGTCGAGGAGTTTTTGTCACACGTAGACGAGCATGATTTTCCGGGACACGTGCGACACACGGAACTTGCGACAATCTTGAGATAGAGCGGCTGCGGGCGGGAGACCCGCGGCGACAGGTTTAGGGGAAGTGTTACGCCGAACCCTCACGGGCCACGCGTGACAGAAATGCAGGTTCAGCAAATTCTCTGGGGAGCAGATGATGAGTGGCAACCATTTCACCTAACTGACAGATGTAACAAGGCTATGAGTTTTGTAAGACAAGGACGCGGCTCGCGCCCGCGACGCCCGCAACGCCACATGATGCCGGAAGTACCGGACGGCTACATTGTTCAGGTACATTTCGCAGGACGACCCGGAACCTCCAAGCGCATCATGAATGCGCAGCGCCGCGACATCGCGGCCTATCTTGAGACCTTGAGAAATCACGGCAACCTGCTTGCCTGCGGCCGCTACCTTTCGTCGGTCGGCGGCATGTGGCTGCTCAAAGTCAAGACACTGCTGGACGCAGAGCGCATCGCGCGCGAATATCCACCGATAAAGAAAGATCTTTTAACTTTCCGTCTCAATGTGCTGGTTGACACGGACGGCTCGCTGTTGAAACAGCCGTTGCCGCGCTCCGAACACGAGCTTGAACCAGCTTAAACGTTCCGCTTTGAGTGGAACGATAGAACTCCATGCAACCTGAAATTCTGATTCTTGGCGCGGGTCTGATGGGCCGCGTCGCAGCGCACTTTTTTGTGCATCACCCCGAAGGGCCATACCGCGTCAGACTTGCAGACCTCTCGCGCGGCGCAGTGGACGAGGCCATTCAGTGGCTGAATTCCGAACACGTCGAAGGCGTCGTCGTTGACGTACAGCGCGACGAGTCGCTGGACAAGGTACTGAAAGGCATCAAGGTCTGCCAGTCGTGTGTGCCGTATTTTCTCAATCCGCAGATTGCCCGCGCGTGTCTTGAGAACGGCGTGTCGTTCGTGGATCTCGGCGGCAATCCGGAAGTCACCGACAAGATTTTGTCGAAGGACGCCGAAGCGAAGGCCAAGGGAGTGTGTTTGATTCCCGACACCGGACTGGCGCCCGGACTGACGAACATTCTGGCGTGGGAGCTTGTGCACCGCTTCGAAAAGTGTGATGATGTGCACGTACGGGTGGGCGGTTTGCCCAAAGACCCAACCGGCAGATTAAAATATGCACAGGTTTTCTCGATTCACGGGCTGCTCAACGAGTATCTGGAAGACGCGCGCGAAATCCGCAACGGAGTGGAAGTCAAGGTGCCGTCGCTCGACGAAATCGAAACACTGTATTTTGACGGAGTGGGCGAACTCGAAGCGTTTATCACGTCGGGCGGCACATCCACGCTGCCGCGCACGCTGCTCGGCAAGGTACAGAGGCTCGACTACAAGACGATTCGCTTTCCCGGGCACGCGAACTATTTACAGTTTTTGCGCGAGATCGGGATTACGTCGAAGCGCGCCTTTTTGTTTGGCGGCACGTCCGTGTCACCGCGCGAACTGCTGACGCACGTGTTGGAAGAGATGCTGCCGAAGAATGTGCCGGACATGGTGCTGGTGCGGGTCTGGGCGAAGGGTGATGGGGGACGCGAAGAGAAGCTCGAACTGACCGTGCTGCGCGACGACGTGAACGGAATTTCCGCGATGGGGCAGATGACATCGTTTCCGTCGGCGGCGATTACGCGCGCGATTTATCTCGGACAGATTCCGGCGGGCGCGCATCCGCAGGAGACTGTGGTGAACTTTGAGACGATGAAGAGCGAATTGGCGCTTCGGTGGATTCACCTGAAAAGTTAGCAGCGGGCGAGATGCAGCAGATTCTGACTATCCTGGCGGTGGCGGAGGTGAAGCGCGCCGCAGACTTCTATCGGTCGGCGTTCGAGTTTAAGCAGACGGTGGATGTGCCGGTGTATGCGGAATTCGAAATGCCTGACGGCAGAAAGATCGGACTCTATGAACGCAAGAGTTTCGGCGCGAATACCGGAATAGTTCCCAATGCCGTCGGCGCGAGAGAGCTTTCCGGCGCTGAGCTGTATTTTCATTGTGATGATCCGGCTGCGCAATGCGCAAGATTAATCAGCGCGGGCGCCACCGAACTTTCGTCGTGGCAAGCTCGCAATTGGGGCGATGATGCGGCTTATTTCCGCGATCCCGATGGGCACGTGTTGGTGGTTGCAAGGGCGAGCCAGGGGTAATCTACAGTTCGTCTTCTAAGTGCTGAAGAATCAGGGGAAAGACGGATGTTCAGCAGAATGAATATGTTACAGAAATCTGCCCATCCGTTCAAAATGTTAAACTTCTGTCCTCCGGCCAATGTTCCCGAACCTAATAAAGAAACGTAAAAACAAATACTTAGCCAGAATTGATGGCGGAAGTGAGGGGAACCATCCGCGCCATTATGAGGTATGAGTTAATATCCGCAGGTTTGCCAGCGGATTCAGAAAGGACCTCGCGACTTGATTGAAAGCGACAAGGTGTTCTATCCCAAGGCGTATGACAATCCCCGCTTTCTGCACAGCGCGCACGCGCGCAGTCTCCGCATCTTAGGAGAATATCTGGAGCCGCAATCGCGGCTCCGCTTGCAGAAAATCCGGAGCACGATTGTTTTTTTCGGGTCAGCGCGCTCGGTGCCGGAGGAAGAATACAAAGAGCGGCTGGTTGAGCTGCGTGCTCAATGGGAAAATGAACCGGGAATCACACCCGCGATCATGGAGCAGCGCGCGCAGTCGTTTCACCGGCTGTCATTCTATTATCACGAAGCGGAAAAGCTGGCGGCGAAGGTCGCGGCGCATTATCAGCAGATGCCGGATCCGCGCGACCGACACGTCGTGTGCAGCGGCGCAGGTCCGGGAATGATGGAGGCGGCCAATCGCGGCGCGAACAAGATCGGAGCCAAGACACTTGGACTGTCGATCAGTCTGCCGCACGAGCAGGGAGTCAACCGCTATCTCGATCCGCCCTACACGTTCGAATTCCACTACTTCTTTATGCGGAAGTATTGGTTCGTCTATTTGGCTCGCGCGTTGGTGGCGTTTCCAGGCGGATTTGGAACTTTTGACGAATTGTTCGAGTGTTTGACGTTGGTACAGACGCAGAAGATCAGACGGAAGCTGCCGATATTGCTGTACGGCAGCGAGTTCTGGAACAGCGTTGTGAATTTTGACATGTTGGTCCGCTGGGGTGTGATTTCGGCGGAGGATTTGAGTTTATTCAAGATCTGCGACGACGTGGACGAAGCGTTCAATTATCTGACGGAACAGATCGACGTCTCACGCGGAGTTGAAACAACAGAGGAACCATGAGTTTGGCGAAACAGATTACGACATTGGTTATCGCAGCGATTCTACTGGGATTGGGCACGCGGGTTGTCACCAAGAATGATACACCGCTGTGGGGATTTCCGCAGCCGATCAAACTGCAGCCTGCGCCGTCGTTCGCGGCGGAGGGAGCCGCCAAGCCTGACAGCCTGTTCGCGGCGTCAAGCCAGCCGTATGAAGTGGATTTGGCGACGGCGATGGTGCTGTATATGAAGCGCACGAAGAGCAACATACATTTTGTGGATTCGCGGGAAGCCAAGCTCTATGCGGAGGGGCATATTCCCGGGGCGATTAACGTATCGTATGATCACCTTGATCAGGACGGACAGAAGTTTCTCGAACTGCCGAAGGAAGATTTGATTGTCATCTACTGTGACGGAGGCGATTGCCATCTGTCGCACGACTTGTCGGAGTGGGCGCTTGCAAATGGCTATGGCAGGTTAGCCGTGTTCACGGGGGGCTGGGCGGAATGGGCGGCCGAAACAGAACTCATTGAGACAGCCGGCGAGAACTGATTGGGCGGTCCAAGTGCAGCACTTGCCGCAGGAATAGATTGGAGATGAAGCGGGCTTACCGGCGGGGGTGAGCCCGTTTTCGTTTGGCTTTGGCTGGCGAAAAAAGCGGAGAGAAAAGCCGCAAGCCGCAGATGATTCCAGCCGAGAGGATTGGACACAAAAAAGTCTCAAATCTTTGACGTAACTTCTTGAAAATATCGGGACTTTGCCTTGACTTTGTGACAGAGTATTACTATACTAAAATGCTATGCACAGGAACTTACGAGATCAGATACTGACGGGTTTGGATTGGGGCTTCCGGCTGCTGCTCGCCGGCGTGTTTTTGTATGCCGCCTGGCCGAAAATGCTGGACCCCGGAGCGTTCGCGAAGGCGATTACCAACTACCGTTTCAGCCTGCCGCTCATCGGACAGGATTATGTGTATGCGGCTGCGATTTTGATGCCGCCGCTGGAAGCGGTGTGCGCGATATGTTTGTTCATGAGCCGATTGCGGCGCGGTGCGGCGCTGCTATTGAGCGTGATGCTGGTTATCTTTATCGTAATGATAGTGCAAGCCGTTTTGCGCGGCTTCAATATAGACTGCGGATGTTTCGGTGCATCAGCAACGGCATCTGCACTTGCGAGCAAGGTCGGCTGGCAGAAAGTTCTCGAGAACACCGGATTCTTGGTTGCGGCAGTGTTTGTCTATTTGCGCGCGTGTCCGCCCAAACCAAAGTATAAGCTGTAGGAGTCACCGCATGGGGACGCGGAATACACTTGTGCTCTGGATTGTGTTACTGTGCGCGGCAGTGGCCGCCGCGCAGCATCGTCTGATTCCGCAACGTCCGGCGGTTTTGCCTGAGTTTCGAGTGCCGGAAGAGAATACGCGCTCACTTGATGAGCCGTGGGTGTATGTGCAGACGCTCTACGACGTGGCGCAGTTCATGCCCGATTCGTTCGGCGCGGTGCCTGTGGGCTATGCGACGACACACGAAGGCCGTGCGTTTGTCGCCACACTGCACACCGTTTTTGGCACGTATGATGGCGGACGCACGTGGGCCAATCTCGATCCTCAACCGCCTCCGGGCCAGTCCCCCACCTTCTCGGGTTTTCGCTTTCCGAAATTCATCTCCGATATCACTGCACGTCCCGTGCTGCGAACGGAAGCGATTTATGATACGCTGTATATCACGGCTTTCAACACGACAACGTTTGACGGCGCGGTGCGCCTGCTGCGCGGATTCGGGCCGATTCACGTCGTGCATCCCGACACCAGTCTTTTTGCGCGGCGCTGGTTGACCGGCATCGCAGCGCCGGATTCACAAACAGCCGTTGCCTTCGCGGGATTCGACGCGGATATCTATCGGAATGATTCGATGGGTGTAAACCGCAATTGGGATACGCTCGCTTATCACTTCAGCGGCACATGGGTCAGCGAAACCGCAACTATTGGAAATGTGATCGTCGCGGTCGGTTCGCATATCTGGCGTTCCGTAGATAATGGAATCAGTTGGGTGCAGCTGCCCTCGGCCGATGTTTTGGGCGATGCGGATATCTGCTTTTCGCCGAGCGGCGCGGTGGGTTTGGTTTGCGGCGGTCGCGAAAGTCCGTCTGCGGGCTGGGTGAGAGCGAGTGCGGATTCCGGAGCGACATGGTCGGCGCGCCGCGTGACGACGTCCATTCCGTTGCGCACGGCGGTGATGGTGAACGACACGCTGGGGTTCGTGGCGGGCGGCATCGCGGCGAATGCGACTGGACAAGTCTGGCGCACGATAGACGGCGGCAACACGTGGGAGCTGGATTTGAGTGTTGACGCGGAAATCACCGAACTCGGCGTCGCGCGCGAGAGCAACGCATACATCAACGTCATCGCGGCGGGTTACTTTGCAGACTTTCGCGGCGGCATCTGGCGCTCGCGTTACTTCGCTCCGGATACATCGGGAGTGGTGCTGGTGGCAAGCCAAGATACCGTGCGCTTATTCGCCGCAGTCGGGCAAACGGATGTCGCACAGTTCACAATAAGTAATCTTGGCAACGATCACGTGCTTGTATCGGACGTGACGACGAGCGGGCCGTTTTTCAACGACTGCTGTCCGTTTGAAGTGTTGCTGGAGTCGAACGAGTCCATGACGGTCACGGTGATGTTCATTCCATCACAGGATGGAGTGTTTGAAGTTCCGATGCGCGTGACGAACGACGCGGGACAACTGCTTGAGATTATCGCCGTAGGGGAAACCGGAACTCCGGCGCGGGACGGCGGGCCGGTGCTGCCGGATATGCCGACGCTTTCAGTGTTTCCCAATCCGGGAAATGCGGAGTTTCGACTGAACTATACGCTGACGCATGCGAACGACGTGACGCTTAAGCTATTTGATGTGACGGGTCGGGAGATTGCGACGCTGGTCAACGGCCGACGCGAAGCGGGCGAGCACGTGCTGACATGGAACGCCGGCTCGCAGGCGAGCGGAGTGTATCTGGTCGTGTTGCAGGCGGGAGATGCAAGACAAGTGCAAAAGATAGTGTTGTTGAAATGAGATGCGGCTGCGCGGTCAATTAGTCATCGAAGAGTTCCGTTCGCGGTGTCTCGCGGACAATCCGCTGGGGGATAACGCAGTGCGTGAGATTCCTGTGTACCTGCCGGAAGGATACTCGAAGGCGAGGGAGTATCCGCTGATTGTGCTGCTCTCGGGATTCACGGCAAGCTCGCTTTCGCATTTGAATTGGAGCGCGTGGGGCGAGAATTTTCCAGAGCGCGTCGAACGGCTCATCAGAGAGCAGAAGATTCCGCCGTGCGTCGTGATGATCCCGGATTGCTTTACGCGGTTGGGCGGCGCACAGTTTCTCAATTCGAGCGCTACGGGCGACTACGAGGATTTTGTCTGCGGTGAACTGCTGCCGTGGACGCAGACAGAATTTCACGCGGGGTTGCCGCCCGAGCAAACCGTGCTGATGGGCATCTCTTCCGGCGGCTACGGAGCGTTCGTGCTGGCGGCGAAGCATCCCGAATTGTTCGGGTGGGCGCTTGTGCATTCGGCGGACAGCTATTTTGAGTATGGATATCTGCCGGAGTTCCCTTTGGCGCTGCGCGAATTGCGAAAATATTCGTCGCCGAAAGAGATGATCGCACACTACGGCAATCCGCTGAAGAAGGTTGCGCATCCGGCAATCAACATCACGGCGATGTCGGCCTGCTATTCTCCGAATCCGCTTTCTCCGTGGGGGTTCGACTATCCGTTCGACCTGGAAACGGGCGAGCTGCGCGACGACGTGTGGGCGCGCTGGCTCACGCATGACCCCGTGCGAATGGCCGGCGACGATACGGTCGTCGAGAATCTGAAGAAACTTTCTGGGCTTTACATCGAGTGCGGACTGGCGGATGAGTTTCATTTGCAGTGGGGCGCGCGAATTCTCTCCACGCGTCTGACGGATGCGGAAGTGCCGCACACGCACGTTGAGTTTGACGGCGGGCACTTCGGGCTGCAATGGAGGTATGACGAGAGCTTGAAGTGGTGGAACGAAAGAAGACATTAGAACGAGAAGCGCGGAGCATCGAGTTTGGATATTGAACAGCAGAAATACCCCATCGGAAAGTTTGACGGCAGGCGACCGGCGACGGCCGAAGCGCGCGCAGCAGCCTTTGCGAGTCTACGCGAGCTGCCGTCCAAGCTGAGAGCGGCGGTGGCGGGATTAAACGATGCACAGCTTGACACTCCGTATCGCGAGGGTGGCTGGACGGTGCGACAGCTTGTGCATCATCTGGCCGATTCACACTTGAACGCCTACATGCGTACGAAGTTCGCGCTGACAGAAGATGATTACGTCGTCAAAACATACAATCAAACGTCGTGGGTGATGACGCCGGACGGAAGGTTACCCGTTGAACCGTCGCTGAAATTTCTGGATGCGCTGCACGAGAAATGGATTCTGTTGCTGGAGAGTTTGAGCGACGAGCAATACAACCGCACGTTCACGCATCCCGAGCGGCAGGGCCAAACGCTTGACGTGAAGTGGCTGCTGGGGCTTTACGCCTGGCACGGACAGCACCACACGGCGCACATCACACAACTTCGTGAACGGATGGGATGGTAGTGGACGACGCGCTGCGCTATCCGATCGGAAAGTTTCACTATTCGGGACAGTCCACCGCCGAAGAGCGCAAGAATCAGCTTGAACAGATTCGCGCGCTGCCCGTGGAGCTGGGGAATGCGATTGACGCGCTCGACAGCACACAGCTTGAAACTCCCTATCGCGAGGGCGGCTGGAGTGTGCGGCAGGTCGTGCATCATATCACGGATGCAAGCATCATCTTTTACAGCCGAACCAAACACGCTTTGACGGACGACCGACCTAAGTTTCTCGGATATAATGACGACGCATGGCTGAAGCTTGCCGACACCAAGACGGATCCCGCCGCGGCCGTGTTGCTGCTGACAGGTTTACACGTGCGCTGGACGGCAATATTGGACGCCATGCAGCCTGCGGACTTTGAGCGGCGCTACATTCACTTTGAGCGCGGCGAAGAAACTGTTGACCGTCTCATCGCTTATGCCGCTTGGCACGGCCGGCATCATACCGCACACATCACTCACCTGCGCAAGCGGATGAGCTGGTAGCAAAAGCATCAAATCACCGGAGGTCGGAATGAGCACGCGATTCATTTTGGCGGGAGTTCTGGCGGGCTTGGCGATGTTTGTGTGGGGAGCGATCTCTCACACGGCGATTCCGTGGCATGATGCGACCTACTGCACATTTCGCGACGAGGATCTGGTTGCCGAGATTCTGATGCACGAAGCGCCGAACTCGGGAATCTATGTCGCGCCGATGGCGGGCGCGCTCGAGAGAAACCTGAGTCCCGAAGAACGACAGAAAGCTCAGGAAGAGGCGTGGGACAAAAGCGCGCAAGGCCCCAACGTTTTCATGTCATTCCGCCGCGAAGGGACGAGCGGCATGGCCCTTCCGATGATCCTCGATTTTCTCGTGCTGGTGCTCGTTTCATTTGTGATGCTGTGGGTGCTGCGAACAGTGCCCAATCTGACATTTTCCGGCAAGGTGTTGTTTGTGGTCATAGCAGGGACTGTGGGGGTCGCGCTCGTGCAGCTTGAACAATGGGTGTGGTGGAGCTTCTCGACCGGATACGTGCTCGTGAATATTGTGGACAACGCGATACGCTGGGCAATCGGTGGCGTGGTGCTGGCGAAACTGGGGAAGTAGCTCGCTCGTATGAACATCTACCACGTCTGGTGCAACCTGAAGGAATCGCGGCGCGATCTTGAGTTTGTCGAGAACGTGCGCGTTTATCTGGACTTCTTGAAGAAGACGGGGGAATTGGTCGAGTGGCGGTTGACGAGACGAAAGCTCGGTTTCGGACCCG